>QYPX01000238.1 GCA_007280205.1 Comamonadaceae bacterium
AATCTACATTGGCCCGTCATGCCGACATCTTTCTTGACTGCGCTGTCGGGAAGGAGGCCTGCCCGCTCAATCTGGCACCCACCGCAAGCACCACAGCGCAGCTTGCGCTCGGTGACGCACTGGCGGTTGCCTTGCTCGATGCACGCGGCTTCAAGGCGGAAGATTTTGCCCGGTCCCACCCAGGTGGCGCACTTGGGCGCAAGTTGCTGACCCATGTCAGCGATGTGATGCGTTCGGGCGATGCGGTTCCCCGAGTCGCGCCGCAAGCCAGTTTCAGCGAGTTGATGCGCGAGATGAGTAGCAAGGGTCTGGGAGCCACCGCCATTGTGGATGGCGACGAGCAGGTGCTGGGCATTTTTACCGATGGCGATTTGCGTCGATTGGTTGAGAAAGGGATCGACTTGCGCAACACCACTGCGCAGCAGGTCATGCACCCCAAACCCAGCACGGTCGCACGTGATGCGCTTGCTGTCGAGGCGGCCGAAATGATGGAACATCGTTGCATTACCAGTGTGTTGGTGGTTGATGCGGCCGGGCGCTTGTGTGGCGCTCTCAACAGCAACGACTTGATGCGGGCCAAGGTGATATGACACCCAGGCTCAACTTCCCGCCAGAACTCCTGCTTCAGGCGCAAGGCATCGCGCTGGTCTTTTTCGACGTGGATGGCGTGCTGACGGATGGCGGCCTTTATTTTGGCGAGACCGGCGAAACAATCAAACGCTTTCACACGCTGGATGGCCATGGACTGAAATTACTCCAGCGTGCCGGCATCACACCGGCGGTCATCACCGGGCGTGACTCCAAGCCGCTGCGTTTGCGCCTTGCGGCGCTCGGTATTGAGCACGTGCACTATGGGATCGACGACAAGCGGCTGGCTGCTGAAGAAACGCTGAAGACCCTGGGTCTGGACTGGAGTCAGGCCGCCGCCATGGGGGACGACTGGCCGGACCTGCCTGTGATGCAGCGCTGTGCCCTGTCCTGTGCTCCGCCCAATGCGCACCTCGAGGTAAGGGCGATGGCGCACCACGTGACGCAGGCACCTGGCGGATGTGGTGCCGTCCGGGAGTTGTGCGACTTGCTGCTGGTCGCCAGCGGCAAGTATGCGGCACTGTTGCAGGAAGCTGCGCGGTGATCAATTTCTTGCGCAACACATGGCAGCAGTTGTCGCTCTACCTGCCCGTGGTCCTGATGGGCGTGCTCGCTTTCGGGACTTACTGGCTGGTTCGCAGCACGCCCCAACCCATGCCCGTCGATGCACCTGCGCCGGCCCGCCACGAAGCGGACTATTTCCTGCGCAAGTTCTCTGTCAGGACTTTTGACGATGCGGGACATCTGAAAAGCGAAGTGGTCGGGACCGATGCGCGTCACTTCCCCGACACCGACACATTGGAAATTGATTCTGTCCGAATCCGCTCGTTTGGCGTCGGAGGTCACTTGACCACGGCCACGGCCAAGCGCGCCGTGACGAATGCTGATGCTTCCGAAGTGGAACTGTTTGGCGATGCTCACGTTGTGCGCGAAGCGCTGGTTGACGCTGCCGGCAACTCGCAGCCGCGCGGTGAATTTCGCGGCGAGTTCCTGCACGCCTTCTTGAAAGCTGAGCGCATCAAGTCGCACAAACCGGTGGAATTGATCCGGGGCAACGATAGCTTCACCGCAGACAGCCTGGATTTTGACAATGTCGAGCGGGTGCTCCAGCTTAAGGGGCGAGTCAAGGGCACCTTGTTGCCGGGCGCGATTCCGTAGTTCAAACCGGGAGCCCCCATGTCCAGACTGGTATTCATCACCGGCGCTTCCAGTGGAATTGGTCAGGCGCTGGCATGGCAGTTTTACCAGGCAGGGTATGCCTTGGCGCTGGTGGCGCGCCGAACCGCCCAAATCCAGTCCTGGGTTGACGAGCGACACATAGCGCCAGAGCGCTGTCAAATTTACATTGCTGACGTATCGATCATCGACAGCATCGTGGCTGCCGGGCAGGATTGTCTAGCGAGTCAGGGTCTGCCCGATGTTGTGATCGCCTGCGCAGGAATCAGCGTTGGTGTGGATACGGCGGAGCGCCAGGATATCGAGGTCATCGCCAGAACTTTCGCCATCAACAATACCGGCACGGCCGCGACTTTCCACCCCTTTTTGCGCGCCATGGTCACGCGCGGCTCTGGTGTCCTGGTCGGAATCAGCAGCGTTAACGGTATTCGGGGCTTTCCCGGTCATGGCGCAAACTGTCCGAGCAAGGCCGCCATGATCAGTTTTTGTGAGTGCCTGCGGGGCGACCTGCGTGGCACCGGCGTCAAGGTGGTGACCCTCTGCCCGGGCTATGTCGACACCCCCTTGACGCAGAAGAACACTTACAGCATGCCGTTCTTGATGCAGGCCGACAAGTTCGCCGCCAAGGCGTTTCGTGCCATAGAAGCCGGTGCCAGCTACCGCGTGATCCCCTGGCAGATGGGCGTGCTGGCGAAAGTGCTGCGAGTGCTGCCCAACCGCTGGTTTGACAAAGTCTTTGCCGGACGCCCGCGAAAACCGCGCAGCATCGCAAATTGAGTTCATGAAAAAAGGGCCACGAGGGCCCTTTTTTCGTCGATCAGTGAATTCCGACCGGTGCTTAGTAGCTGCTGCGGCCACCGCCGTAACCACCACCGCCACCACCGCCACTGCGGCCGCCGCCAGCGCCACCGCCGTAACCGCCGCCACCGCCACTGCGGCCGCCGCCAGCGCCACCGCCGTAACCGCCACCGCCACCACCGCCGCCGAAGCCGCCGCCAGTGCGGGGAGGACGGGGTTCCATCGGACGGGCTTCGTTAACCACGAGACCACGACCGCCGTATTGTTGACCGTTCATGCCGCTGATGGCGGCTTGTGCCTCAGCATCACTGCCCATTTCCACAAAGCCGAAGCCCTTGGAGCGACCGGTATCGCGCTCCATCATGACCTTGGCGCTGGTGACGGTGCCATGTGCAGCAAAAGCTTGCTGCAGGTCTTCGTCACGGAAAGTGTAGGGCAGGTTGCCCACGTAAAGTTTGTTGCCCACGAAAGGACTCCTCAAAATGACTCAAAACGCGATGGAGTCCAAAACCGCAATTAACCCGCAATCAACAAACCAATGTAGACTTAAAGCAGACGCGAAACTGACTAAACACCGCAAACTTGCATAACCTATTTTCGGAAATGCCGGTGCATTATGCGTCAAGTTTTATATTTTCACAAATATTTCTGCCAAAGGCGAAAATCAGTGCTAGCGATTTTTACCAATTCGCCTCCCGCTCGGGCGATGAGCTGATTTTGTGAATCGACAGGTCAGCCCCGTCATATTCTTCTTCCTGGCTCAGGCGCAAACCCATGCTTGCCTTGAGCAGGCTATAAATCAGCAGACCTCCCATCAAGGCCCAAATTACGCCCAAGGAGGTGCCAATGAGCTGAGCGCCCAAGACGACACCTCCCAGACCCCCCAAGGCCTTGCTGCCGAAAATTCCTGCCGCCACGCCGCCCCAGGTGCCGCACAGGCCGTGCAGGGGCCAGACGCCAAGCACATCGTCGATCTTCCACTTGTTTTGCGTCAGGGTGAACATGAAGACGAAGATGCCCCCGGCCACGGCTCCAACGACCAAGGCCCCCAGTGGATGCATCAGGTCCGAACCGGCGCAAACCGCCACCAGCCCAGCCAAGGGACCGTTGTGCACGAAGCCGGGGTCGTTTTTACCCGCCATCAATGCAGCCAGGGTGCCGCCCACCATGGCCATCAGCGAATTGACCGCCACCAGGCCGGAGATTTTGTCCAGTGTCTGGGCACTCATGACGTTGAAGCCAAACCATCCGACCGTCAAGACCCATGCACCCAGCGCAAGAAACGGGATGCTCGACGGCGGGTGGGCCGAGATCGCGCCGTCCTTGCGATAGCGGTTGCTGCGCGCGCCCAGCAGGATGACTGCCGGCAGGGCAATCCAGCCACCCAGAGCGTGCACCACCACGCTACCGGCAAAATCATGAAATTCCGCGCCTGTGGCCGCCTTGATCCAAGACTGCACGCCGAGGTGCCCGTTCCAGGCGATCCCTTCGAAAAACGGGTAGATCAAGCCGACGATGACGGCGGTGGCGATCAGCTGCGGCCAGAACTTGGCGCGCTCGGCAATGCCGCCCGAGATGATGGCCGGAATCGCGGCGGCAAAAGTCAGCAGGAAGAAGAACTTGACCAGCTCATAGCCATTCCTGGCAGCCAATTGCTCCGCGCCGACAAAAAAACTGGTGCCGTAAGCCACGCTGTAGCCAAGCAAAAAATACACAACGGTGGAGACCGAGAAGTCCACCAGAATTTTGACCAGTGCGTTAACCTGGTTCTTGCGTCGGACGGTGCCAAGCTCCAGAAATGCAAACCCCGCATGCATCGCCAGCACCATGACGGCGCCCAAGAGAATGAACAGGGTGTCTGCGCCCTGTTTTAGTGCTTCCATGAAAACCTCTTTGAGTGAAATGGGTTGTGTTGGTGCGTAAACGCAGTCAAATCCCGTAACGCACCAAACTAAAGCAAAAAACGCGCCAAAAACGATCCGAGGACCTATGGTTGTGCCGCACTTTGCCGTGCCAGCAGGGTTGGCGCCGGCAAATGTCATTGCTTCCGAGGTAGACGTGTTTGCCGGGTATGGACAGGGTTGATATACTGCACGGGCGCCGATTTGCTACAGCTTGCGGGCGCTTAATAAGTTCAGCTAAAGACGCCAGCCAGCCCGGCCCCGCCTTTAGCGTTGCCGGGTTTTTATTTGATGGATGCCACGCCACAGTCGATGCACTTCGCCGCCGTTTTGCCCTTGCAAAGCGGCGCTCAGATTCGCGACTATGCGTTGAGCTTTGAGACCTACGGCCGGCTCAACGCGGATAAATCGAATACTGTGCTGATCTGCCACGCGCTCAATGCGTCCCATCACGTGGCCGGTGTTTATGTCGGGCAGGACAAGTCCGAAGGCTGGTGGGACAACATGATTGGCCCGGGCAAGCCCCTCGACACCGACAAGTTCTTTGTCATCGGCGTGAACAACCTGGGCTCCTGCTTTGGCTCCACCGGTCCGATGCACGTCAACCCCGACACCGGACGGATCTACGGGGCTGATTTTCCGGTCGTGACAGTGGAAGACTGGGTAAATGCCCAGGCCCGTTTGCTCGATGCGCTCGGAATCGAAACCTTGGCTGCCGTGATGGGTGGATCACTGGGCGGCATGCAGGCGCTCAGCTGGACTTTGCAGTACCCGCAGCGTGTACGCCACGCCGTGGTCGTCGCGAGCGCCCCGAACCTGACGGCGGAGAATATCGCCTTCAATGAAGTGGCACGCCGAGCCATCGTCACCGACCCCGACTTTCATGGCGGTCATTTCTATGACCATGGCGTTATCCCCAAGCGCGGCCTGCGCATTGCCCGAATGATTGGCCACATCACCTACCTCAGCGATGACGTGATGAACGAAAAGTTCGGACGCCAACTCCGCTCCGCGTTAGGCCAGAAGGCCAGTTTCGACGCCGGGCCGTCCCAAGGCGAAACCACCCCCTCGGGGGGCAGCGCAGTACGCGCAGCGACAAGCGTGGGGGTCTACCTCTACAGTACGCAGGACGTTGAATTCCAGATCGAAAGCTATCTGCGCCACCAGGGCGACAAGTTCGCCGAGTACTTCGACGCCAATACCTATTTGTTGATCACGCGCGCACTCGACTACTTCGATCCGGCTCGCGACCATGGTGGCGATCTCAGTGTGGCTTTGGCCCGTGCCACCAGCAAGTTCCTGTTGGTGAGCTTTACCACCGACTGGCGCTTCGCGCCCAAACGCAGCCGTGAGATCGTCAAAGCCCTGCTGGACAACCGGCGAGACGTCAGCTACGCCGAAATTGATGCGCCGCATGGGCATGATGCCTTCCTGCTGGATGACCCGCGCTATCTCAACCTCGTCCGATCCTATTTTGAAGGTATCTTCCAAGAGGTCGCAGCATGAGTGATTCAGCCACCATGGAAACCATTGCGCGACTGGTACCAGCGGGCTCGCGCGTGCTTGATCTGGGGTGCGGTGACGGCGCCATGCTGGCCTACCTGCGGGAGGTACGCGGATGCGCCGGTTACGGCATCGAGATTGACGACGCCAACGTACTGGCTTGCGCCAAGCGCGGAGTCAATGTGATCCAGCTCAATCTGGATGAGGGCCTGTCCTTGTTTGATGACGCCACCTTTGACGTCGTTCTGCAAATCGATACCTTGCAACATCTGCGCAACGCTGAAGTCATGCTGCGGGAATCGGTGCGTATTGGTCGCATCGGTGTGGTTGCCTTTCCCAATTTTGCGCACTGGCCGAATCGCCTGAGCGTGCTGCGCGGGCGCATGCCGGTGACACGGCGCCTGCCTTACCAGTGGTACGACACGCCCAATATCCGTGTTGGCACGCACGCTGACCTGGCCGTGCTGGCGCAGCGCAGCGGCTTGCGCGTACTCGACAGTTTCGGCATACAGGACGGCCAGACCATCCGCTTCGCGCCCAATTTGCGGGCCGGAACCTCGGTCTACACGCTGTCGCGCTAGCCGGCGTTGGTTTCCAATTCAACATCCGCCAGGAAGTCGGCCGACTGCAATTCGTTGGAGAGCTTGTTGCCAGGCATAGGGCTGGCGTAGATCTCCCGAAAAGTTGCCATCATCTCGGCCAAGGGCAAATCGTTAAAAGTGCCACGCTGGCGCACGTACTCCATGTGCCGGTTGCCCGCGCGGTCAAACGGGTGGTATATCGAATCGTGGACACCGTCAAATTCCAGCGGCAGCAAGCCAAACTTCTCGCACAGCTCGATATTGAAAGCCGGTGTCGCCTTGCGCCAGGCGCCGTCGAGCCACAAGTCTGCGTAACCGTGCCAGGCGAAAATGTCGGTCTTCATGGCCTGGCGCAAGGCGACACCGGCTTTCAATATCGAGCTGTGCGAGAAGTTTGGCTTGCTGCCGCTGGAATTTGACGGTGTCCAC
>QYPX01000069.1 GCA_007280205.1 Comamonadaceae bacterium
CAACCCTGCGCTTCGCTATCGGGTCAGCGGCATCGGACCCTTTGTTTCGTTCAAGATCCCTGGCAAGGAAGCCGGCTTCAATCTGAGTTACTCCCAGAATCTGGACGGCTACAACGCGCAGTTCGCAAACTTCTGGCAGTTACGCTTCGTCAAGGATTTTTGAGCTGAACAAATGAATACCACACCCAGCCTTGCACCAACCCAGATTCGCCTGCGTGCCTACCCGGCCGGCGCCGTCACCGAAGACACCTGGCTGATAAGCCACGATCCGCTGCCGACTCTGCAACCGGGCGAGATCCGGGTCCGGATCAAGCACCTCTCGGTAGACCCTGGAATGCGCGGCTGGATCACGCCCAAGCGCAGTTACATGGCACCGGTACAACCCGACGAGGCGATGCGGGCTTTTGGCGTAGGAGAAGTGCTTGAGACTGCCAGCAAGTATTTCCAGGTCGGTGACCACGTGACCGGATTTACCGGTGTGCAGACCGAGGCGGTGCTGGACGGACGACAGATGCGCAAGGTCGATCTGTCGTTTGCGCCGGCTCGCAGTTAGCTGACAAGCGTTGGCATGACGGCGTTCACTGCCTACTTTGGACTGCTGGATGTAGGTAAGCCCAAAGCCGGACAAACGGTGGTCGTCTCGGCCGCTGCTGGCGCGGTTGGCGCCGTCGTTTGCCAGATCGCCAAGATTCAAGGTTGCAAGGTCATCGGCATCGCCGGTGGACCTGAGAAGTGCGGCTACCTGCGCAATGAGCTGGGGGTCGACGCCGCGATTGACTATAAGAGCGAGTCGGTGGCTGAGGCCTTGAAGCTGGCCGCACCGGATGGCGTGGACATCTTTTTCGACAATGTGGGCGGTGACATTCTGGACGCAGTGCTGATGCAGATCAATCGCCATGCACGCATCGTAGTGTGCGGCGGGATCTCACAGTACACCGACATCGAGCATGCGCGCGGCCCGGCCAACTACCTGCAGATCATTGCCCAGAGCGCCACCATGCAGGGCTTCACCATGCGCGACTATCTGGCGCGCATCCCCGAGGCTTTTATGTCGCTCATGACATGGCAACGCAAAGGCGAACTCAAGGTGCGTGAGCATGTGCTGCACGGCATCGACTCCTTTCCAAGGGCCTTTCAAATGCTTTTTACAGGTGAAAACCAGGGCAAACTGGTGATCGACTTATGAATACTTCGACAATACACGGCGCGTGGTGGGTCTGGCTGATGGCGGCTGGCCTGTATATCGTATTCCGACTTTGGTACGACAACTGGCGCGGCCCCTTGAGCAAGGACGAAGTGGAGCACTTCATGCGACTTGCGCAGTCATCTCCTGGCAGGGACCACACTGACACAGCGGTCATGCGAGCCTTTCTGGAAAAGGACGATGGCAAGGAATTTGTCATGTGCAATCTGATTCGTCTGCACCCCCAACCGGTCATACACCCGGCAACCGGCGACATGATCACGCCGCTAAAACTGATAAAGGAATACTTCCGACCTTTCGTGGTGACTTTGTTGCTGCGCGGCGGGCATCCGATGCTGTCATCGCGCAAGGTAGGCGGGTATGTCGATTCCTGGAACACGCCGCCCGACCCTGGCTGGACAGCGGTCGGAATGATGCGCTACCGCAGTCGCCGCGACGCAATGTGCTTGACATTTGACAAGCGCTTCCAGGGCGGGTATCCGTTCAAGATTGCCGCCATCGAGCAGACCTTTTCCTTTCCGACCCAAGTGATTTCGGAGATGGTGCTAAGACCGCGCGGCATCGTGGCACTGGTGCTGGCCCTTTTGGCGGCACTGGTTCATCTGGCTTCCTTGCTGATCTGAGTCGCATGAAGATTCTGCGCACGCCGGACTCGCAGTTCGAGGGCCTGGACGGTTGGCCCTTTGAGCCGCACTACACCACCATCACCGCCGACGACGGCACGCCCATCCGTATCGCCCATGCCGAGCAGGGGCCGAGTGGGGGCGAGCCGATCCTGCTGATGCACGGCAACCCGAGTTGGTCCTACCTGCACCGCCACATGATGGGCCCGCTGGCGGCTACCGGGCGGCGCGTCATTGCGGTCGACCTGGTTGGCCATGGCCGCTCCGACAAGCCCGCGTCAAAAGACGACTACACGCTGGCACGTCACATCGACTGGATGTCCAAGTGGCTGGTCGCCATGGACCTGCAGCAGACCACACTGTATTGCCAGGACTGGGGCGGCACCCTCGGGCTGCACCTGGCGGCCGCCTTCCCTGAGCGCTTCGACCGCGTCGTTATCTCCAACAGTGGCCTACCGCTGGGCGACCGGTCCAACTGGTTCCTGAAGCTGTGGACCGGTCTGATGGGCATGGCGTGGCGTTTTCCGTGGTTCATGTTCAAGCCTGGCTTTGCCCGGCCCATCAGCGATGCCGTCTACCGTGCCTACAGGGCGCCCTACCCCACGGCCGCCTATGAAAAGGGACCGGCCAAATTCCCGGTTCTGATCGCCGTGTCGCCGACCAATCCTGGCGTGCCGCTGAACCGGGCCGCCTGGGCCCGACTGAAGACTTTCAACAAACCTTTCCTCACACTCTTCGGCGCCAAGGACGTTGTTGCGAGGGGTGCCGACGGGCGCTTGCAGAAGCACATTCCAGGTGCTGCGGGCCAAGCCCATGACGTGATGCCAACGGCCAAGCACTTCATCCAGGAAGACGAGCCGAAGTGGCTGGTGGAGCGCATCACCCGATTCCTGGAGGTCAAGTCATGCAAAACCAGCCGCTGACCCTGTTCGGCGCCCCGGTCGGTCTATGGACCGGCAAGATCCGCAGCTACCTGCGCAAGCAGGGCATTCCTTTTGTTGAACGCTTGCCTTCGGACCCGGTGTTCCAGGGCGAAGTCATGCCCGCCGTCAAGCGCTTCATCAACCCGGTGATCCGCTTCGCTGACGGCATGCTGGTGCAGGATACGGCCGACATCATCGACTATCTGGAGCGCAAGGGCTACGCCCGCTTCAGCGTCTATCCGCAGCAGCCACTTCAGCGCATCGTGGCGCTGACGCTGGACCTGTTCGGCGGCGAAGGGCAGGTGCGCGCAGCCATGCATTACCGCTGGAGCTATCGCGACTACAACGACACCTTTTTGCGCCACGAATTCGGCCTGGCCTTCCGGGCGGTGGGCCTGCCGCAGGCCGCCATCGACCAGCAACTCGATGGCTTCATGGGCTACCTCAACGCCTACTTGCCCAAGCTGGGGATCACCCCGACCAGCGCACCCGCAGTGGAGGCTGCTTATGGTGACTTGCTGGCAGCGCTGGACGCGCACTTTCGCGTGCAGCCTTACCTGCTGGGCGGGCGGCCCACGGTGGCCGACTTCGGTTTCATCGCCAACCTGTTTGCCCACCTTGGGCGCGACCCCTACCCGGCGGACATGATGAAGCGCAAGGCGCCCAGCGTCTTTCGCTGGACCGAGCGCATGATGGCCAATGACCCGGACACGCCCGAGTTCCCGAACTGCGCCTTCGCGCTGCCCGAGGCGGACGAGGTGCCCGCCACGATAGGCCCGGTGCTGCGCCTGATGGCACAGGACTACCTGCCCGAGTTGAAGATGGCCGTGGCCTACACCGATGCCTGGCTGGCTCAGCAGGGCGATATTGCGTCTGGCACGCCAGTGGGCGGCAAGCCCAAGGTACGCAACATTGGCCAGGGTCGCTTCCACCTGCGTGGCGTGGAGCTCGAAACCCTGGTCTGGCCCTACAGCCTTTACATGCTGCAACGCGTCACCGACGCTTATGAAAAGCTCGATCCGCAGCAGCAACCCGTCATCCATGATTACTTCGCCTCAACGGGATTGGAGGATTTGTTGACCTTGCGGGCGACGCGCCGGGTGGAGCGGCGCGACCATATCGAGATTTGGGCTTAGCCCAGAACAACAGAGAACAACGGGGACGTCCGCACGATCAAACGCATCTTCATCGGCCTGCTGACGCTTGCCCTGCTGGCGGTTTTGTCGATTTACGCGGTGGGCGGAAAACTCGAAGCCTTGCTGCTGTTTGTCAAATACGGGATGCACAAGGAACATGCACCAACACAGGATATTTCCTGGATACAGGGGCCCGGCAAGCCTGTCGCAACCGATCGTAAGAAAAGACCGAATGTCATCCTGATCGTCGCTGACGACCTGGGTTACAACGACATCACCCTCAACGGTGGCGGCGTTGCCCATGGCGCTGTGCCAACACCGAACATCAACCGCCTGGCCCAGGAGGGCGTCAATTTTCAGACCAGCTACTCCGGCAATCCAACCTGCGCCCCATCGCGCGCCGCCATGATGACCGGGCGTTACCCGACCCGCTTCGGCTTTGAGTTCACACCAACTCCAAAGCTGTTCATGAAAATGCTTGGCGAGTACAAGCCGGCGGGTGACATTCGTTTTCCCATTTACCACCCGGACCGCGAGTCGGACGTCATTGCCTATGAAGACATGGGTCTGCCGGCGAGCGAAATGTCGTTGGCCAAAGTGATGAAGGGTGAGGGCTATCACACCCTGCACATCGGAAAATGGCATTTGGGTGACAGTCCGCAGTTCCGGTCCTATTCGCATGGATTCGATGAAGCACTGTCGTTCATGCATCGCGCTTCCATGTACTTGCCGGAAAACGACCCCAATGTAGTGAACGCCAAGCAGGACTACGACATGATCGACCGCTTTCAGTGGGCCGCGCACAGCTGGGGCATTCGCTTCAACGACGGCAAAGTCTTCAAGCCCAAGAATTACGTCACCGACTATCTGGCCGACGAGGCCGTCAAGGCGATTGCAGCCAACAAGAACCAGCCCTTCTTCATGTACCTGGCCTACACCGCGCCGCACACGCCGCCATGATCCGGTCCCTTGCTCGCAATGTCGGGCGGGTACTGCAAACATTGAAGGAGCAGGCGCTGGCCGACGCGCCGGCCCAAGGGAGCGACACTGAGTGATCCCGTCAGTCACATGGATATTTTCGCGACCACAGCCAATGCCGTTGGCGCCAGGGCGCCAACCGACCGGATTGTCGACGGGGTTGATTTGCTGCCCTTCACCGAAAAGAAAGCCAGCTGCCGGCCGCATGAAACTCTTTTCTGGCGCACCGATTCCTACCGGGTCGTGCGTCACTTCGACTGGAAACTGCAGGTTACCGAAATTCCGAAAAAGGATTGGCTCTATGACCTAGGAGCGGACCCGACAGAGCAGAAGAATCTGGCACCGACGGATCCGCAGCGCGTCAAGACATTGACGTCAAAAATTGTGGATTTCAACAAAGCGCAGGTCAAACCGCTTTGGCCTTCGCTGGCTGAAGGACCCATTCCCATCGACAAGATGATGAAGGACCGTCAAAGCCCGGATGACGAATTCATCTATTACGCGAACTGAGTTGCCCCTGCACGAGGGCCAATGGACGCGGCAGGACAACAATCAGTCAGCACAGGCCGCCGGACCCTGGCCGGCCCGCAGGGAAAGGCCAAAAAACGCCGTCGCCAACAAGAGAACAAGGTAGGTTCCATAGGAGCCGGGAGGGGCCGCCGCAATTTGCAGCGGCTTCAAATGTCCGGCGCTTATGCGCAACAGTTGTTCCAGCACGACCGCCAGGAGCATGGCTGGGACCAAAAAGCGGTAGCGCAGAACCACCAGCCACTGAAGAAACGCCAGCACCAATTGGCTGGCGCCCCACTGCGCGAACAAGGCGACGATGTTGATTCCGCCAGCAAGGGCAATATCGATTCCGGCAATGCTGTGCGAGCCACCGTCGGCGGCGAATATGTGAACCAGACTGCGACCGGTACTGACTGCCGTCAGCACGATGAGGAAATAGAAGGACCAGCGTGATCCGGTATAGACCCGCTCAACTCTCGGAAACAGTGTGCTCACGTCCATCATCGCCTTCTTGCTTCAATTCAGTCACCTTATTGACATGTAGCATGCCATAATATAGAGTGACTTGCAAGCAACGATCTTCCATCGAATCATGAACCATATTCTTTACGGTATGCCCGGTTCTCTCTACACCGGCAAGGTTCGCTCCTACTTGCGCAAGCAGCGAATCCCTTTCGAAGAACGGGTCGCCGGCGATCCGCGCTTCGTAAACGAGATCGTCCAGGTGGTCGGCCGCTGGATCGCTCCGGTGCTTCAAACACCACAGGGGCAGACCTTGCAGGACGGTGCGATGATTATTGACTACCTGGAGACGCTGCCTCAGGCTGGACCACGTGCGGCGCCGCATGATCCGGTTTTGCGGGTCGTGGCGCACATTTTCGAAATGTTTGGCGGTGAAGGCATGTTGCGTCCAGCCATGCATTTCCGCTGGAACTTTGATGAGGCCAATATGGCCTTCATCCAGAAAGACTTCCTGAGTGCACTGGCACCCGGCAAACAGGGAGCTGAGGCGGACATGGCTTTTGCTTTCGCCAGCGGACGCATGCGCAAGGCCACGCTGAACTTTGGCGTCACCCCGCAGACAGCGCCCACCATCGAACGTACCTACCAGGACTTTCTGGAACTCTTTGACAAACACCTTCAGACCACGCCTTATCTGCTGGGCTCATCGCCCGGTTATGGCGATTACGGCCTGATCGCACCGCTCTTTGCCCATCTGGCGCGTGATCCCTATCCTGCGCAGATGATGAAGCGCGTCGCCCCAAGGGTCTCGCGCTGGGTGGAGCGCATGAATGCACCCGACGCGGATGCAGGCGAGTACATGGACCATGCGCCCGAATGGATTGACCTTGCCCAGCCCTGCGAGTCGCTCGACGCCCTGCTTCGCTTTGTAGCAGAAGACTATCTTCCTGAAGTGGAAGCGATGGTGCGGTTCACCAACGATTGGCTGGCTGAGCGGCCCGACCTGGCCGCGGGTACCAACGGCATGCCCAGACCCGGTGACCGGCACATCGGAATGATGAAATTCGAATGGCGCGGCATCGCGATGGAGGTGATGGTGATGCCCTACCGCATCCTGATGCTGCAACGGATTCAGGACAGTGCGGCATTGTTGAATGCGCAGCAGGGCGCCGCTCTGAGGGCGCTTCTGACCCGAACCGGCTTGCAGCAACTGCTTGAACTACGCTGCCATCGCAGGGTCGAGCGCAAGAACCATCTGGAAGTTTGGGGGCCACCACACAACAATGAGAGGATATCCACATGAGCGCCACACGCCTTCTTGTCAACCGGTCGAACATCGCGGAAACAATGATTGAAGTGCAGGAGTCTGCGCCGCTGCAGGACGGACAGATTCGACTTCGCATCGAGAAAGTCGCGTTGACTGCCAACAATATCAGCTATGCGGCAACGGGAGAGATGCTGCAGTACTGGCGCTTCTTCCCGGCTGAGGCACCGTGGGGCTGTGTGCCGGCCTGGGGGTTTGCCTTCGTGACCGAATCTTTGGCCAAGGGTGTTGAAGTTGGAGAAAAACTGTGGGGCTTTCTGCCGATGGCATCGGAACTCGTGATGGAGCCGGTCAAGGTGACGGGTTTTGGGTTCACCGACGGAGTCGCTCACCGGCGTGCCTTGCCTCACATTTACAACGAATACACGCGATGCCGTATGGACCCGATGCACACCGAGGGTCAAGAAGATGTGGAAGCTATCCTGCGACCGCTTTTTGCGACCGGATGGCTGGTTGACGACTTTCTGGAAGACAACAATTTCTTTGATGCAAAGACAGTCATCCTTTCCAGCGCTTCGAGCAAAACGGCCTACGGCACCGCCACCCAATTGGCGCGGCGCAAGGACCTGCAGATCGTGGGTCTCACTGCCAGCAAAAACATGGAGTTTGTCAAAGGCCTGGGCTGCTACACCCAGGTTGTGTCCTATGACGCACTGGACCAACTCGATGCGGGCGCCGCCTGCGTTTACCTTGACTATGCAGGCGACGCCGAACTGCGCCGCAAATTGCACACCCTGCTCGGCAACATGACCTACAGCAGTTCCATCGGGGCGTCGCACGTCGACAAGATGGGTGGTTCAAGCGGCTTGCCGGGGCCGAAATCCACATTCATGTTTGTGCCAACGCAAGCCGCCAAGCGCGTCGCGCAATGGGGCATTGCCGGTTTGATGGAGCGCATGACGCGTGACTGGGAAGCTTTTGCCAGTCGCGCGACCGATGCCAAGCAACCCTGGCTTATGGTGCAGCATCACCCTGGGGAAAAGGCGGTGCAAGCGGCCTACGCACTGGTGCTCGCCGGCAAGGGCGACCCCAGGACGGGGCATATGCTTTCCTTGTAGGCCGCATGGACATGTCCACTAAAACCAATACCCCTGCAACTGCCGACGAATCCGGCGCCCAGGACGGGCGCCGCAATCGCACCGTGGCAACCCGTAAACGCATCGTCAAGGCGCTGACCGAATTAATCAGGGAAGGGCAGGTTGCACCCACTGCCGAAGATGTGTCGGTGCGTGCCAACGTCGGTCTGCGCACCGTCTTTCGTCACTTCGACGACATGGAGACCTTGTACCGCGAAATCAACAACGAATTGCAGGGCACCGTCCAGTCGATGGTGCACATGGAATTCGAGTCTGCCGACTGGCAGGAGCGGTTGCTCGAAGGAATCCGAGTGCGCGCACGCCTCTATGAAAGCATCACCCCGTTTTTTCGCAGTGCCCAGGTTCACCGCCATAAATCGAACGTAATTGACGCCAACATCCGAGACGGCGTCGGGCTCGAACGTGCCATCCTGAAGAAGTTGTTGCCCAAGGAGATTGTTGCGGACCGACCGCGCTTCGAAGCCCTGATCATGGTCTTGAGCCCGGAGGCCTGGGTCCGGCTGCGCCAGGAACAGGGTCTGAGTTTCAGTGCGGCCATAGCGGCAATTCAGATGGTTGCAAAAAGACTGCTGCCGGCCTGACCTTTTCGTGCACATCGAATTCAAACCACCGCCGAAGAATCGCTCCTCACTTGGGGCTTTGCTGGCCGCAGTTGCCTAGGCTCGCTCGCGCAGTTCACGCCGCAGGATTTTGCCGACATTGCTCTTGGGCAGGTCATCGAGGAATTCCACGTACCTCGGCACTTTGTAGGCTGTCAATTGTTCGCGGCAGTGCTTGATCAGTATTTCCTGCGTCAACGCCGGGTTCTTCTTGACCACGAAAATCTTGACACCTTCGCCGGTGTTGGGATCTTTCTTTGACACCGCCGCGACCTCAAGCACGTCCGGGTGCATCATGACCACTTCCTCGACCTCGTTCGGATAGACATTGAAACCCGACACCAGAATCATGTCTTTCAGGCGATCGACAATCTTCAGGAAACCACTTTCATCCATAACCGCCATATCGCCGGTGCGCAAAAAACCATCGGAGGTCATCACGGCGGCGGTTTCAGCGGGGCGCTTCCAGTAGCCTTTCATGACCTGCGGGCCTTTGACGCACAGTTCGCCGGCTTGGCCGACCGGCAGTTCCAGACCCGCTGCATCGCGAATCGAGACTTCGGTTGAAGGCACTGGCAAGCCGATGCCGCCACTGAACTCTTTCAGGTCGTACGGGTTGACGCTCACGGTGGGCGAACACTCGGTGAGTCCGTAGCCTTCGAGCAGCGGTGTGCCGGTCACCTGCTGCCATTGATCGGCGACGGCCCTTTGCGTGGCTGCCCCACCGCCCACGCCAAAGAGCAGCTTGCTGAAGTCGACCTTGGCGAAGTCGCGATTGTTCAGCAACCCGATGAAAAGCGTGTTCACCGCCGGCAGGCTGGCGAACTTGTACTGCGCCAGCACCTTGACGAAGGCGGGGATGTTGCGCGGATCGGCGACCAGCACGTTGGTGCCGCCACTGCCGATCCCGCCGATGCTGTTGCCCAGTGCATAGATGTGATACAGCGGAATGGCGGTGATGCTGATCATGGCCTCCTGCTTGTCGATGATGGGGTCGAACCAGACCCGGCCCTGCTCCACGTTGGCCAGCACATTGCGGTGCGTCAGCATGGCACCCTTGGAGACGCCGGTAGTGCCGCCCGTGTACTGCAGGAAGGCCAGATCGTCCGGCTTGAAACTGACCGGCTTGAAGATCGCTTGTGCGCCACGCGTAAGCGCATCGCGCAGGCCCAGGCTGCCGGGCAGGCTGTAAGCGGGGACCGCCTTCTTGACATGGCGGATCAGGAAGTTGCCGATTACGCGCTTGCCCCAGGGCATCATGTCAGTCAGACCGGTGACCAGCACATGCTTGACGGGCGTGCTGGCGATCACCTTGGCCAGTGTGTGTGCAAACACCTCGACCACGATCATGGCCTCGGCGCCCGAATCCTTGAGCTGGTGTTCGAGTTCGCGCGGGGTGTACATCGGGTTGACGTTGACCACCACGTAGCCGGCTCGCAGCAGGCCGAACAGGCAGACCGGGTACTGCAACAGGTTGGGCATCATGAGTGCCACGCGCGTGCCCTTGGGCAGCAAGAGCACCGACTGGAAGTACGCCGCCACGTGGCGGCTCAGCGTGTCAAGCTCGCGGTAGGTCAGCGCCACGCCGGTGGAGCCGCTGATGAAGGCCTTGCGGTCCGCATATTGGGCGACAGATTTCTCGAAATAGTCTGAGATGGATCCCAAGGCATCGACGTCAATCTCGGTGGGAACCCCGGGCGAATAACTCTTGAGCCAGATTTTTTCCATGGTGCCTCCGTTTCGTTATTCCGTTCAAGACGTTCCGACCACGCCACCATCACAGGCAATGGTCTGGCCAACCACATATTCACCAGCCCGCGAGCAAAGGAAGATGGCAAGTCCGGCAATGTCCTGCGCAGTGCCGACGCGGCCACTCGGATTGAGCTTGCCGACACGGTCCCAATCCACCCCTTCGGTCTCGCCACCAAAGCCGACACCTGTGCTGAGCATCCAGGTCGGAAAAGGTCCGGGTGCGATCGCGTTGAAGAGGATGTGTTCCCTGGTCAGGTGCGCCGCCATGAAACGCGTCAGGTGATGCACCGCGGCCTTGGAGGCGCCGTAGGAGAACGTGTCAAACACGGCGGCTTTGATGCCATCGATCGATCCGATGTTGATGACGCGAGCCGGGCTGGCGGCGCTGGCTGCCTGACGCAACAAGGGAAGCAACTTCTGGGTCAGGAAGAACACACCCTTGACGTTGGTGTCCATCACCTTGTCCCACCCGACCTCCGGAAACTTCTCCAGCGGCGCGCCCCAGGCGGCACCGGCATTGTTAACCAGAATATCGAGCTTAGCCTCTCGCTCTGACAATTGCTTGGCCAGACTTTCAACGCCCGCCAGCTGAGACAGGTCAGCCGGTAGCGCGACGCATTCGCCACCATAGGCCTCGCTGAGGCGCTTGGCCGTTGCGGCACATACATCGGCCTTGCGCGCCGAGATATAGACCTTGGCACCGCCCGCCAAGAAACCGGCGGCGATCATCTCGCCAATGCCGCGCGAGCCACCTGTCACAAGCGCAGTCTTGCCCTTGATCGAAAACAGATCGTTGAATTGCACACTCATTGATTCACTCCAGTTGGGTCATCGAGCCCGGTTGTTGAAAGTTTCCGTTACACCACTTCAAACAAGCCCGCCGCCCCCATACCGCCACCGACGCACATGGTGATCACGACATACTTGACGCCACGGCGCTTGCCCTCGATCAGCGCGTGCCCGACCATGCGCGCGCCCGACATGCCATAGGGGTGACCAATGGCAATGGCGCCACCATTGACGTTCAGACGCTCATCCGGAATGCCCAGCTTGTCACGGCAATAGATGACCTGAACCGCAAAGGCTTCATTGAGTTCCCACAAGCCGATGTCATCGACCTTGAGACCGGCACGTTCCAGCAGACGCGGAATCGCAAACACTGGCCCAATACCCATCTCATCAGGCTCACAGCCCGCCGATGCAAAGCCGCGGAAGATGCCCAGGGGCTTCATGCCTCTTTGCTCTGCAAGCTTGGAGTTCATCACAACCACTGCCGAGGCACCATCGGAGAACTGGCTGGCGTTGCCAGCGGTGATGACACCGCCCGGCTTGGCTGAGCGGATCTTGGCTACACCTTCGAGCGTGGTGTCAGCGCGTATGCCTTCGTCTTCGCTGACCGTGACCTGCTTCATGCCAAAGCCCATTTTCGGATCAGCCACACCCATAGTCACCGTGATCGGTGCAATCTCGTCCTTGAAGAGCCCGGCGGCACGGCTGGCAGCTGCGCGCTGCTGGCTGCGCACGCCATAAGCGTCCTGCACGTCCTTGCCGATGCTGTAGCGCTTGGCAACAACCTCTGCCGTGTCGAGCATGGACATGAAGAAGGCGGGACGGTTCTCGGCCATCCATTCATCCTGGATGTAAGTCATGTTGACATTGGCCTGCACGCAGGAGACTGATTCGACACCGCCAGCCACCATGACCGGCACCTTGTCGACGATGATGCGTTGCGCAGCAACCGCGATGGCCTGCAGCCCGGAGGCACACTGGCGATCGATCGTGGTACCGCCGGCTGTCACGGGCAGCCCTGCCCTTAGCGCGGCGTAGCGTCCGATATTGAGACCGGTTGCGCCTTGGGGTAGTGCGCAACCCATGATCACGTCTTCAACCTCGGCCGGATCGATGCCAGCGCGCTTGACGGCGTGCTCGATGGCATGCCCGGCCAGCGTTGCGCCATGCGTCATGTTGAAACTGCCGCGCCAGGATTTGCCCAGCGGTGTGCGGGCTGTGGATACGATTACTGCGTCTGTCATGTCAATTCTCTCGGTTCGATTAGTTGAATGTCTTGCCTTCGACGGCCAGCTTGGCCAGCAGCGGCGCAGGCCGCCAGACGCTCTGAGCGGACTTGTCGTTGCGCGCGAAGCCTTCGATGGCGCGCTGCACACTCAGCAAGCCCAGGCTGTCGGCATACAGCATCGGGCCACCGCGGTAGGGCGGGAAGCCATAGCCAAAGATGTAGACGATGTCGATGTCGGAGGCGCGCTGGGCAATGCCTTCTTCCAGGATGCGGGCTCCCTCGTTGACCAAGGCAAAGATGCAGCGCTGCACAATCTCGGTGCTGCCGATCTTGCGCGCAGTGATGCCATGCTCTTTGCGGTGAGCCTCGACCAATGCATCGACTGCCGGGTCAGCCAGCGCAGCGCGGCCACCCTTTTCATAGCGATACCAGCCGGAACCGGTTTTCTGGCCAAAGCGGCCCTGCTCGCAAAGTTTGTCGGCCAGCCTTGCGGCGCTGGGCCACTGGTACTCTGGATGCTCGGCACTGATGCCTTTGCGTATCGACCAGCCGATGTCGTTGCCAGCCAGATCCCCCATGCGAAACGGCCCCATGGCCATGCCGAACTTCTCCAGCGCGCCGTCGACTTGCTGCACGGTAGCGCCTTCTTCGAGCATCTTGGTCGCCTCGCCGCCGTAGCCGGCGATCATGCGGTTACCGATGAAACCATCGCAGACACCCGAGATGACAGCCGCCTTCTTGATCTTCTTGGCCACCTGCATGATGGTCACCAGCACATCGTCCGCCGTCTTGGCACCTCGAATGACTTCGAGCAGTTTCATCACATTGGCCGGGCTGAAGAAGTGCGCTCCGACCACGTCCTGCGGCCGCTTCGTGAAGGCGGCTATTCTGTTCAAGTCCAGCGTTGAGGTGTTGGAGGCCAGGATGGCGCCGCTCTTGCAAACCCGGTCCAGTGTCTCGAAGACGGTCTTCTTGACCGCCATCGTCTCGAAGACGGCTTCAATTGCCATGTCGACGTTGGCAAAGTCGTCGTAGCTCAGGGTCGGCTTCAGGAGTGCTGCCAGCGTCTTGGCCTTGTCAGCTTTCATCTTGGCCTTCTTGACGCGGCTCTCGAAGAAGTCGTTGATGTGCTTGACCCCACGGTCCAGCGCTTCCTGCTTGGTCTCCAGGATCACGGTCGGGATACCTGCGAGCAGGAAGTTGATCGCAATACCCGCACCCATGGTGCCGGCGCCGATGATGCCGACGCTCTGGATTGCGCGCGGCTTGACGTCGGGGGATACGCCCTCGACTTTGGAAGCCTTGCGCTCGGAGAGGAACAGATGCCGCAGGGCGCGTGATTCTTCTCCGACATAGAGATTGGCAAACAAATCTCTTTCTGCCTTCATGCCCTCATCAAACGGTTTGGTGAGCGCCGCTTCGACCGCATCGACGCACTTGAGCGGTGCCGGGTAGTTCTTGGAAACGGCGCCCACTGCATTGCGCACGAACATCATGAAGGCCGCCGGCTTCGGGTGGCTGACCTTCAGGTCGCGCACCCGTTTGAGAGGGCGCTGTTCAGCAACAACCTGTTTGGCGAAGGCAACTGCGCCTTCCAGCAAGTCGCCTTCGATAAAATGGTCAAACAGCGGCGTGAAGCGCAACAAGTCGGAAGGGACGGTGTTGCCCGAGACAATCATGTTGAGCGCCGGCTCCAGGCCGATCAAACGCGGCAGGCGCTGCGTGCCGCCACCGCCGGGCAGCAAGCCGATCTTGACCTCGGGCAGGGCAATCTGGGCGCCTGGCACTGACACCCGGAAGTTGCAACCCAGGGCCAGTTCCAGACCACCACCCATGCAGGCGCCACCGATTGCCGCGATGACCGGCTTGCTGGAGGTCTCAATCAGGTTGATCACGCTGTGCAGCGTAGGCTCAGTGCCGGCTGCCGCGGTGCCGAATTCTCGGATGTCGGCACCGCCCGAGAAGGCCTTGTCGGAGCCGATCAGGACGATGGCGCTGACCGCAGCATCCGCTTCAGCGCGCTTGACCTCAGTGACGATGCCTGCTCGCAAGGCATGGCTCAGGCCATTGACCGGTGGGTTGTCCAGACGGATGACGGCGATGCCTTCTTTTGCTTCGTAGTGGGTGTTGTTCATGATTTTGGATGGTTGGTGATGTAACTCTAAAAGATGGTCGTTGCGAGCGGTCAGTTCCGGTTCAGAACTGCACATGGACCTTGAACCCGAATTTGTCATCCCGGACTTGATCCGGGATCCAGTGCCACGCATAGACTGGATTGCGAATCAAGTCCGCAATGACAAAAACTAATAATTGGTGCATTAGCAATTTCTATCTCTTAATAGCCCTGCTGGCGCGCGAGCTGATCGAGATGGAAATTGGCGTCACCAAAGAGTTCTTGCAGAACCCTGGCGCGCTTCATGAAGAAGCCGATCTCGAATTCGTCTGTCATGCCCATGCCGCCATGCATTTGCACCGCTTCCTGCACTGCCAAAGTGGCGGTGCGACCGGCACGTGCCTTCGCCATGGATACGGCGCGGCTGGCGCCATCGGCCTTGGCATCGAGTTGCTGCTGGGCATGAATCACAACGGAGCGGGTGATTTCCAGCTCGCAATAGAGTTCTGCGGCGCGGTGCTGCAAGCCCTGGAACTCGCCAATGACCCGGCCAAACTGTTTGCGTTCTTTGAGGTAGTTCACAGTGCGCTCGAAGACTTCGTCGGCCAGACCGAGCAACTCGGCTGCGGCTGCGGCGCGTGCGGCGTCAAGCGCTGCGCTCAAAGGCACCCAGCCCGCATCGACCTGACCCAGCACCGCATCCGTGCTGACCTGCACGTCCTTGAAAGCGATGCGGGCGGCGTTGTGGGCATCGACCATCACGGTGCGCTCTATCTCCACCCCTGGCGCCTTGGCATCGACCAGGAACAGGGTGATGCCATCCGTGTCACCGGGCTCGCCGGCACGCCGGGCAGCGACGATCAGCAGGTCTGCCACATGGCCATCGAGCACAAAGGTCTTGGCACCGCTCAGGGTGAAACCGCTGGCGCTGGGCGTGGCGCGCAGCGCAATCTCTGTCGGCTGGTGTTTGGACTTCTCGTCGATGGCAAGGGTGGCAATAGCCTCAGCGCTGGCCAGCCTCGGTAGCCAGGCTTTCTGCTGTGCCTCAGTCCCGCCGTGGCGCAGGGCCATGACGGCGGCGATGCTGGACGCCAGAAAGGGCGAGCAGCTGAGCTGATGGCCGATTTGCTCCATCACGACACCGGCTTCGACCTGACCGAGTCCCATGCCGCCAAATTCCTCGGGCACCAGCACACCGCTGAAACCCATTTCGGCAAACTGCTGCCAAAGAGCAACCGAGAAACCGGTCGCGTCTTTTGTGTCGCGCAACTGGCGCAGTTGCGTCACTGGGGCTTTGTCAGCCAGGAAATCGCGGGCACTGTCGCGCAGCATGGTTTGTTCTTCTGTGAGGTTGAGTGACATGTTCAGGCTCCCGGCAGTTCAAGGATTCGTTTGGCAATGACGTTGAGCTGCACTTCACTGGTACCGCCCTCGATCGAGTTGCCCTTGGTACGCAGCCAGGTGCGCGCAACGATGCCATGGCTGGAGCGTTCGCTTTCCCACTCCAACGCGTCACTGCCTCCGGCGCTGGCCATCAATTCCCAGCGTCGCTTGTTCAGCTCAGCTCCGTAGTACTTGAGCATGGACGACATGGCCGGGTGTGCCTGTCTGGCCTTGGCCATGTCGAGGACGCGCTGCAAGGTGAGTCGGAATGCTGCTTCGTCGAGCTCAAATTCTGTGATTTGTGCTCGCAGCTGGGAATCCGCCAGCCGGCCCTGAGCGTCCAGGCCCACGCTTGTCTTGGCGGTCCGGGACAGGGAAGGTGTCGTTGAGGCCTCTCCCATTGCACCTATCATGTCGCGCTCGTGCGTCAGCAAGTATTTGGCGACATCCCAGCCGGCGTTGAGGGTGCCCACCAGATTGTGCTTTTCCACACGGACCTTGTCGAAGAAGGTCTCGCAAAACGGTGACTTGCCGGAGATCAGCCGGATCGGTCGGGTACTGACGCCCGGTGTAGCCATGTCGAACAGCACAAAGCTGATGCCGGTGTGCTTTTTTGCTGTGTCGGTGCGCACCAGGCAGAAGATCCAGTCGGACTCGTCGGCATACGAAGTCCAGATCTTTTGACCATCGACGATGAAGTGGTCGCCCTGGTCTTCGGCTCGGGTGGCCAGCGACGCCAGGTCCGAGCCTGCGTTGGGTTCGGAGTAGCCCTGGCACCAGCGGATTTCGCCACGGGCTATTTTGGGGAGGTGTTCAAGCTTTTGTTCGTGCGTGCCGAACTTCAGCAGTGCCGGGCCCAGCATCCAGATGCCGAAACTCACCAGCGCTGGGCGGCAGCCCAGGGACGCCATTTCTTGCGCGAGCACTTTGGCCTCGGCGCCTGAAAGGCCACCGCCTCCGTACTCTTTCGGCCAGGTCGGTACGGTCCAGCCGCGCTCGCCCACGCGCTCCAGCCACTGCTTCTGTGCCTCCGAGGCAAACTTCCATTGGCGACCGCCCCAGCATGCGTCGTCAGCGCTGGTCATCGCTTTACGCATTTCGGCGGGACAGTTGGCTTCGAGCCAGGTGCGCGTGTTGCTGCGGAATTCCGAGATTTCTGCGGTGTCGTTCATGGCTCACTTGCTCCCAATTGGATACATACCAATCATTCTAAAATAATTCTATTGTCACTTTCTGTATTGGCATATAGGGTAAACGATAATATACCTACTGTTCTTTTAAACGCTATTCTCACATCCATATCTTGTGCTGCCGAAGGTGCAATTTCACTTTCACCATGCCCCTATCCGTGCCAAAAAAGAAACCAGTCAGGAGCAAACGTTTCGATCAGAAGCGCGAAGCGATTCTTGCTACCGCAGCCAGGCTTTTTAATGAAAGAGGCCTGAAGGGCGTCACACTCAATCAAATTGCCGCCAGCGTCGGTTTGGAGACGACCAGCATCACCTACTATTACCGCAGGAAGGAAGATCTGGCTGTCAGCTGCATGCTGCGCACCATCGCTGAAATCGAGTTGTCGGTGCGCAAGGCGGCGCTGATGAGCTCGGTCGTTGAACGCGTCGAACATTTCTTCAGGCTCTACGCCAACCTACTGGCGGCCATTGCCGCGGGCGATCAGCCGCCACTGATCGGTTTCGGCGATGTTCGCTCCTTGCCCGAGGCGACCGCTTCAGTGGTCTTTACCGCTTATAGCGACATGTTTCGAGGCATCCGAAAATTACTTTCAGGAAGCGAAACTGCGGCGCTTACACGCCAGTCACTTAACGCACGCGCGCACCTGGTGGTCTCGGCTATGCACTGGATGGGGGTCTGGATAGGCCGCTATGAAATCGATGACTATCCACGCATTGCCCAGAGAGTGGCAGATCTGCTGTTGTACGGCCTGGCCGGGCCATCGCAAACCTGGCCAAATGCCACATCGCTGCATGAAATGGATTTTGCCGAGTTTCCGCTAGCACCCGATGACTCAGGTGAGGCATTTTTGCGTGCTGCAACGGAGTTGATCAATGAACAGGGCTATCACGGTGCCTCGGTCGACAAAATATCAGCCCGGATCAATCTAACCAAAGGTTCTTTCTATCACCACAACGAAACCAAGCTGGACCTGGTTAGCGCTTGCTGGGAGCGTTCATTCGCGGTGATGCGGCACACGCTGCAAGCGGCGCAGCTGAGTCGCGAAACGGGCTGGAACCGCTGTTGTGCTGCCCTGTCTTCGTTGGTGCGTTTTCAGTTGTCCGAGCGTGGCCCCTTGCTGCGGGCGTCAGCCATTTCGGCTTTGCCGGATCATGTTCACCGAGATCAGGTGTTGCATACCTGGCAAGCACTGACTGAGCGCATCGCCAGTCTGCTGGTCGATGGTCTAGTTGACAGCTCGGTCCGACCGCATGATTCGTCCGTCTGTGCGCAACTGCTATCGAGCACGATCAATGCTGCAGCAGAACTAAAACAATGGGTGCCAGGCATCGACATGGGAAACGCAGCCAGCTTGTACGCGCGTCCGGCGTTGTTGGGCCTGCTTTGTGGGGATTAAGGAGATTGAAACCGCCTTCCGCCACCGTCCATTTACCAAGGAGTGCCATCGCATGACCCAAACCAGCTCGCCCGTCAAGAAGTTCTGCAAGGTCAAGGGGCATCGTCTCGCCTACGTGGAAGCCGGATCCGGTGACCCCATCGTTCTGCTGCACGGCAATCCCACATCCAGTTTTCTTTGGCGCGATGTGATCCCCGCCCTGGCTGGCTGCGGCCGCGTCATCGCGCCGGACCTTATTGGCCAGGGTGATTCCGACAAACTGCCCGCATCCGAGGGGCCTGATCGCTACAGCTTCGAAGTGGCATACGACTATCTCGCCGAACTCCTTGGCGCCCTTGGCGCAGATCAGAAAGTGACCCTGGTGCTGCACGATTGGGGCACGGCGCTGGGCTTCCATTGGGCGCGCTTGCACCCACAGCAGGTGCGCGGCATCGCCTACATGGAGGGCATTGTGATGCCGCTGCCAAGCTGGGACGACTGGCCGCAGAAGGCACGCGGCGTCTTTCAGGGCTTCCGCTCAGCCAAGGGAGAAGATTTGATTCTGAAGCGCAATATGTTCATCGAAGGCGTGTTGCCGAATTCGATCCTGCGCAAGCTCAGCGACGACGAGATGGCGCACTACCGAGCCCCGTTCCTGGTCGAGACCGACCGACAGGTCACGCTGAACTGGCCGCGCCAGATCCCCATAGCCGGCGAGCCGGAGCACATGGTTGCACTGGTGCAGCAGTATGCCGACTGGCTGAGTCAGAGTTCCGTACCCAAGCTGTTCATCAATGCCGATCCGGGTTCTATCCTGGTTGACCGGCAGCGAGAGTTTTGCCGCACTTGGCCGAAGCAGACCGAGGTCACCGTGAAGGGACTTCATTTCATCCAGGAAGACTCCGGCGCCGAAATCGGTCGTGCGGTGGCTGCCTGGTCCTCAACACTCCCATGAAAGAAACCACCATGTCCAATGTCCCTGTATTCCTTCTCGTCAACCTGGTGGTGCAAGATGCCGCCGAGTACCGCACGTATGAAAAAGGTTTTTTCCCGATACTCAAACGTCACGGTGGTGAGTTCGTCACTTACGACGACCATGCGCTCAACTTTGAAGGTGCCGCGCCGCGCAGCGGCCGCATGATCATCTTCAAGTTTCCGTCGGAAGAGCAGGCCCGGCAATGGTACGGCGACCCCGAGTACCAGGCTTTGTCGGAGCATCGTCGCGCCGGCACGCATCTGGAATTCCTGACCATGGTGCGTGGCATGGCGCCTCGCGCATGAGGTCAACCTGAAACTGGAGAAATCATGGAATCCATTCTTCTGAAGCGCGATGGCGCAATCGCCACCGTCACCCTGAACCGGCCAGCGGCACTGAACGCACTGTCCTCTGAAATGAACCTGGAGTTATCCGAGGTCACATCCGAGCTGGAGCTCGATGAAAGCGTGCGCTGCGTTGTCATCCAGGGCGCCGGTGACCACTTCATGGCCGGTGGCGACGTCAAGGGCTTCAGCGAGGCAACGCTCGATCCGCAACAGCGCAAACTGGCGCTGGAACGCGGCATCACCGAAACCCACAGCATCATCACGCGTCTGAGGCGCATGCCTAAACCGGTGATTGGCAGTGTCAGAGGTGCGGTAGCTGGATTTGGCATGTCACTGATGAGCGCCTGCGACCTGGTGATCGCTGCGGACAACAGTTTCTTCACACTTGCCTACTGCCATATTGGCGCTTCACCCGATGGTGGCGCGACCTACGCTTTGCCACGTTTGCTTGGCGTCAAACTGGCCATGGAGATCGCTCTCCTGGGCGACCGTTTCGATGCGCAGCGTGCACTGGCCTTGGGTCTTGTCAACCGCGTCGTCGCCCTGAGTGAACTCGATGGTGCAACCAGCACGCTGGCAACACGACTGGCCAAGGGACCGACGGCGGTTTATGGCCGCACCAAGCGCCTGATCAACGAGTCGCTTGACCACACACTGGCAGAGCACCTGCAGGCAGAGCAGGACAGCTTTGCAGCTTCTGCCTTCGGCGCAGACTTTGCAGAAGGTGTGCGTGCCTTTGTGGAGAAGCGCAAGCCGGTCTTTGTGGGCTGCTAGTTCCAGCGAGGCGCTGCGACATCCATTCGACTGGATTGCTGCAGAGGAGCCGACTCACTGAAAAGACTCAGCGACGCTGCCCATCGACAGCTATCTGGAATCTCAATTCTCACCCACCCAGCGGCCATTCAGGCTGAGGACCTATCGCAGGACGCTATCCATTCTTACGCGATTCACATAATGCCAAATTGGCAGAGATACCGTACCATGCGCTTGTCACCTTGACCCGAGCAAACTTCAATCGCTACAAACTGCCCACTTCATGGACAATTCATCCTCTTACACGCCGCCCAAAATCTGGTCTCCTAACAAGGAAAACGGTGGTCGCTTCGCCAGCATTAACCGTCCGACTGCAGGAGCAACCCACGACAAGGAACTTCCGGTGGGACGCCATCCCTTACAGCTCTATTCACTGGGCACACCCAACGGCGTCAAGGTCACGATCATGCTGGAAGAGTTGCTGGCAGCGGGCCACTCCGGAGCGGAATACGACGCCTGGCTGATCCGGATCAACGAAGGCGATCAGTTCGGTAGCGGCTTCGTCTCAGTCAACCCAAACTCCAAGATCCCGGCGCTGTTGGACCGCAGCGGAGCGACTCCGATCCGGGTGTTTGAGTCTGGTGCAATTCTCATCCATCTGGCCGAGAAGTTCGGCCCCTTTCTCCCTACTGACGCCGCCAGGCGCGCCGAATGCCTGTCGTGGCTGTTCTGGCAGATGGGCAGTGCACCTTTTCTTGGCGGCGGCTTTGGTCATTTCTACGCTTACGCTCCGACCAAGATCGAATACGCGATCGATCGTTACGCCATGGAGGTCAAGCGTCAGCTAGATGTGCTCGACCAAAGACTAGCGCAAAGTCCCTACCTGGCGGGAGATGAGTACACCATTGCCGACATGGCGGTCTGGCCTTGGTACGGCACGCTTGCCATGGGGCAACTTTACGAAGCCGGTGAATTCCTGCAAGTTCAGACCTATACACATGTGTTGCGCTGGACCAAGCAGATTGCCCAACGTCCGGCCGTCCAGCGCGGTCGCATGGTCAACCGCACATTTGGCGAACCAGCCAAGCAATTGCACGAGCGTCACGATGCCAGCGACTTCGACACCAAGACCAAAGGCAATTGAGATGGCATTGAACGAACTGCAAACGGTCCAATACGCTGTTGAAGGTGGCATTGCCACGGTCACCTTGAACCGACCCGAAAAGATGAACGCGTACACGCCACGAATGCGTGATGAGCTCATCGCAGTGTTTGACGAAACGGACGCAGACGACGCCGTCCGTGTTGTCATTGTGACGGGCGCCGGCAAGGCGTTTTGCGCAGGTGCTGATTTGTCGCGCGGCGGCGAGACCTTTGACTATGCCGCGCAGTCCAACCCGCAGCGCGAGTCCACGCGGGTCGGTGATGTGTACCGGGATGGCGGGGGACTGCAGACGCTGAGAACGTTTCGCAGTCTCAAGCCCGTGATCGCTGCGATCAACGGCGCCGCTGTCGGGATCGGCGTGACGATGCTCCTGCCCATGGATATCCGAATGGCATCGAGCGACGCCCGCTTCGGCTTTGTCTTTGCGCGCAGGGGCATTGTTCCCGAAGCTGCCTCGTCCTGGTTTCTCTCCCGGTTGGTAGGCATGCAGACGGCCCTCGAATGGTGCTACACCGGTCGTGTGTTTGATGCAACCGAGGCGCTCAGGCACGGATTGGTGCGCTCGGTTCATGCGCCGGAGGACTTGCTGCCAGCGGCGCGCGCCCTGGCTCGGGAAATTGCAGACAACACGGCACCGGTATCGATTGCGTTAACGCGCCAGATGCTATGGCGTATGTCAGGTGAAGACAATCCAATGCGAGCCCATCAAATTGACAGCCGGGCCTTGCAAGCCCGAGGCCGGTCAGCCGACGCCAAAGAGGGGGTCAGCGCCTTTCTGGAAAAGCGCTCCCCGGTCTATCCGGATCGGGTATCAACCGACATGCCGGAATTCTTCCCGTGGTGGGACGAGGTGCCATTCCAGTGAACCGATGAAGTCGTAGTTGCCGAACCATGAAATCTGGATACCCAGCAAAATGATGACACTGTTTCACTGTATGCGTGCCCGTTCCTTTCGTCCCCTGTGGACCCTGGAAGAACTCGGACTGCCGTAGGTTCTGAAGATGCTGCCCTTCCCCCCTCGCATGCATGCGAAGGAGTATCTGAAGATCAACCCCCTCGGTACCATCCCGGTCTTTTTCGACGGCGAAATGCTCATGACCGAGTCTTCTGCCATCTGTCACTATCTGGCCACTCGCGACGGGCCCTCGCGCTTGTCCATTGCAAACCAGCCTATCAAGCTCCGACGCTGACTGACTGCTTCGGCTGCACTAGAGCTGAGCGACCGCAATGGAGAATTCGGTGCAGTGAATGGTCGTTATGCAGAAGGTAGTTGGAGCGCGGGAACTGTCGGACGGTAGAGTTTCATCCGGTTAAGAACTTGCGTAACATGGTGCTTTCAATCAAGGAGAAAAGCGATGTCAGGACGGCTTGAGGGCAAGGTTGCGATCATTACCGGCGCGGGCTCGGGCATCGGCCGCGCGGCGGCGTTGCTGTTCGCCAGCGCGGGAGCAACGCTTGTGCTTGGCGACAAGACAGAAGCGGTTCATGAGACAGCGCGCCAGGTGATAGCGGCGGGCGGTCATGCGACAGCACTGCAGATCGATGCTGGCGTCGAAAGTGATGTGGCCAACATCGTGGCAAGCGCAGTCGCAAGCTATGGCAATGTGGATGTCGCCTTCGCCAACGCGGGAATTTCGGGCGGAATCGAGGGCATCTTCGACTCAACCCCGGAGCTATGGAGCGAGATCCTGCGCGTCAATCTGATCGGCTGCTGGCTGATGGTCAAACATGCGGGCAAGGCGATGATGGATGCAGGAAACGGCGGCTCCATTATTTTGACGGCGTCGGTCGCAGGCATCAGATCCGGCGCCGGAGGACCCGCCTATTCAGCTTCAAAGGCCGGCGTCATCAATCTGGCGATGGTGTCTGCGCAGCAGCTTTGCGACACGGGTGTCAGGGTCAACGCCATCTGCCCGGGGCTGACCGAAACCGGCATGACCAAGCCCGTCTTCGACTTGGCGAAAGCCAAGCAAGTGACTCACAAACTGGGACAACTCAACCCGCTGCGCCGCGCGGCGCAGCCGGAAGAACTGGCGCAGGTCGCCCTGTTTCTGGCGTCTGGCGAATCAAGCTATGTCAACGGGCAGGCGATCGCCGTCGACGGTGGGCTTTCCAGTTCGCATCCGGTGACGCGGCAAGCGACCGGACGGACCGCTTTTTGAAACTCCTTCACCGGTTCAGCACTTCGAACCGGATCCCGGCGAGTTGCAGGCGCTCCAGCAGCACGCTTGCCATGGCCTGCACCGGCGTTAGCACACCGCCCAGCCGGGGCAACTCGTCAAACGCCAGGCACAAGGCGGATTCAGCCAGCATCTTGGCTGTCTCGCCATAACCCGGGTCGCCACCGCTAACCTGGGTCTCGACGTTCTTTCCGCCACCGGTACCGATAAAGGTCACCTTGAACCAGCCCTTGCTGCGCTGCTCCGGGCTCGGGCCAGCACCTGCTTCCTTGATGCGCAACAACCGGTCGCGTGTCAACCTGAACTGGGCGCCGGCGAAAACGGCTGCGACACCGCCCAGCAGCACAAGCACGCTGGTGAGCTTCTTGAGCAGCAAGAAATGCCCGTAGCGGAAGTCGGGGCCATAGCGATCAAGTGCGGCGGCCGAGCGGCGCACGATCTGCGGATCGATGGTCGGCATCGGCACTGCCCAGCCATCGAGTTCCTTTTCAAAGTGAACCGACTCGCCCGTAGAGCCGATCTTGCGCCCCGCCGGCAAAGGCTGCGCCTGGCGTCTTTGCTTGCCGAGATGCATTGAACTCCTGAAACGAGAGAACGCGGTCACCGCCGAGTGCAAGGTGCCGCCCGAAAAAGTACCACCTGCTCGTACAAAGCCCTCGACTTTGATCGGCACATTGGCGGGCAACTGCCCCACGGTGAACCAGACGCCGAGGTCATGCGGAATGCTGTCGAAGCCACAGCAATGGACGATGCGCGCACCGGTCTTGACCGCCAGCTCGTGATAGCGCAACCACATCAGGTCCACAAACTCTGGCTCGCCAGTGAGGTCCACGTAGTCGGTGCCGGCATGGGCGCAAGCCGCCACCAAAGGCTCTCCGTATTGGATGTAGGGACCGACGGTCGTGATCACTACTCTGGCGGACTCGGCGATATGCTGGATCGACGCGGGGTCGGTCACATCCGCCAGCAGGAGTTTGATCGCGCCAAAGCCAGGCGCGACGGCAGCAAGTCGCTCCCGCACCTTTTGCAGCTTGTCGAGACTCCTGCCTGCCAGGGCCCAGCGCAAAGAAGGGCCGCCGTGTCGGGCCAGGTACTCAGCAGTCAACGCGCCGGTAAACCCGGTGGCGCCAAACAGCACAATGTCAAATTCCCGCTTTGCTGCCACAAGTTGCTCCTGAAGGATGACCCGGCGATAGTGCTGCCGTGAACTTTGGCGACACCCCCTTGTTGATTCCTCGCCGGGTTGAATCTATATTAGCAGCGCAAGTGCCAATATATTTCATTTGACTCATCTGACCCACTAGAGAACACATCATGGACTTCGACCATTCGGAACGCGCGCAACTGCTGATTCCACAGCTTGAACGCTTCATGGCGGAAGAAATACTTCCCAACGAGCAGACCTATTACGACCAGTTGGTCCACTCGAACGACTACCGGCAGTGGCGTGTGCCGCCCATCATGGAAGAACTGAAGGCCAAGGCCAGGAACGCGGGCCTGTGGAACCTGTTCCTGCCTGACGACCAGTACGGCGCCGGCCTGGACAACCGGGATTACGCACCTCTGGCCGAAATCACCGGCCGTTGCCCGATCGCGCCCGAGGTGTTCAACTGCGCCGCCCCGGATACCGGGAACATGGAAGTGCTGGTCCGTTACGGCTCACCGGAGCAGAAAGAGCAATGGCTCAAACCCTTGCTGGCGGGTGAAATCCGTTCCGGTTACTCGATGACCGAACCGGCCGTGGCTTCGTCGGACGCCACCAACATGAAGGCGACCTGCGAGGTCGAAGGCGACGAAGTCGTCATCAACGGCCAGAAGTGGTGGACCAGCGGTGCCGGCGATCCGCGTTGCAAGATTCTCATCTTCATGGGCGTTACGGACCCAAGTGCCGACCGGCTCAAACGCCATTCCATGGTGCTGGTACCGCTCGATACCCCTGGTGTCAAGATCCTGCGCATGCTGCCGGTCCTCAATTCGCTCGACGAACCGCACGGTCATGCGGAGATCCTGTTCGAGAACGTGCGTGTGCCGGTCAGCAATATCATCCATGGCCCGGGACGCGGCTTCGAGATTGCCCAGGGCCGACTGGGTCCGGGTCGCATCCACCATTGCATGCGCTTGATCGGCGCCTCCGAGCGCGCATTGCAGTTGTTGTGCCAGCGCGGACTCGGTCGTATCGCCTTTGGCAAGCCCCTGGTTGAGCTGGGCAGCAACCGCGACATCATCGCCAACGCCCGTCTGGCGATCGACCAGGCGCGCTTGCTGACGATGAAAGCGGCCTGGGCACTTGACAAGCGCGGCACCTTTGGCGCGCTCAATGACATATCGGCGATCAAGGTGGTCGCACCCAACGTCTTGCAGCACATCGTTGACGCGGCGATCCAGATTCACGGCGGCGAGGGTGTGTCGGACCCGGAGTTGTCGCGGCTACTGGGAATGGCACGGGCACTGCGCCTTGCCGATGGCCCGGATGAAGTGCATCGCCGGCAGATCGCCAAGCTGGAACTGTCCAAATATCTGCGCAAGTCATAAACGGTTGGGGACAGAGCACGCTCACTTCGTGTAGCTTTGGTCTGTCCCACAAAGACATAATCAGTTGGGGACAGAGCACGCTCACTTCGTGTAGCTTTGGTCTGTCCCACAAAGTTCAAGAAAGGGAAATATCATGAAAACACGCATCACCGAATTGCTCGGAATTGAGCACCCCATCATTCAGGGTGGCATGCACTATGTCGGCTATGCCAAGCTGGCAGCGGCAGTATCCAATGCCGGTGGTCTGGGCATCATCACCGCCCTGACACTGGGCACGCCAGAGTTGCTGGCCAAGGAAATTGCGCTTTGCCGGGAGATGACAAACAAACCCTTCGGCGTCAACCTGACGTTCCTGCCAGCGTTCTCCGAACCACCTTACCCCGAATACATTCGCGCGATCATCGAAGGCGGCGTGAAGGTCGTCGAGACCGCAGGGCGCAATCCTCAAGCCTACATGCCTTATCTGAAGCAGGCCGGCATCAAGGTGATTCACAAATGCACATCGGTGCGGCACTCACTGAAGGCGCAGGCAATTGGCTGCGACGCCGTCAGCGTCGATGGTTTTGAGTGCGGCGGCCATCCAGGCGAAGACGATGTGACCAACTTCATCCTGTTGCCGCGGGCAGCCGACGAATTGAAGATTCCGTTTGTGGCATCTGGCGGCATGGCCGATGGACGCAGCCTGGTGGCGGCACTGGCACTGGGGGCGGAGGGTATCAACATGGGCACGCGTTTCATCGCGACAAAGGAAGCACCGGTACACGACAACGTCAAGAACGCGATCGTCGCCGCCAGCGAGTTGGACACACGTCTGGTGATGCGCAAGCTTCACAATACCGAACGAGTGATGATGAATTCGGGCGTTGAACGCCTGCTCGAAATTGAAAAGCAAAAGGGCGACGCGCTGACCATTGCCGATGTCTACGATCAAGTCGCCGGCGTCTATCCGAAGATCATGCGCGATGGCGAGATGGAAGCCGGCGCCTGGAGTTGCGGCATGGTCGCCGGATTGATACACGATATACCGAGTGTCAAGGAACTGATTGACCGGATCATGAGCCAGGCCGATGCGCTGATCACCCAGCGACTGGCTGGCTTGAGCCGGCCGTAGCAAACTGGTTGTTATGGCATATATAATGTCAATAGTTTTTTATCAACTGCCTTAAAGGAGAACGGCATGAGTTATTCGATTGAAAGCAACCTCGGTGAGCTTCTTGACAACGAGCAGACCAAGGCGATTCTGGAACAACATTTGCCTGGTATTGCCAGCCACCCTTCCATCGGCATGGGGCGCTCGATGCCACTGAAAACCGTTGCCGGCTTTTCTGGCGGCATGATTACCGATGCGCATCTGGCAAAAATTGCTGAAGACTTCGCCAAGTTGGCGTAGGGCCTGAGCGTCCCGCTGCAGGCGCGAATCCCCTGTCGATTGGAGAAGAATTCGAATGAATACCCTGCAATCCGACACGGCGCTGGGGCAGCCCGAGTGGACCGACAACTGGACGATTGGCGGCTGCGGCTCGCTGCACATGGAAATCATGAATGCCGCCACCGGCGACGTCTGGCTGGCGCAGCAGCCGGTGACCGACGTCCAGTTCGAGGCGCTGGTGCCGCCGCCGGGATTTCAAAAAAGCGGCATCGGCCAGGCAAGTGTCGATGCTGCCTATTTTCGGCGTTCGCCCGGCGCAAGCGCGGACGGGCCGGTCGAGACGATGGAGGTTGACGGCCTGCGCTTCGCCCGCGTCGCCCGACCAGTGCGCTTTGAGCCGGGACATCGCGGCCTGTGGGTTGCCTATATAGACAAGTACCACCGAGTGCTATTCAAGGCCGGCCGCAGCATCGAGATCATGGATTGCGGCGATGGCAATGATTATCTGCAGCAGGTCTCCCGGGGGCGTGGACCGATCCTGGCGGCTCTTGGAATCAGCACCGAACGTCAGCTCCCGCAAGGCTGGTCTGTGCGCACGGTAACACTGGCGAAAGACCTGCTGGTCGAACTGCCGAACCCCGCACGTGTCGTGTTTTTTTCCAACGGCGATTCGTTCCAGGGCCCGCTGCAACTTGAACCCGGCCTCATTGGCTCAACTTGATGACCTCTTCGCATCCTGCTGTTGCAGCTCTGCCCGCCACAAGCATTGCACGCGGCGGCTGGCCGTGGCTTGCGAGTCTTGCGGGTTTGCCCATATTCACGGGCGCACTTATCTGCCTGGAAGGTCCGACTTGGTTTCGATATTCAACTGGCCCGCGAGTCCGGCGATGCGGTGCTTTTCGATTTCCCGATATTCTGGCGACCGCGTGATCTGGCGAAACACGGCACGCGACGGATATTCCATGAGCCCTACGGTGTCCCAGAGCTCTTCAACCTCACCCACCATCAGACCGGAGACTTTTCCGGAATACAACAGCCGCCCGCCGGCCGCCTCGACCATGGCTCGCATCTGCAAGGCATAACGCGTATAAGCTGTGCGACCACTAACGTCCTCGCCATTTTCGTAGCTCGCCTTCTTCTTGAACTTGAGGAGATTGACCATCACAAACGCTCCGTCCTCGGGAGCTGAAAATGTGGCACTGATTTGTTCTGCGGTCGGGAAAACGCTGTTGTCAACTTTCATGGGTATTGGCCTTATCGGTGTGTCATTGCAAGTGTCAGGGCGTGCAAAACGTGTATTCAGTTGGCCCAGTAAACGTAGGCATCATCAGGACTCTGAGGTTCTTTGAGCGTCTTGTCCAGAGCGAACGCCCCTTCAATCAATGCCGGCCATAGCGGCTTGGCCTGCTGCTTGTTGAAACCATCGATCAGTGCCCTGAGCTCTGCCACCTTGGCCGGCTCGCTAGCGGCCAGATTGTTCTTTTCTCCTGGATCCTTGGCAAGGTTGTAGAGCCAGTCCTGCTTCGGCAGTTGCGTGACCTGTAGCTTCCAGTCTCCTTCGCGTACTACACGGTAGTCACCGCTGCGCCAGAACAGTCGGTCATGCGGCTTGCCCGCCGCCTCGCCACGAACGAAGGGCAGCAGATTGACACCGTCGATGATCCGATCCGTTGGCGCTTGAGCACCCGCCGCTGCCGCCGCGGTGCCAAAGATGTCGAAATGGCTCACCATGGACTCATAGCGTGTGTTGGCTGGAATTTTCCCTGGCCAACGCATGAAGTACGGCACGTGCGTGCCACCGTCGAAGAAGGTCGCCTTCCAGCCGCGATAGGGCAGGTTCAAGCCCGGGACACCAATGTAATTGGCACCGCCGTTGTCGCTGGTGAATACGACCAGCGTGTTGTCGTCGATCCCCTGATCTTTCAGCGCCTTCATGACACGCCCGATATTGCGGTCGAGTGAGCGGATCATGGCGGCGTAGACGCGCGTCGTGTGGTCCTGAATGTTTGAGAGCGCGTCGTAGTCGGCGCGAGTAGCCTGCAGCGGCGTGTGCGGCGCGTTGTAGGCGAGGTACATCAAGAACGGACGATTCCTGTTGGCAGCGATGGCCTTGACTGCTTCGTCGGTCAGGTAGTCGGTGAGATAGTTGCGCGGCTGGAACACTTCGCTGCTGTTGAAACGCACGCCCCAGGGCGCGCTGGCCCACAGAAACTGGTCAATCATGTCGAACTCCTGCTTGGAGTTGACGACGTTGGGATCATTCTCGGGCAGGAACATCGAGGCGCCGTGCTGCAAGGACAGCGATTCATCGAAACCGTGGGCGTAAGAGCGATATTGTGGACTGTCGCCCAGATGCCATTTACCCAGATGCAGCGTATGGTAGCCCACCCCCTTGAGCAATTTGGCAATCGTGACTTCGCTGGTTGGCAGGCCCATGTCTTCGTACACGGGCATGTCGCGCTCGCGATCAGCGTGATAAATCGTGTCGTGCAGGTTGCCCGGCGCGTGGTGCTTACCCACGAGCCGGGCAAATTCCACGGGCACCGGAGTGAACTCGAAACCGAAGCGGGTCGCGTAGCGGCCGGTCATCATCGCGGCACGCGAGGGCGCGCAGGTGGCGTTGCCGGCATAGCCCTGTGTGAAGTTGACGCCATCGCGTGCGATGGCATCGATATTCGGTGTCGGGACGCTGCCAGCGGCGATGCCGCCACCGTAGAACGTGATGTCGTTGAAGCCAAGGTCATCGGCCAGGATCACAATGATATTGGGACGTTTTTTGTCGCCAGGCTGAGGGCTTGCCGGCCCGGCCTGCCAGTTCACTTCCCGAAACGGGGCGCTGGGCTTGCGCAGGACATACTTCACATACAACACCATCGCGCCTTCGCGCCCGCCAATGGCGACCAGACCAAGACCACCAAACAGTATGAGGACGATCAGACTCCAGACGATGCGCTTGATCATTTTCCAGTCTCCGTGATGGTTCCGATGCCAAAGCCTGCGAACTATAAGTTCAGCCGTACTTGCTGGCCATGTCTCTGACTGTTTCCTCAAATTCCCGCATGGTTTCAGCGATGATTTCTGCCACGGTCTTGACGCTGTCGATCCGTCCCGCGACCTGACCGCACAGCGCAATGGAGGCTTCCATATCGCCGTTTTCATAGAGGTCCAGCATGTTGCCAAATTCCGCCATCAGGGGTGGGCCGGCGTAATTGGGAACCAGTTCGCGCTCCAGGCGCGACGTCTTCTCAGTGCGCAACACGCGAACGACCGGTTTGGAGAACTGGTTGAGAAAGATGGTATCGGTCTCTGCCGCGTTCACAATGGCCTGCTTCCAGTTGGCATGCACCGGGCTTTCCTGCGAACAAACCATTCTGGTTCCCATCTGGATGCCTTCGGCACCTAACGCAAACGCAGCCGCCATGCTGCGACCGCAGGAAAAACCGCCGGCAGCGATGATCGGCACCTTGACTTTTTCGGCGACCAGCGGCAGCAACACCATCGACATCACCGGCTGTGGATTTTTGAAGCCACCGCCCTCTGCACCCTCAACCACCAAACCGTCGACGCCCGCTTCGATCGCCTTCAGCGCAGCCTTCAGCGTTGGCACCACATGAAACACGGTCAGGCCAGCCGCTTTGAGTGGTGCGGTGAATTTGGTCGGGTCACCGGCGCTGGTGGTGACAAATCGTATCCCCTGGTCGACAACGAACTGGACGATACCCGGATCGCGCACATAAGCCAGCGCAATGTTGACGCCGAAGGGCTTGTCGGTGAGATCGCGCATTTTGGCAATCTCAGCCTTGATCACATCGAGTTGACCAGACGAAGTCTCGATGATGCCCATGCCACCAGCGTTCGACACCGCGGCCGCAAGTTGGGCTCTGGAAATCCAAGCCATCGGCGCCTGCACGATGGGATATTCGACTCCCAGCATGGCGGTAACGCGGTTATTGATTGCCATCGGGCTTCTCCATTTCAGAATTCCGCAGCTGGGAAGTTGGTCTCGCGCCCCTAAAGTTCGGGCCAGGTGGCTGACTCTGTATCACCAGCACCACCTGGCCCTAATTCGGCCCTTCGTCATCATTCAGCTCAAAAATCCTTGACGAAGCGCAACTGCCAGAAGTTTGCGAACTGCGCGTTGTAGCCGTCCAGATTCTGGGAGTAACTCAGATTGAAGCCGGCTTCCTTGCCAGGGATCTTGAACGAAACAAAGGGTCCGATGCCGCTGACCCGATAGCGAAGCGCAGGGTTG
>QYPX01000271.1 GCA_007280205.1 Comamonadaceae bacterium
GCACGCTGAATGCTTTTTCAACCAAGCGTGCCTGCCCGCTGTGCAGCACCAGCTATGCCGAGCTCGATCCGCGCCTGTTCTCCTACAACAGCAAGCACGGCTGGTGCCCGGACTGCGTCGGTACCGGCGTCAAGCTGAGCAAGGAGCAGCGCAAGGTGTTCGACGACTCGGTGCGCGATGACGACAACAAAGGCCGCGAACAGACTTTTGCCGAGCCCGAGGTGGAGGATTTGCTCGACGCGGCCTGTCCGACCTGCCACGGCACGCGGCTCAATGCCACGGCTCGTGCCGTGAGCTTCAATGGCGTTGGCATTACCGAGATCGCGGGTCTGAGCGTGACCGACATCCGGCAGTGGGTCGCAGGGCTGCAAGTTGAAGGGCGGCTGAGCCAGCGTGAGACCGACATCGCGCGGGATCTGATTCCGGAAATCAGGGGTCGGCTGGAATTTTTGGAGCAGGTGGGTCTTGGCTATCTGACGCTGGACCGGGGTGCGCCCACGCTCAGCGGCGGTGAGGCGCAGCGCATCCGGCTGGCGGCGCAACTGGGCAGCAATCTGCAAGGGGTTTGCTACGTACTGGACGAGCCGACCATCGGCCTGCACGCGCGCGACAACCAGATTCTGCTCGGCGCCCTGCAAAGCCTGAGCGACAAGGGCAACACGCTGGTGGTCGTGGAGCACGACGAAGACACGATCCGGCACGCCGAGCACAGCATCGACATCGGTCCCAGCGCCGGCAAGCGTGGTGGTCGTCTGGTCGCCGAGGGTCTGGTGGCCGACATCGTTCAAGCGGCTGATTCGCAGACCGGGCGCTATCTGCTGCATGCGATGAAGCATCCGCTGCAACCGCGCCGTCTAGTGAATTTGGCAAAACCCCAAGTCCGGGGGTCGGATTCCAATTTCGACTCCAAACCTTCGAAGATGAAAAAGACGACTTCGAAATTGGACTCTGACCCCAATTTCACGGGTCAAGAAACACAGCAATGGCTCAAAGTCAGCAACGCCACCCTCCACAACCTGCATGCCATCACAACGCATATTCCCTTGAGCCGCCTGGTTGCCGTCACGGGTGTCTCGGGTTCCGGCAAGTCGACGCTGGCGCGCGACGTGCTGCTGGCCAATGTGCAGACCGCCGTGCAGAAACGCAGCACCAATGCCGGGCGCGACGCACTGGCGGCTGGCGAGCAAATCGCGTGGACCGGTTGCGAGTCGGTCAGCGGTTTCGAGAGCATTGACCGTGTCCTCGAAGTGGACCAGACACCGATCGGCAAGACGCCGCGCTCCTGCCCCGCAACTTACATCGGCTTCTGGGACATCATCCGCAAGCTGTTTGCCGACACGCTGGAAGCCAAGGCGCGAGGCTATGCGGCGAACCGCTTCAGTTTCAACACCGGTGAGGGACGCTGCGCCGGTTGCGAAGGGCAGGGCATACGCACCATCGCCATGAGTTTTCTGCCGGATGTGAAAGTGCTTTGCGAAACCTGCAAGGGTGCGCGCTTCAACCCGGAGACGCTCGCTGTCAGCTGGCGCGGCAGAAACATCGGCGACGTGCTGCAGATGGAGGTGGATGAAGCCGTGGATTTCTTCGCCGCCATGCCCAACATCAGCCACCCGCTGCAGTTGCTCAAGGACGTCGGGCTGGGTTACCTGACGCTGGGCCAGCCTTCACCCACGCTGAGCGGCGGCGAAGCGCAGCGCATCAAGCTGGTGACTGAGCTGAGCAAGGTGCGCGACGACATCACGCGGCGCGGTCAAAAGGCGCCACACACCTTGTATGTGCTGGACGAGCCGACCGTGGGGCTGCACATGGCCGATGTCGAGAAGCTGATCAAGGTGTTGCACCGCCTGGTCGATGGCGGCCATAGCGTGGTCGTCATTGAGCACGATCTGGACGTGATCGCCGAAGCCGATTGGGTGATCGACCTCGGTCCGGATGGCGGCAAGGGCGGTGGCCGTGTCGTTGCCGCCGCTACGCCCGAGGACGTGGTGGCGCTGGGCACGCATACCGGAGTCGCGTTGCGGCATGTGCTGGCGCGGTAGGCGCTGTCGCGCTGAGTGATTCATTAGTCTCATCACTGGTGAGACAAATGCAGCCCCCGTCATGGGACGCGGCAAAAGTGTCATCAGCGCTGTCACAAACGGAGTTTGCCCGTCGAACAGCGAATTGATGTATAGTTTTATACATCAAGTCCGTTTGGAGCCCAGCATGCATCGCACACAAATATATTTGCACGACACACTCTACGACAGCCTGAAGACGCGTTCCCGCAGCGTGGGTGTGAGCATCTCCGAGCTGATCCGCCGCACGCTGGAGAGCGACATTCAAAAAGACCCGGTCGCGGATGCGCGTGCCTACTTTGCGCGGCTCAAACCGCTGAAGAGCTTTGCCGACGTCGATTCTGATGGCTATGTGCGCACCATTCGCAGCAAGAGTCGGATTTTGCAAACCGGTGAAGACGCATGACGCCCGAGCGTTTGCTGCTCGACACCAGCATCGTGATCGAGCTGCTCAAGAATGTGCCAGCGGTTGTGGAGCGCTTTCTGCTGCTGCTGGAAGCCCAGACCCAGTTTCTGATTTGTCCCATTGTTGTCGCCGAGGTGTACGCCGGCGCCTTCAAACGCGAGCACAAAGACGTGGAAGCGCTGTTTGACTTGTGCCGGCGCGTCGATATCGACACCGACACCGGGCGCGTGGCGGGTTTGTATGCCAACCAATATGGCAAGGCCTTCTCTGGTGTCTCGCTGGAAGACTACCTGCTGGCCGCCACGGCCCGCACGCACCGCTGCCCGCTGTGGACACTCAATCGCAAGCACTATCCGATGGACGACATTGAGTTGTTCGCCGCATGAATGCAACGCAACTGCTGGCGCAGGATGCAAGGGGCGTTCTCGCCCGTGTGTTCGGCAGAATTGACACAACGTTATCAATGCGACTTCAGCGCAGGCAGTTTGTGGCATCGGGTCTGAAGTGATCACCTTCGACAACCACCTGCACCCCCAGCACCAGGGCAGGCTCGAAATGTTTCGCGGCCAGTTGGTGCCGTGCTTTGAGGTGCCGGCGCGCGCTGAGCGCGGCACAACTGGTGGCGGACGGTTCGCGCGCCGCCTTTGCGCTGACGCGTCCGCCCGGCCACCACGCCGGCGCTGACTTCTTTGGCGGTTACGCCGTGGCGGAGGTGGGCGTCAACGCGGTCAATGTGCTGGCTGGTTTCGAGCAGCAACAGGCTTAGGCTGGTGTCCGCTCGCGGCTGTAGCGGGGGTGACAGATCGCCGGGTATTGCCACTTGTTTTTGTTTGCTGCTGCATGTCAAATCAAGGCCACGAGCCACTCATGCGGGAGCAATATTCATGAAACGTCGTCAACTGGTCCAACTTGCGGGTGCCGCCCTGGCTACCAGCGCATTAAGCAGCTACGCGCAGAGCTTCCCTGCCAAACCAATCCGTCTCATCATCGCCTTTCCGGCCGGCGGCCCGACCGATATCACGATGCGCTCGCTGGCTGACGGCGCCTCCAAAATCCTCGGTCAGCCGGTCATCATTGACAACAAACCGGGGGCCGGCGGCACATTGCCGGCGCAGACCCTGCAAACCTCGGCGGCCGACGGTTACACGCTGGCGCAGATTCCGCTGGGCGTGTTCCGCCTGCCTTACACCACCAAGATCAACTGGGACCCAGTGAAAGACATCAGCTACGTGCTCAACGTCACCGGCTATGCGTTCGGGCTGGTGGTGCCGACCGAATCGGCGATCAAGTCCTGGGCCGACTATGTGGGTTGGGCCAAGGGCAACCCGGGCAAGCTGACCTTCGGCTCCACCGGCACGCTGACCAGTCCCCACCTGACGATGGAGCTGATTGCACAGAAGCTGGGTCTGCAATTGCTGCATGTGCCCTACAAGGGCAGCGCCGATCTGATGCAGGCCTTGATGGGAGGTCACATCATGTCGGCGGCTGACTCAACCGGATTTGCTCCCCTGGTCGAATCGGGCAAGTTGCGTGTGCTCAATACCTGGGGTGCCGAGCGTCTGGCCAAGTTCCCGGAGGCGCCCACGCTCAAGGAATTGGGTCTGGATCTGGTGCAGAACTCGCCTTTTGGCATTGGTGCACCCAGAGGCACGCCAGCGGATGTGGTCAAGCGTCTGCACGACGCGTTCAAGCAGGTGCTGGAGCAGGACGCCTACAAGGCGGCGCTGGCACGCTACGACATGGTGCCGATGTACATGAGCTCAGCGACCTACAGCAAGTTCGCGGCCGAGACGTTCGCCCAGGAGAAGGCGCTGGTCGACAAACTGGGCCTGGCCAAGGCGCCCTGACGGTTCAGGAGCTTCTGGAACGGCCGAAATTCAGAATCCGGGTTGCCAGCATCGTCTCTGTCAAGAAGCACAGCAAGGCTAGCAGAAAGCAGACAACGCCGGTCAGGCCGATGAAGAGGGCTTTTCTTTCGTGTTGGGGAGCAAGAGGTTTGTCATCCCGTCCCCGGATCAGGTCCGGGGGATCCGGGATCCAGTGCTACGGGCACACTGGATTGCGGGTCAAGCCCGCAATGACAAGCCTGCATCCATTCTCGCGCTGATCAGCGCGTGCGCCAATTCAGCAAAGCCGGAACCACCGCGCGAGGGCGTCACATAGGCCGGTAGTGTCTTCATGCGCTGCGCAAAATCCATCACATTGGCCACGCCGACCGTGTGCGGCAGGTAGGCAAACATGGGCGCGTCGTTCGGTGAATCACCGGCAAACAGGCAGCGCTCGCGTTCCTGCGCCAGTTCCAGGCCGTAGCGCTCACGCATCAGCAAATGCGCCATGCTGAGCTTGTCGTACTGGCCGAACCAACCGTTGACGTGGATGGAGCTGACCTTGGCCGTCATGCCTGCCTGCTCCATCAGGGCCACGATGTGATCAATGGCGCTTTGCGGCAAGGCCGGCACGTCCTCACAGAAGTCGATGGCCAGGTCGTAGAGGCGGCAGAACTGGTCCGAGGCGACGGCGCAACCGGGCACTTCGCGCAGGATGGTCTCGCGCACAGCGGCCAGCTTGCCGGTGTTGACCGCGCGCTCGGCCTCGCCCAACAGATGACGGTGTTTCAGCTTGTGCGCTGCGTGGTCGTGCCAGTAATAGAAGGCACCGTTTTCGCCAATCACGGCATCGACCGGCCACATGCGCGCGATGTGGTCGCACCAACCTGCAGGCCGACCGGTGATCAGGATCACGCGCAGACCGGCGCGGCGCAGATCGTCCAGCGCGGCGTAGGCAGGCGGTGTGAGCCGGCCGTCCGTGGTGAGCGTGTCGTCGATGTCGCTGAAGACGGTGTGCATGTTGGCGGCAATGGCGCGAGACAGACCAGACAGTGCAAGCATGTGATCAGTGCTCCAGCCTTGTCATTGCGGGCTGCGACCCGCAATCCAGTGATTGCATGGCACTGGATGCCGGATCCCCCGGACCTGATCCGGGGACGGCATGACAGCTTCGAGGGCGGGCATGACAATGGTGGTTCTGCATCAATACCTGCCTTAGCCCGCCGACTGCAGCGCCAGCCCAGCGTGTTCACGCAGCGGGTGGAAGTGAATCTTGGGGAAACGCTCCTGCGCCAGCCGCACGTCGTAGGGCGAGGTGCACAGGAAGGCCAGGGTATTGGCGGCGTCGCGCGCCATGCGCATCGGGTAGGCATCGCAAAAAGTCTTGAGTTCGGCCGGCGTATCGGCCGTGATCCAGCGTGCGCCGGTGTACTGGCTACCCTCTAAGCGGATGTCGGCGTCGTACTCACCTTTCAGGCGGTGCTGCACCACTTCGAACTGCAACTGGCCGACAGCGCCGAGCAGCATATTGCCGCCGACCTCGGGCCGAAAGACCTGGATCGCACCTTCTTCGCCAAGCTGCGCCAGACCTTGCTGCAACTGCTTCGTGCGAAGGGGATTCTTCAACACCACGGTGGTGAAAAGTTCTGGCGCGAAGAAGGGCAGGCCGGTGAACTGAAGATTGACCGTGCCGTCGGTGATGGTGTCGCCGAGCTGCACGCCGCCGTGCGTGGTGAAGCCCACGATGTCGCCGGCATAGGCCTCGTTCACTGCCTCGCGTCGTTGGCTCATGAAGGTGACGACGCTGGTCGGGCGCAGTTCCTTGGCGGTGCGCATGACCTTGAGTTTCATGCCCGGTGTGTACTTGCCTGACGCCATGCGGACAAAGGCAATGCGGTCGCGGTGATTGGCGTCCATGTTCGCCTGCACTTTGAACACGACGCCCGAAAACGCCTCGTCCTCGGGCTGCATGACCTGTACCACGGGCTGCTTGTTGACGATGAGCGAACTGGTGCGCGGCCCTGGCGAGGGCGCCAGATCAACGAGCGCTTCCAGCACTTCCATCACACCAAAATTGTTGACGCCGGAGCCAAAGAAGACGGGGGTCTGCCTGCCCGCCAGAAAGGCCTCGCGGTCCCAGCTGGGTGAGGCACCGGTGGCCAGCTCCATGCTCTCCATGGCGGTTTCGAACTCGTGGCCAAAGCGCTTGATCAAGGCCTGTGGATTCGATAGGGGCATGGCGTCAAAGTCCTGCGGCAGGCGTTCGCTGCCGGACTCGAACACCGTCATCACCTGGGTGCGAAGGTTCACGATGCCGCCGAAGGTCTTGCCCTGGCCGACGGGCCAGGTCATGGGCACGCAGGGCATGCCGAGTTCGCGCTCAATCTCGTCGAGGATGTCGAGCGGCTCGCGCACTTCGCGGTCCATCTTGTTGACGAAGGTGATGATGGGCGTGTTGCGCTGGCGGCAGACTTCGATCAGGCGCCGTGTCTGCGCTTCCACACCGTTGGCGGCGTCGATCACCATCAGGGCGGAGTCGACGGCGGTCAGCACACGATACGTGTCTTCCGA
>QYPX01000200.1 GCA_007280205.1 Comamonadaceae bacterium
AGACGACCGGCTGAGAAAAAACCCTGGAACTTGATCAAGGTAATTCTTGCGCAGGGAAGCGATGTTGATTCCGTAGGGCCCCGGGCCCGACTCTTTCTGCACCCCCCTGCCGTCGACTAAGGAAAATTCGATGGCATTCAATCTGAAACTCTCTCCCCTGGTGGCCACCCTGGCTGCCTGTGCGGCCCTGACGTCCTTCGCGCAAACCGCACCGGGCCGTCTGACTGCAGTCACCGTCACCGGCAAGGCAGCACCGCTGCTCGATGTTGAAAACGCGGATGTCGGCGGCTTCGGCACCCCGCTTGCAAAAACACCCCAAAGCGTGACCGTGTTGACGTCTGACCTTCTGGCCGGTGCAGCCGTGCAGACGCTCTCGGGTGTACTCAAACTCGACGCTTCGCTGGCAGACAACTACAACACCAGCGGCTATATCGAAAGCCTGTCGATCCGCGGTTTTGTGCTGGACCAGAGCGGCAACTTCAGGCGCAATGGCCTGCCCACTTCCAACTACCTGCCGATAGCGCTGGAGAACAAGGAAAGGATCGAAGTATTGAAGGGCGTCTCGGGCCTGCAGTCGGGGGTTTCGGCCCCCGGTGGCCTGGTCAATTACGTCACCAAAGTGCCGATGAAGGAGGCGTTCTCCAACCTCACGCTGGCCGTGGACGGCAACGGCAGCAGCAAGCTGCAGCTGGACCACAACAGCAGCGTCGGCGGTGTCGGCCTGCGTCTGAACCTGGTCGATGAGCAGGTGCATTCGCATTTTGACCACGCCAACGGCGAGCGCCAGTTGCTCAGCCTGGCGCTGGCCACCAAGCTTGGCGCCGACACCTCGCTGGCTGCCGACCTGGAATACCAGCGCAAGAGTCAGCCCTCGGTGCCAGGGCTCGGCCTGCTCGACCGCAATGGCGACGGCGTGGGCGACAGCCTGCCGGGCAACATCAATCCGCGTCTGAACCTTAACAACCAGAGCTGGTCGCTGCCGTTCCAGTCCAACAGCACGACCGCGCAGATGGCGCTGACGCATCGCTTCAGCGCCGACTGGCAGGCACGTGTTGCGGTCAACACGCAGACCTCGCTGATCAATGACCGGCTCACTTTCCCCGACGGCTGTGGCAATGCGGCGAACTATGTCTACCCGGGTCTGTGCGCCAACGGTGGCGTCGATGTTTACGACTACCGCAGCGAAGGCGAGCGGCGCAGTCTGCAGAGCTGGGCCGCGCACCTGGACGGCAAGTTCAATGCGCTGGGCCTCGCGCACAACGCCCGCTTTGGCCTCGGTGGCCACAGCAGTCGTGCTGATCTGCCGGCGATGCAGGCCTACAACTACGTGGGCAGCAGCAACATCTTTGCGCCGGTGGCGCTGCCGGCCGACCCGACGCTGACGGTCCTCAACAGCAACAGCCGCGAGCGTGCACTGGATGGCTACGCGTCACTGGCCTCGCGCTGGAGCCCCGACCTGCAGTCCTTTGCCGGCGTGCGTGTGTCACGCATCAACCGCAGCAGCGAGTTGAGCGATGGCACTGAGGCAGTGTCGTTTGAGCAGACAGTGAACACGCCCTGGGCCGGTCTGGCCTGGTCGGCCAGCAACAATACGACGCTTTACGCTTCCTGGGGTCAGGGTGTGGAACTCGAAGCGGTGCCGAACCGGCCCGCACTGTTTGCCAATGCCGGTCAGGTGCTGCCGGCGCTGAAAAGCGAGCAGGTCGAAATCGGTTTGAAATGGCAGGCCAATAACCGCCTGCTGCTGACAGCGGCCGCCTTCAGCATCGACAAGCCCTACGCCGATGACCTGCCCGGCACTGCTGCTGGCGCATTGCCAACGCGAGCGGCGGGCGCCAAGACGGCGCGTCATCGTGGTCTGGAGTTGAGCGCTGCCGGTCGTGTGCTTGATGCGCTCTCAGTCCAGGCCAGCCTGATGGCGCTGGATGCCCGCTACACCCAGGCAGCGGACCTGGCGCTCGTGGGGCAACGCGTGACCAACGTACCGCGCCTGAAGGCTTCGGTGTTTGCCGACTACAAAGTCAGCGCGCTGCCCGGCCTGTCCGTCAACGCCCTGGCCAGTTTGCAGGGAGCCAAGGCGGCAACCGCCGACGGCAGCGTGGAACTGCCTGCGTCCTGGCAAGTTGATGCTGGCCTGGGCTACGCGCACTCCATCGCCGGCCAGTCCGTGCTGTGGCGCGTGAATCTGGAAAATGTCACCGACCGGGTCTACTGGCGTGAAGTACCGACCACGTCCTGGGGCGGCATTTATCTGTTCCCCTCGACGCCGCGCACGCTGCGCGTCAGTGCCACGCTGAGCTTCTGACCATGCTGCAGACCGCCTTCACGCTGCTGGGCACGGCTGTGAGCTGGCTGGAGTTGCTGGCTTTTGTGCTGGCGCTGGCCAACATAGCCTGCAACGTGGCCGAGATTCACTGGGGTTGGCCCTTGACCATTGTGGCCAGTCTGCTTTATGCGTGGCTGTTCTACGAAAGCAAGCTCTATGGCGAGGCTGGTGTCAACGTCTTCTTTGCCGCTACCGGCGTCTGGGGCTGGTGGCAATGGCTGCGCGGAAACCGTGGCAACTCTGGTGCTCCGCTGCGCATAGCGCGGCTCGATTCTCGTGGCCTGTTCTGGTGCATCTCGGGCTTTTCACTGGCCTGGTTGCTGCTGGCCCTGTTGCTGCGCGGCGTGACCGACTCTGACGTCCCCTGGGCCGATGGTCTGGTCACTGCGGGTAGCCTGATCGGAACCCTGTTGCTCGGACGCAAGTTCATAGAAAACTGGCCAGTCTGGCTGGCGGTGAACGCCGCCAGCGTGGCCCTCTTTGCCTACAAGGGCTTGCACCTCACCGTTGTGCTTTATGTGATCTTCTTCCTGCTGGCGATCTGGGGCTGGCTCGGATGGAGCAAGCGCATGGCGGGCGCCAAGATTGTCGTGTCGACCGCCAAGATTGTCATGCCGGGCTACTTCAATGTCATCCCGGACTCGATCCGGGATCCAGTGCCCGGAAGACACTGGATTGCGGATCAAGTCCGCAATGACAAACCATAAGTCCGCAATGACAAACCGTGAGGTGCCATGACAAACCATGAGTCGCAATGACAAGCCGCAAGTCGCGATGACAACCGCGCGCCTGATCTGCATCCTGGGTGCCGAGAGCACCGGTAAAACCACGTTGGCGCAAGCGCTGGCCAGCCATTACGCTTGCCCCTGGGTGCCGGAATATCTGCGTCAGTTCTGCCAGACCCAGGGCAGAACGCCAGAGCGGGCGGAGCAGGCGCAGGTGATTGAGACACAGGTTCGCTGGGAGTCTGAAGCAACGGAGCGAGCCCACCAGCAGCACTCACCCTTTGTCTTCTGCGACACGGCACCACTGCTGACTGCGATCTACAGCAACTACATCTTTTCTGACCCATCCCTGCTGCCACAGGGCCGCGCGCTGCATGCGAGTTATGCCCTGACGCTGCTGCTCGCGCCCGACATCGATTGGGTGGCCGACGGCCTGCAGCGCGATGGCGAACATGTGCGCGCGCCGGTACACAGTTTCATCGAGCAGGAACTTGCTGCGCTGGCACTGCCTTTTGCGCGCATCAGCGGTCAAGGTCGGCAACGCCTTGCCGCCGCCCTCGCGGCCGTCCAGCAATGTGAGGCTTAGGCGGCCGCTTCACCGGCGAGAGCAGTTGGCCTTTGAACCCCAGCCTCTCGTAGAACGTAATCGTGCGGACAAGGGAGCGGCTTGGAAGTACCGGGATTGGTTTATCGACGGCTTGCATGACGCGGTGGGGTTGAATGAGACGCCTAGCGTCGGAGATGCCCGGCGTTCAAAAGCCGAGTGCGCGACGCGCACCGAGGCACTTGTACGTCCGTGTTGGTAAATCGCATGCCTTGCGCTTCTCGGTTCAGTCCCAAACATTTTGCTCGGCGAAGATGCGCCCGCCGAGCGACCTGATTCGGATGCGAGCCTCCTCAGTGAAGTCGAAGCCGATCACGGCGAGGCGCATGGACGGACTCTCAATACCGTTTATCGACTTCATCAGGTCCTCTAAGGTCACCACATGCCGCTCACCCGTCTCGAAAACGAGAAGATCGATAGGGTCAGTGCCTAATGCAGCGATGCCCACGCTCGTCCTGTAACTGAGCGGCAACCTCGACCAAACGGCAGCTGCATCCACAGCGGGGTAAAGCGAAGCGGTTGTTCCCATCGCGATCAGTGTAACGTGGAGCTTGAGGGGCGCGGAGACAGCATGCGAAGCCTGCTGGCGGAGCGTCCCACTCGAAGCGTTTGTTGGTCATAGGCTTTCGAACCATGCCGTATTAATACTGACGCGCTCGACAAGTTCAGTCTTTACGCCCAGCGCCAACTCTTTCAGTTTCTCTGCAAGTTCATCACCATCCACAAGATCGATTGGTGGCGCACCGTCTCTTGTGGCTTCCTTTACAGCAGCGGGCGTGAAAGAACCCGTTGTAATGAATAAGCCCTTATCGGCACGGCCAACCATCGCGCCGCGAAAATCACGAACTTCGCCGGCTGCAACTGAGCCTTTGTAACGCTTGCACTGGAAGAGAACGTGAAAGCTCATGAAGCCGTGGATACGGGCAATGCCTTTTCCGTCAATTCCGCCATCGCCCGTGCGACCTGTCACTTCAACATGAATAAACCCTGATTCGCGCAAGATGCGCTGAACCAACCGCTCAAAACCTGCGGGGTCGAGTTTTTGAGTGAGCACGGCGGAAAGCTTGTCTTTCCATCCTTCCTCTTCGGACAATTCCCGCGCGGTTCCGTCAGGCGGTCGCTTTTTCGGGGCGTCCTGTTTGTCGAGAGCACGGACAAAGCGAACAACCTCTGCTGAATCTACACTTTCGAGCGTCTTTGCCTTTTCTGTCAGCGACCAGACTCCACGGCTTGAGTTTTCAAGCAATCCGTACTTCCGTAGATACGTTCGTGCCCAAGCAAGGCGATACCCAACTTCGGTTTGGCTGCTCTTCTCGGGGTCGTGAAGTTGCGCCAGTATTTCCTCTGGCAGTCCAGTGATCTCCACGGTCTTTGCGTAAATCTCTTCAATAGACCCTGAGCCTCCAAGCTTCCGTAGCGCCTCCAGAAGCGGGTTCATCAGATCGTCATAGGTGGGGAGCGTTGTCATGGGCATAGTGGTGACCGTGGTGACGTATAACGTCCAAATTCAGCGGACGGCGTACCGGTCCGATGGAATGACCTCGTTATGCGGCAACTTCAATGTACTCAACTTGGCTTGATGGATGTGGCACCGGCAAGCCGTCTTCGACCATTCCCTCCATATGAAACGCAATCGCCTCGCTGATTTCCGATTCAACCTCGCTCAAGGTCTGACCAGTGGCGATGCACCCAGGCAGATCAGGCACGTAAGCCGAGTAATTTCCGATTGCTTGCTCAATAACGACTGCGTAACGCATAAAACCTCACTTCAAACCAGCTTGTTTGAGAACGCTATTTTGAGTGCCAATAGCCAAATCGTCGCTGGGCTTGCCCGGAACCGTCACACGCCCTGGTTGCGATCAGTTTCCATCCATCGTCTTGGATGATCCTGAGAATTTCGCTGACCTTCATTCGCCAAGGATAGCAGCAACTTGTTGGATGTGGGCCGACGACGCGGCTGCAAAGGATCAGGTTGGTGAGGCGCTCAGCGCAGCGACATCAAGGGGGAGGCCGCAGGCCGGAGGACAGTCGCGGAGTTGAGTGCCTCGCCGGCCTGATCCTCCGGCATGTAGAACGAGTGGACGAACTTTTTTTCTAAGGCAAACGATCGTTTGGTATACTTTATCGCTAATCGAGCAGATAAGTATGACCAGCACCCGAAAACCTCACGTCGACAGCCGCTTGCCGCAAGTACTGGACAAAGCGGCGCGGCTGTTTCGCACGCAGGGTTTTGAGGGCACTTCGGTACGCGACATTGCGCGGGCCGTGGGCATGCTGCCGGGCTCGCTGTACTGTCACTTCGCGACCAAGGAAGAACTGCTGGCCGCCGTTTACCTCAAGGGCGTCGAGCAGATCAGCGCGGCGGTGCAGACTGCCGTACAACTGCACGCCGAACCCTGGGAACGGCTGCAGGCTGCCTGCGTGGCCCATCTCGAATCGATTCTGCAGGACGACGACTACGCCCAGGTGGTGATCCGGGTTCGGCCAGCCGATGTGGCTTTGGTGAACCAGAACCTGATTGACTTGCGCAACCGTTACGAACAGTTGTTCATCGATCTGATCAAGGCGCTGCCGCTGCGCAAGGGCACCGACCGCCGGGCCTTTCGTCTGTTGCTGATCGGCGCGCTGAACTCGTCCCAAACCTGGTATCGCCCCAGCGGCAAGTACAAACCCCGCGCCATTGCGCACCAATTTATCGCCCTGCTGCGTCAGGGTCAGGAGGAGAAAGCATGAGTCAAGTGGTCATACCCAAGGTGCTGGTCACCAAGATCGGTTTCGACGGCCACGATCGCGGTAGCCGCGTCGTGGCTGCCGGCTTGCGCGACGCCGGCATGGAAGTGATCTACACGCCACCCTGGCAGGAAATTGCCACGGTGGTCAAACTGGCGCTGGAGGAGGATGTCGACGTGATCGGCATCTCATCACTCGCCACGGATCACCTGATCGTGCCCAAGCTGATGCTGGCCTTGCGTGAGGCCGGTCTGAATGATGTTGCAGTGATTGTGGGTGGCATCGTGCCCGATACCGACGAGGCGACGCTGCTCGAAGCCGGTGTGGCCCGCGTCTTTCACCCCGGCAGTTCCATGGCCGACATTGCAGCCTATGTGCACGAACTGGCCGTTGTCGGGCGCACGCAGCGCGTCGCCGTTTGAAGCCACCGCAACACTGGAGAGTCGAACATGAACGAAGCTATCCGTACCGAAGTGCTTTCTGAAGCCGAGGCCTATGGCGCATGGCAGCAGGACTACGCTACCAGCATCGGCGTGGACAAGACGGTGGTGAACCGCTCCGGCGTGCCAATCCAGCCGATCTACACCAGCCGCGACTGGAATAGCAAGGATCACTCAGCCGATTTGGGTATGCCCGGCCAAGCGCCCTACACGCGCGGCATTTACGCCACCATGCACCGAGGCAAGACCTGGTCACAGCGCCAGCTCACCGGTCTGGGCACGCCCAGCGAATTCAACGCGCGCTTGCTGGAAGTGCTGGCGCAGGGAGCGACGGCACTGTCGCCGATTCCCTGCAACTCGGTGTTCCGTGGCTACGACATGGACGAGTCTCATATCGAATTGCTTGGCACCTGCGGCACCGTGATCAACACCACGGCGCACATGGACCGCGCCCTGCAGGGCGTCGATCTGGCCAAAATATCTTGCGCGCAGAACGACCCGACCCCGTTCACGCTGCTGGCCTTCATGCTGGCCGCGGCACGCCGGCGCGGCACCGATTGGAAGAGCATCAGCGGCACCTCGAATCAAAGCGACTACCTGAGCCACTATGTCGCCAACCACATGTTCTTTCGCATCGCTTTGCCGGGCGCGCGACGCATCCTGACCGATCACATCGAGTTCTGCAACCGCTTCCTGCCGAAATGGAATCCGATGTCGGTGGTGGGCCAGCACACGCAGCAGGCCGGCGCAACACCCGCCGAATCGATGGCCTTCACGCTTTGCACCGCGATCCAGAACGCCGAGGACTGCATGGCGCGCGGAATGGACCCCGACCAGTTTCTGCCGCGCTTCACCTTCTTCTTTGATGTGTCTATCAGTTTCTTTGAGGAAATTGCCAAGTTCCGCGCGGCCCGGCGCATCTGGGCTGGCCTGGCGCGCAACCGGCTTGGTGCCAAGGACCCGCGCTCCTGGCGCTTCAAGTTCCATGCGCAGACCTCGGGTGTCGATCTGACGCGCCAACAACCGCTGAACAACATCTCCCGCGTCACGGTGCAGGCGATGGCCGGCATTCTGGGCGGCTTGCAGTCGCTGCACACCGACGCCTACGACGAAGCGCTGTCCTGCCCGAGCGAGTTTGGCGCGCGCATTGCGATTGCCACGCAAAACGTGCTGCGCGAAGAAGCGCACCTGACCGATGTGATTGACCCCCTGGGTGGCAGTTTCTACGTCGAAACACTGACCGACCAGATGCAGGCTCAGATTGAGAGCGTGATGCAGCGGGTGCAGGACGCTGGCGGCATGTACAAGGCGGTGGAGTGCGGCCTGGTGCAGGGCATGATTGGCGAGTCGGCGCGCAAGTTCCAGCAAAAGGTCGACTCGGGTGAGCAGACGGTGGTGGGCGTGAACGCCTACCAGATTGAAGAAGACAGCAGCGCGCGCCCGGTCAACACGCGCCCGGATCGCGCCAGTATGCAAAGGCTGATCGACGAGTTCAAAGCCTTCAAGGCGGAGCGCTCGCAGTCTGCGGTTCAAACGGCGCTGGATGCGCTGGCGCGCTCCGCCGGCGACGTCAAAGACAACGTCTTCGGCCGGGTTGTCGAGGCGGCCGAGGCGGGTTGCACTCATGGCGAAATCTGCCAGACGCTGCGTCGCGAGATGGGCTTCGGTCACGTACAGGCCATCGTGTGAGTCAGCCCAAACTTCCGCAACACCATTGGGCCGTGCCAGCCGCCTTGCTGGCAGGTGACCGACGCGTGCTGGCGCGCTCCATCAGCCTGATCGAGCATGGTGAACTCGCCGCCGGCCTTGTCTCCAAAGCACTGGCGCCGCATCTGGGTCGCGCCCATGTGCTGGGCATCACGGGCGCCCCTGGCGCCGGCAAGTCGACGCTGGTTCACGCCATGCTGGGTGAACTGCTGGCACGCGGTCAGCGCATCGCTGTGGTGGCGGTCGATCCGTCGAGCCCGATCAGCGGCGGCGCCGTGCTGGGCGACCGCGTCCGCATGGGCGAGCACGGTGCTCATCCCAACGTGTTCATCCGCTCGCTGGCCACGCGCGGCCATTTGGGTGGTTTGTCACAGAGCACCGAAGAAATTGTTGATGTGATGGATGCAGCAGGGTTCGATACCATCATCATCGAAACCGTAGGCGCCGGGCAGTCCGAAGTCGAGATCATGCGCGTGGCCGATACCCGGCTGGTCGCCTGCGCGCCGGGCATGGGCGACAACGTGCAGGCCATCAAGGCCGGCATTCTGGAGATTGCCGACCTGCTGGTCGTGACCAAGTCAGATTTGCCCGGGGCCAACGCGACCGCACGCGATCTGAAAGACATGCTGCATCTGCGCTCTGCGCAAGCGGCAGCAACATGGACCGTACCGGTTCTGCAGTCCTGCGCCACGACCGCAGCAGGTGTGGTGGAACTGCTTGATTCGATCGCCCAACACGCCAAAGTAGCCGGTCATGGCCGGCGTCTGGCGGCTCGTCGGCCGCCCAAGGCGGCAGTGGCGCTTGACTCCACCGCGCTGGTGATGCATCTGGCGTCGGTCGATCCGTTCGCGCAGTCACTGGGCATCCGTTGCACCGAAGCCGGCAAAGGTACAGCCACGGTGAGCCTGACCCTACAGGAACAGCATCTGAACTTCAACGGCACCTGCCATGGCGGCCTGGTCTTTGCGCTGGCCGACAGCGCTTTCGGGCTGGCCTCCAACTCCTATGGCAAGGTAGCGGCCGGCATTGATGCGCACGTGACCTACCAGCAGGCGGCACGGCTGGGCGACTGCCTGCAGGCCCGCGCCACCGAGGTATCAAGATCGCGCAAGCTGGCGGTCTATCGGGTGGATGTGACGCGCGCGGATGGCGCGGTGATCTCAAGTTTTACCGGCACCGTTTACATCACCGGCATGGACATTGCCGCAGCAGCGGCACACGCCGCTCAGGAAACGATGTAGGCTGCGGTTCCGGTGGACAGCAGTTCACCGTTGGCACCCAAAAACTCCATGCGGACCGAGGCCACGCGTGAGCCCAGGCGCATCACCTCGGCGCGCAACTCGAAGTGCTCACCGATGGCAGGGCGCAGGTAGTCCACACGCAGGTCGATGGTGCCGAGCTTGGCAAAACGGTGCAGGCGCTGTATCGGTGGCTCGTCCATGTGACGCGCACCGATCGCTGCCATCACCGCCAGCCCGGCCATCGCGTCCAGCCCCGCGCTGATGACGCCGCCATGCAGGCGGTTGAAGGCGAAATGCCCGATCAGGTCGCGCTTCATGTCGATGCGACCTCTGACCATGGAGGGTTTGAGCGATGTGATCTTCAAACCAATCACCTGGTTGAAGATGATCATTTCCTCGAAGATTTTCTTCAGCCCCGTCACAAATTCCGGTTCGAATTCGAGGTCCGGCGGGGGTACAGCTTTTTTGATCATATTGCCATTGTCACAGACCGAGCTGGCGCGAGGCCAGTTCCTTCATGATCTCTTCGGTGCCGCCGCCAATCATCATCACCTTGACCTCGCGGTAGATGCGCTCACAGGCGGTGCCGCGCATAAAGCCCATGCCACCGAGAATCTGCACACCCTGATCGGCGCAAAACTGCATGGTCTGCGTCGCGTGGTTCTTCAGGAGACAGACCTCTGCCACCCACGCCGCGCCCTTGATGCCTGCGTCAGCGCGTGCCGACACCGAATCAAGCCAGGCCCGGGTGGATTCGATGCGCATCTTCATGTCCATCAGCTTGTGGCGAATCACCTGATGATCGACCAGCGCCGTGCCAAAGGTCTTGCGCTGACGCGCCCAGGCCAGTGCCTCATCCAGGCAGCATTCAGAAAAACCCAGTGCCAGCGCCGACATGCCCAGGCGCTCGCCATTGAAGTTGGTCAGAATCATCTTGAAGCCGGTACCCTCTTCACCCACCAGATAGCGCGCCGGCACCCGCACGCCGTCAAAGCGCAGTTGCGCGGTGTCGGAACACAGCCAGCCCATTTTTTTGAGCGCGGTGCGCGACAGGCCTGGCGTGTCGCCCGGCACCATCAGCATCGAGATGCCCCCCGGCCCTTTGTCCTTGGGATGGGTGCGCACCGCAACGGTCAGCCAGTCAGCGCGCATGCCGGAGGTGATGAAGATCTTGTCACCGTCCACCACATACTCGTCACCTTCCAATCGCGCCGTGGTGCGCAGCGCCGATACATCGGTGCCACCGCCCGGCTCGGAGATGGCGAGCGCTGATATTTTTTCACCACGCAACACAGGTGGCACCACCTCTTGCTGCAAGGCGGCGCTGCCATGACGCAGCACCGGCGGCAAGCCGATGTTGTGGCTGAACAGGCTGGCCATCAGGCCGCCACTGCCACCCACACGCGCCATCGCCACTGTCATCGCATTGCGCAGACTCCAGCTCGCCGGTGTGCCCCCCAGATGCTCGGGGTAACCCATCGCAAGCCAACCGAGTTCGGCTGCGCGCCCGTACAGGCTGCGCGGAAACTCGCCGGCTTCCTCCCACTCATTGAGGTGGGCGGCAACCTCGGTCTGAATAAAGCGGCGTGCCGCATCGGCCAGTGCAGCTGCGTCCGGGTCAGTATCTGCCATCGGTTCCATGTTCATTCCTTGTTTGTGGGCGTTTCGACTTGAAACACCTTGGGTGTCTGGGCACGGTGAAAACCGTCAAAGGGTTTGATGGCAGCGCGCTGCTGTACCTCTTTGGAAGCCACGCGCATGGGCCAACCCATGCGAACCTGTGGCCGTGCGGCATCGATGCGCAGGGTGCTGCCGCTGATGAAGGACGCGGCCGGACTGAGCAGAAAAACGATTCCGGCAGACGTTTCAGCCTCGGTGCCAAAACGCCCGATGGGTACCGTCTTGGCCATCTCCCGCAACATCGGCCCGGCCTCCAACGGGTACTTGTCCATGCCACTGGAGGCGATGTAGCCGGGTGCCACCGCATTGACGCGCACACCGCGGCCCGCCCATTCGATCGCCGCGGTCTCGGTGAAGCTGACCATGCCGGCACGCGCCGCACCGCTGTGACCCATGCCCGGCATGGAGCCCCAGATATCGGCCACGATATTGACAATGGCGCCGCCGCGCTTGTTCATGCTTTGCACAAAGCACTCGCGCGCCATCAAAAAGCCGCCGGTCAGGTTGGTGCTGATGACCGCATCCCAGCCTTTGGCACTGATCGCCTCCAGCGGCGTCATGTACTGGCCACCTGCGTTGTTCACCAGACCATCAATGTGCCCATGACGCTCGACCACGGCGCTCACCGTCTGCTTGACGACATCTTCCTGACGGATGTCGCAGACATGGGAGCTGGCCGCACCGCCGTCCTGCGTGATCTCGTCCACCACCGCCTGCAGGGTTTCAGCCTTGCGCCCGAGCAGCACGGTGTGCGCACCGAGCGCCGCCAGCTCGTGTGCAACGCAGCGCCCGATGCCGGAGCCGCCACCGGTGATCAGCACCACCTTGCCGGCAAACAAGCCGCTTGCAAATACCGAACCGTAAGCCATCAGGACTCCTTCAAAAACAAGGCCATGGCGGCATCGGTCAGCTGATCGACCGAAGCGCCCTTTTTTCTGTCAAACCACTGCACCGACCAGTTCAGCGCCCCCAGAATCAGCAGCCGTGAGAGCTTGACCGGCGCGCGCAAATGGCCGCTTGCGTGCAAGGCTTCAAGGACCGGGGTCCAGGCCGCCTCGTAGTCGACCTGCAGTCTGGCCAGCAACTTGCGCTGCTGGGAATTGAGGGATCGGTGCTCATAAAGCATCACCGGCACAAAGTCATTGCCGGGGCCGAGCAGGGTGTCAAAGTGCGCGCGGATCAGCCTTTTGATCTGCAACAGCGGTGTGCTGGCGGCTCCGCCCTCCTGCAAGGCACGGGTCTGGCGCGCAATGGCCCGGTGCATGCCCTCTTCCATGACGGCGCAAAGCAGTGCATCCTTGCTCTTGAAATGATAAAAAGGCGAGCCGCTGTGCATGCCCACGGCGGCGGCGATGTCACGCGTGCTGGTGGCAGCAAAACCCTGCACCCGAAACAGGCGTGCGGCAGCCGCGAGCAAGGCCTGGCGGCGATTGCCGTCGTCGCGCTCCTCTTCCGTCTTGCGGGGGCGGCCACGCGCTCGCTTGGGCGGGTTGGAAAGTGACAGGGCAGTGGCGATCATGGCCCCGCAGCATACCCAGATTCCCTATTTTTGGCAAGCGGCTGCTTTGTATAAATCGAAACACCGTGTCGACTGTCACAACGCGTAGCCGAAGTGGTATTGGCATATCCTATGGGCATGCGATTTTCCCGCCTGTTCCTGAACCGACTTGTTCGGGTTTGCCATGCCAGTGCTTGACGAAGCGGATGAGCGCGTTATCTCAGCTTCTCGACATCACCCCACGCCGGATCAGGCTTCCAGTTCCTGACCCAGTCGGGCAACTCGGCGCCAGGCATCGGGTGAGCAATGCCGTAACCTTGAGCCAGTTCGCAGCCCAGTTGCAGCAACAAGGTGCCATGCGCTACGGTCTCAACGCCCTCCGCGATGACTTGACGCTTGAAGGCCGAAGCCAGGCCGATCACACCCTGCAGGATCGCCAAGTCATCGGGGTCGTCGAGCATGTCCCGCACAAAACTCTGGTCGATCTTGATCGTGTTGGCGCGCAAACGCTTCAAATAGGTTAGCGACGAATAGCCGGTACCAAAATCATCCAGGGCAAAGCCAATCCCAAGCTGCGCGCAGGACTCGATCAACTGGGACACCTGCGCCACATCTTCGAGCGCGCTGGTCTCCAGAATCTCCAGTTCAAGACACGATGGCGGCAGCTGTCGATGAGCCGCCAGAAGGAGTCGCAGGCGGTCAAGAAAGTCTGCCTGCTGCAATTGGCGCGCGCCCACGTTGACGCTGACCGGAATGACCAGTCCGCTGGTACGCCAGAGTTCGACCTGCGTCAGCGCGGCCTCGATCACCCACTCTCCGATGGCGATGGCCAGTGCATCGTCTTCGATCACTGGCAGAAACAGGGCCGGAACAAGTTGACCTCGCTGCGGATGCTGCCAGCGGATCAAGGCTTCTGCGCCAACAACCTTACCGCTTCGCATGTTGACCTTGGGCTGGTAATGAAGGACAAATTCGCGCTCGCTCAAGGCCAGCCGGATGCGCTCCAGGCTCTCAAAATGCACACGCGAGTTGCTGTCCTGCCCGGCGTCAAAGACGTGATAGCGCCTCCTGCCGGTCAGCTTGGCCTGGTACATGGCCTGGTCGGCCTGGCGCAGCAATTGATCGGCTTCGATGGGCTGCGCCTGCGGGTAAAACGTGACCCCGATGCTGGCCGAGACCTGAAGATGGAGATCGCCCAGCTGCACCGG
>QYPX01000107.1 GCA_007280205.1 Comamonadaceae bacterium
ACCCAAGCCGGTTCCTGTGCAGGCCGAACCGGCCAAGGTCGATATTGCCATCGAACAGGAAAAGCTGCGCCTGAAGAAACTGAAAGAAAAAGAGCTGCTTGAGAAGAAGCGTCTGCAGGAAAAGGAAAAAGAAAAGCAACAGAAAGAGCGACAGGCGGCGGAGGAAAAGAAGAAGGTCGAACTGGAAAAGCAGAAGGTCGAACTGGAAAAGCAGCGCAAGCAGGCGCTGCTGGCCAAGCAGGAAGCGCAGAGAATCGAAGCCCAGCGCAGTGACCAACTCAAGCGCATCGCCGGCCTGGCCGGTGCCAGCGGCGCTCAGGGCTCAACCGGCACCGCGTTGCAATCGTCCGGGCCATCGGCCAGCTATGCCGGAAAGATTGTCGGACTGATCAAATCGAACACAAAATATTCCGACCCCAATGCAGGCAAACCAACAGTGAAAGTGATGGTGCGTGTGAACAGCATCGGGTCAATTCTGAGCCGGGGAATCGTAAGCTCCAGCGGCAACAATGCCTGGAATGAAGCGGTTCTCAGGGCAATTGACAGAATAGAAATACTGCCCCGCGATACCGACGGTACTATCCCCGCCGTCGTCATACGCGAGGGTCTGGAACTAATGGTCAGCCTGTGAAGCGATTCAAGAGACTTGTCATCCCGGCCCCGGATCAGGTCCGGGGTTTCAACATCCGGGATCCAGTGCTCGCCCACCGCTGGATTGCGGATCGGGCCTGCCCCGGACTCCGATCCGGGGTCCGCAATGACAAGCGGTTTTCGTCATGGAAAGCGCAGTGCGGCGATCCATATCCGCCGCCAAACGCCGCCCAGTTTCAGTCAAAAACGATCTCTGCCCGGCCCTGGTCGGCCTGGGCACGCCAGCCGGCCAGGGCCGCGTCGCTGGGGAAGAATTTGAAGCGCTCCCCGAGTTGCAGTTCAGCGCGCGCCTGACCCTCCTGGTCGTGACCTGACACCAGCAAGCGCACGGCCAGACCGCGAACCAGTTCACCCTGCTCGGAAACCTCTCGCTGCGCCGGATAGTCCCGGATCAGTCCGGCCACATCGGGTGCCTTGCCATTGACGCTGACACGCAGAAACTTGCCAAAGCGGCAGCGCGCCTGCTGCAGATCCCAGATCTGCGTCACGGTGAGTTGCATGCCGCCGGAAAAGCGGTCCGGCTGCAGTTTGCCCATGACGACGATCAGTTCATCGTCCTTCAGCAGATTCCGGTTCGCATTGATCAAGGCTTCGTCAGCCCGGGCCTCGATCACCCCTGATTTGTCATCGAGCTTGAACAGGGCGAGCTTGCCGCGCTGGCCATTGATGATACGAAAATCCGTCACGATGCCCGCCAGCAACTGGGGCTCGCGCGCATCCATCAGCTCTTCAATCTGACGCTTCACGAAGCGCCGCACCTCGACGCTGACTTCATCAAAGAGATGACCCGACAGATAGAAGCCGATGGCCGACTTCTCCAGCATCAGGCGCTCGCGCACGCCCCAGGGCGTGGCCTGCACCAGCGCAGGCTCCTGCGTGCTGGAGCCATGATCGTCATCACCCCCCATGTCAAACAGACCCCCTTGATTGGCGTTCGCCAGCGTCGCCGCCGCAAAATCGAAAGCACAGTCCAGCGAGGCCAGCAGACTGGCGCGGTTGCGCTGGAGGCAATCAAAGGCTCCGGCCTTGATCAGGGCCTCCACCGTGCGCTTGTTGATGCGGCCGCGATCGACGCGCACGCAAAAATCAAACAGACTCCTGAAAGGGCCGACATCCTGGCCGGAGGGACCGCTGCCGCGTCCCTCGCGCGCTGCCACAATCGCCTCGATCGCCTGCTCGCCCGAGCCCTTGATGGCACTCAGGCCGTAGCGAATCATCTTGTCGGAAATCGGCTCAAAGCGACCCACGCCCCGGTTCACATCGGGCGCTTCAAAGCTCAAGCCCATCTTCAAGGCGTCCTCATACAGCACCTTGAGCTTGTCGGTGTCGTCCATTTCGACCGTCATGTTGGCGCAGAAGAACTCGGCCGTGTAATGAACCTTGAGCCATGCCGTGTGGTAGGCCAGCAAGGCATAGGCCGCCGAGTGTGATTTGTTAAAACCATAGCCGGCGAACTTTTCCATGTGGTCGAAAACTTCGTCTGCCTTTTCCTGGCTCAAGGCATTGACGGCCGCGCCGTCGCGGAATATCTGCCGGTGCCTGGCCATCTCCTCGGCGTTCTTCTTGCCCATGGCACGGCGCAGCATATCGGCGCCGCCGAGCGAATAGCCGCCCAGGATCTGCGCCATCTGCATCACCTGCTCCTGGTACACCATGACACCATAGGTTTCGCTCAGGATGCCTTCGACCCGCGGATCCGGGTACTCGACCGGCTCGCGACCCAACTTGCGTGCGATGTAGGTCGGTATCAGGTCCATCGGCCCCGGCCGATAGAGCGCGTTCATGGCGATCAGGTCTTCCAGCCGGGACGGTCTGGCATCGCGCAGCATGCCCTGCATGCCGCGACTTTCAAACTGGAACACCGCCTCGGTCCGGCCATCGGCAAACAACTGATAGACCGTCGCGTCGTCCAGTGGCAAATCCTCATAGGAAAAATTCTCGCAACCCTTGTGCCTGGCCACAATCAGATCTTTGGCAATTTCCAGAATGGTCAGCGTCGCCAGGCCCAAAAAGTCGAACTTCACCAGGCCAATGGCTTCAACGTCGTATTTGTCAAACTGGCTTACCGCTGCTTCGCTGCCGGGTTGCTGGTAGAGCGGGCAAAAATCCGTCAGCTTGCCCGGCGCAATCAACACACCACCCGCGTGCATGCCGACATTGCGCGTCAGGCCTTCGAGCTTGCGCGCGAGTTCGAGCAGCAGCTTGACGTCCTCTTCGCGGTTTTCGCGCTCTGCCAGCACCGGCTCTGCTTCCACCGCGTAAACCGTTTTGTCGTCGCTCTTGCGGCCCACTGGCGGCAACTGCAGACTGACGCTGACACCGGGCTTGTTCGGAATCAGTTTGCTGATGCCGTCGCAGAAGGTGTAACTCATGTCGAGTACGCGCCCGACGTCGCGCACCACGGCACGCGCCGCCATGGTGCCGAAGGTGACGATCTGGCTGACCGCGTTCTTGCCGTACTTCTCTTTCACATAGTCGATGACTCGATCCCGATTGCTCTGGCAGAAATCAATGTCAAAGTCGGGCATGGAAACCCGCTCCGGATTGAGAAAGCGCTCGAACAGCAGGTTGTACTGCAGCGGATCGAGATCGGTAATCTTGAGCGAATAGGCCACCAGCGAGCCAGCACCCGAGCCACGCCCGGGTCCGACCGGACAACCGTTTTTCTTGGCCCAGTTGATGAAGTCACCAACGATCAGAAAGTAGCCCGGAAAACCCATCTTCAGGATGGTGTCGATCTCGAATTCCAGACGTTCAACGTAGCGCGCGCGCACGCTGTCACGCTCGGCCACAAGCGGGTAACGGCGCAGCAGTCTCTCACTCAGCCCCAGGTGAGAAGCGTGGCGAAAGTAGGCCTCCGGTGTCATCTGCCGGCCATCGACTTGCGGTATCGGGAAGTCCGGCAACTGCGGCTTGTCAAGGACCAGTGTCAGGTTGCAGCGTCTGGCAATCTGCAGGCTGTTCTGCAGCGCCGAAGGCAAATCGGCAAACAGCGTCTGCATCTGCGCGGCGGACTTGAAATACTGCTCACGCGTGAACCTTCGAACCCGACGCTGGTCACCCAGGATTTCGCCCTCGGCGATGCAGACCCTGGCCTCGTGCGCCTCAAAATCGTCGGCACGGGTGAACTGCACCGGGTGCGTGGCCACCACAGGCAGCCCCATGCGGGCAGCCAGTTGAACCGTGGCCATCACATGCGCCTCGTCGTCTGCGCGTCCGGCGCGCTGCAACTCCAGATAAAAGCGATGTGGAAAAATACTTCCCAGGCGCAGCGCAGCTTCGCTGGCGCGGGCCGCATCGCCCGCCAGCAAGGCCTGCCCGACCGGTCCGGCCTGAGCGCCCGAAAGCGCGATCAGTCCTTCGCTCAACTCCGCCAGCCAATCGAGTGTGACCAGGGCCTGCGTCTTGCTGGCATTGCGCGTCCAGGCCCGCGCCAGCAGTTCGGACAGGTTCAGATAGCCCTGCCGGTTCTGTACCAGTAACAGCACGCGCGATGCAGCAGTTGCCTCGGGGCCTGCTTCACCCAGCCAGATTTCAGCACCAATCAGGGGCTTGACGCCCCGTTTGCGCGCTTGCCGATAAAACTTGATGGCGCCAAACAAATTGCTCAAATCAGTGATGGCCAGCGCAGCCTGTCCATCAGCAGCGGCGCAATTGACGATATCATCGATGCGATTGGTACCGTCAACAACAGAAAACTCGGTGTGTAAACGCAGATGAACAAACATGCTTCATTCTAAATGTTGAAAATTCTTGTGGTCGACGACCATGCGCTGGTGCGCGAGGGCTTGCGCCAGGTGCTCAAGGGCCTGGATGAGCAGCTGGAAGTGCTGGAAGCAGGCCAGTGCAGCCGCGCCTTTGAACTCGCTGCATTGCATCCCGATCTTGATCTGGTATTGCTCGATTACGGCTTGCCCGACATGAATGGTCTGGAGGCGCTCACCCTTTTCGGTCAGCAGCATCCGGAGCTACCGGTGGTCATGATTTCCGGCATGGTGGAGCCGCGCATCGTGCGCCAGGTGATGGCCCTGGGTGCAGTGGGCTTCATCGCCAAGGCCAGTCTCAGCAGCGAGTTGCTGACGATCCTGCGGGCCGTGCTGGAGGGCCAGATCTATATGCCTCCCGAGTTCCTCGCCGGCCATACAGCGCTCGATGAGGTCGACGCGCCCGATGGACCTCAACTCACCTCGCGTCAGCACGAAGTGCTCGGTCTGATGCTCGCTGCCCGCTCCAACAAGGAAATCAGCGGGACGCTCAATCTCTCTGATGAAACGGTCAAGAACCATGTCTCGGCGGTGCTGCGCGCGTTTGGCGTCCAAACCCGCATGCAGGCTGTTCTGGCGGCCACGCTGCGCGGTTACAGCAAGGCTCAGACGCCTTAGCTGCGCTTGGCCAGACGCCCTATCAGGCTGCGCAGTTTGGCGGGTCGCACAGGCTTGTGCATCAAAGTCAGCCCGGCTAACTTGGCGGCCTGCATCAAATCGGGATCGGTATCGCCGCTGATCAGGCAGGCCGGTATTTCCTTGTGGGCGGCGAGCCGCAGTCGAAGCACCGCTTGAATGCCGTTTTCCGGGCCGGGCAATCGATAATCGCTGATGAGCAGAGCGGGCTGCAGCCCCCGCTGCAGTTGCTCCAGCGCCACTACCAGACTGGGTGCTTCGGCCACCGTCGCGCCCCAGGAAGTCAGCAGGCTCACCAAAGCGGCACGCGCCAGTTCATCATCCTCAAGGACGAGCACGACCAGACCGACCAGTTCATCGAGTGACTCACGGCGCCCGGGTCCGCGGCGATCCGTCATTTCGCCCGGCGCCGTCAACGGAAGCTCGATTCTGAAACGACTCCCCTGTCCTGAACGCGAACAAAGCTGCAGTGGGTGGCCTAGCAAGCGGGCCGTCCGTTGCACAATATTCAGCCCCAGACCCAGCCCCTTGCTGCGCTCGCGCTCCGGATTGTCAACCTGATAGAACTCCTTGAATATGGCCTCCTGATGCTCCGCTGCAATCCCGATTCCGGTGTCCCAGACCTCAATCCAGGCA
>QYPX01000211.1 GCA_007280205.1 Comamonadaceae bacterium
GCAACCAGACAGACCACGAAATCAAGGCCGGATATAAGTAAGCAGCCGATTTTTTTACAACACAACACAAATTCTTCTTGCTATCCGGGAGGCATCCATATAAGTCCGGGATGACAAACTGGACGTCCGGGATGACAGCCGGGGCGGGCAGGAGGACAAGCTTGAAATCGAAGAAAGAATGACATGAGCATCGAAATCCGTAACGTCAGCAAAGCCTTTGGCAACTTTCACGCGCTGCGTGATGTGTCGCTGGACATCAACTCGGGCGAACTGGTCGCGCTGCTGGGGCCCTCGGGCTGCGGCAAAACCACGCTGCTGCGCATCATTGCAGGGCTGGAGACAGCCGACAGCGGCAGCATCCTGTTCAGCGGCGAGGACACGACGGACGTGCATGTGCGCGAGCGCAACGTCGGTTTTGTGTTTCAGCATTACGCGCTGTTTCGCCACATGAGCGTGTTTGACAACGTGGCTTTTGGTCTGCGCATGAAGCCGCGCGCCAGCCGCCCGAGCGAAAGCAAGATCAAAGAGAAGGTTCATGATCTGCTCGGTCTGGTGCAGCTCGACTGGCTGGCAGACCGCTACCCGGCGCAGCTCTCGGGTGGCCAGCGTCAGCGTATTGCGCTGGCCCGTGCCCTGGCGGTGGAACCCAAGGTGCTGCTGCTGGACGAACCCTTTGGCGCGCTCGACGCCAAGGTGCGCAAGGAGCTGCGGCGCTGGCTGCGCCGCCTGCACGATGACCTGCACGTGACCAGCATCTTCGTAACGCACGATCAGGAGGAGGCGCTGGAAGTGGCGGACCGGGTGGTGCTGATGAACAGCGGCGTGGTGGAGCAGATTGGCTCGCCGCAGGAAGTCTGGGACCATCCGGCAAGCCGTTTTGTTTATGGTTTCCTGGGTGACGTGAATCTGTTTCACGGTCGCGCGCACGAAGGGGAAATGCTGATCGGCGAGAACCATGACGGCCTGCGCCTGGCCACGCCCGAGCACGGTGACGTGCAGGACGCCAAGGCCTTTGCCTACGTGCGACCGCATGACCTGGACGTTGAGCGCTACACGCCGGACAGCCCGAGCACCGGAGCGGCCAGCGGCATCGTGGCTCGCCTTACCCGCGCCATCGTGGTCGGTCCGATTGCACGTCTGGAATTGACGCCACTTGATGCATCGGCCGGCAATGGCGATTTGATCGAAGCTCAAATTCCGGCGCAACAGTTCCATGCGTTGGCTTTGAAGACCGATGAGACGGTGCTGCTGACGCCGCGCAAGGCAAGAGTATTTGTGGCTTGAGGTGGCCAACATTAGGGCGCACCAGAAACGGACGAGTGGAACAGGCCCAACGTTCGAGCTAAGCCGGCGCCAACGGGGTGGCGCGCGGTGACAACGATGAACTGTCTTGACCGCCTATGATCGACCTCCTGGGCGGTTTCGGGCAAACGTACGCCTAAGCCGGAAAGCACAACACTTAGATGAGAAATTCATGTCACAACCGTTTTTGAGCGCAGACCCCTCTCCCGACCAGATGCGCGCACTTGTGAAGTATTTGAGCACCTACCGAGATGGAAGCGGTAACATCAGAGAGGATGACCCTGACAAGAGCACTCGCGCCGATTCTCGTCAGATAGAACGTTGTTTTGCGGAACTGTTCGGTGTGAAGCCTCCAGAAAGTAAGTCGTATTACGACTTCGCCGTCGAGATTAATAAGGGTGGTGGCGTCGTGGTGAGTGCAGCCTCAGTCAAGTCAAAGGAGATCGAAAAAATTCGAGACTTCCGCGACCCGAAGAAGAGAAAGACTCTTCGCGCATACCTCGAAATTGCGAACGCTAGCGCAAAGGACTGGAAGCTTTGCCGTGAAATGGGTTTGAGCGAAGATAACTTCAGGGGCCATAAGTTCGCTTCTGAGTTCGGCGATGCAATCCTTCAGCGTCAGTCCGATGAGCGCGCCTCTGCTGAGGGGAAGATTCAAAAGCAGCGAAAGAATGCAGCAAACCGTATAGTGGATGCGAACGCGAGCGTCTTCTTGTCGGTCATGTACTCACCGATGGACAAGGACCACCAGCGCGAATATCTTGTATCTTCGTATCCAATTATTTTGCCCAAACCGGGACGCTGGGAGTTCCGAAGCAAAGCGCTAGTTGGATTTGATGAACACGACGGCGTTATTTACGAGTGGTATGCCCTCTCAGGGAGTCAATTCAAATATTATCCACTGATAAATAGCCGCAGATATGGTTCGAAGCTTTTTCAGTTGCTTAAGCCCGCACAGGAGTCATTGCATCAAAAATCCGTTCGGATGTTTGGGCACGTCTAGGGGTGCAGCATTCAGACTCGCAGACGAGAAAGACATGTAGCTTCAGCCCTTGACCCAGAGCACTTCCATGCGATCTGCCTGCTTCTCAACTTTGGGCGGCTTCACAAGGACCTTCTTCCAGTCTCCTAGGTATTTGTCATAGACTGAACTTTCATAACCAGATATCACCGCTGGCCCCGGGTGAGAATTTAGAACATTCAGCATCTCAAGGTGCTCATCGACACTCATCTCATGCGCATACATCTTTTGCGTACGCGTTTCCATGAGGTAGGGCGGGTCTGCGTAAATGAGAGTGTCCTTGGTTGCGAACCGGCGCATAACTTCTAAGGCCGGTCGATTTTCAATCTCAGCGTCTCTTAGCCGGAGGGCCATTTCGGCAAGTTCCGAAGGCACACGCTGCCAACGCACTGACATTCCACGCGCCGGTTGCTTCGAGCCTCGGCTTTTCCAACCGGTCTTCTTTGCCAAGTCCGACGCATGCGCCTGCCAAATTCGAGTTACGAACCGCCTTGCGTTCTCAAGAGGATCGCTAGTTTGAATATGACTTTGGTTGTACTCATCGCGGCTCCAAGGTGTGTTCTCCAAAGCAAACAGAAAGTCGTCTGTTTGATCTCGCAAGACGCGGAAAAAGTTAACCACAAGGCTGTTCATGTCGTTAATCAATTCGTGCGGACTCACTGGCTTGGAGAAGAACACTGCGCCGGAACCAAAGTAAGGCTCAACGTAATGGTAGTGGTCTCCAAATTGACCAATGATGTCCTGAGCAAGAGACCACTTGCTGCCGGGGTACCGAAGTGCGGCTGATCGACGCTTGGGCGCCTCAATCGTCTGGTCTGTTCCGAACAGATCCTGCTTGCGTTCCATCACTATCTCGGTCACGTTGCCACCTTAAACTGTCTAAACATCCAGTATTGTCGATGCGTTGAAGATTCGTGTCAATGCCTTGTCTTTGCTCATTTTGCCTTGGCAAGTCGGCTGGTGCCTCTGAGTGGAATCAGCGGCTATGCCGCATTGTGGCTGTTCAATTTACACCGACAGGCGCATTTTCTGCTGGCTACCCGATATAGAGCAATGTTTGATCCGATGGGCGCGAGTCCGAACGCGTCGCGTTGCTCAAATTGCATCGATTTGGAGTGAACTGTTGAAAGGCGGCAACGGCTAGCGGTCTAATGAGGAAACCGCACATCGGCACCGATATTGATTGTTCGTGTCACCCCATTTGCTGAACCGCCCCGACTTTAACCAATGCCCACCCGCGTTTGCGAGTTACTGCTGTCACCTTGGCGTTTGCCACGCCGAAGTCTTTACGCTTGAAACGAAACCGTCTGAAGACGGGTCCCTGCTTTGTGAGACCGCTTGAGGCAGCGAAAGACCGGGTGAGCGTGGCCGCTGCTGTTCTTTTGCGACTACCATGGCATATGCCTTTTGCTCCGTCTTTTCCGATCCGCAGTGAAGCCGATGTACGGCGTCTTGAGGAAACACCTCTTGAGCAAGCGTTTACCGAGCGCAGCACCTACGATATTTTTTGCAGCTCGGCCAAGGCTTTCGGCAACAAGACGGCCCTGACCTTCCTGCACTCGGCAAAACCGGAAGAGGGGGTCACTCGCTGGTCCTACGGCGAGTTGCTTGCCGGTATTCACCAGACCGCGAACCTGCTGTTTCGAATCGGTGTGCGACCCGGTGATGCCATTGGGGTCCTGTTGCCGGGATGTCTGGACTATCACCTGGCACTCTGGGGTGGCGAGGCAGCCGGCATTGTGCAGCCGCTCAATCCCCTGCTCAGCGAAGAGAAGCTGGTCTCGCTACTGAACGCTGGCAAGGCCAAAGTGCTGTTTGCCTGGGGCTCGGATGAGGAAGCGGGAATCTGGTCCAAGGCCCTGCGCATCCGCGCTCAGGTGCCGACACTGCTTGCCGTGCTGCGCGTTGCGCCCATCGGTGAGGTGGCAGCACCGGACCTGCCTGACGGTGTACTGAACTTTGGCGAGTTGCGTCGCAATGAAGTCGATGATCGCCTGGTCAGTGAGCGCCGCATTTCAGCCGACGACATCGCCGCCTATTTTCATACGGGCGGCACCACGGGCGCACCCAAGCTGGCCCGCCACAGCCATGCCGCGCAGGTCTTCACGGCCTGGGTCTGCGTGCAGATGCAGGGCACGCTGGCCTCGGACGTCGTGATCAACGGTTATCCGCTGTTCCATGTGGCCGGCGTTCTGCCCGGCTGCCTGACATCCTTTGCGGCCGGCTCCGAGGTGGTGATTCCGACCACCTCGCTGTTTCGCAACCGGGAGGTGCTAAGCAACTACTGGCGCCTGGTCGAGCGCCACCGGGCGACGGTGGTCTCGGCCGTGCCCACCATATTGGCAGCGCTGGTCGATATTCCGGTCGCAGCGGCTGACATCTCCTCCTTGCGCTATTGCCGTACCGGCGCGGCGCCGATCTCGCCGGACATGGCGGCACGCTTTGAGACTTTGTTTGGTTTGCATGTGCATGAGAGTTTGGGCATGACGGAGATGGCTGGCATCTCCACCATCACACCGCCTGGCGTCAATGCCCCGGCGGGTTGCGTCGGTTTCAGGCTGCCGCATACCCAACTGCGCATCGTGGCCCTGGATGAACACGGCAAGGCGAGCGCGCACGAGATGCCGCGCGGCGCGCAGGGCATGGTGACCTTCAAGTCGCCGAATCTGTTTTCTGGATTTCTTGACCCCCAGGACAATGTCCACGCATTCACAGCGGAGGGCTGGCTCGCCACCGGTGACCTGGGATGGCTTGATGAGCAAGGTCGGCTCAATTTAAGCGGTCGCTCCAAGGATCTGATCATTCGGGGTGGCCACAACATCGACCCGAAGGTGATTGAAGACGCCATGGCGGCTCACCCCGCTGTGCAGCACTGCGCTGCCGTGGGTGCGCCCGACGCCTATGCCGGCGAGTTGCCGGTGGTCTTTGTCACGCTGACTCCGGGCGCGCTAGCCACGGAGGCGGAACTGCTCGAATTCGTGCGTGACCGGGTCGACGAACCGCCAGCCCGGCCCAAGTCTGTGACGGTGCTGAAAACCATGCCGATGACCCTGGTTGGCAAGATCTACAAGCCCGAGCTGCGACAGTTGGCCGCCGGGACGATTCGGGGCTAGCTCTTGCGCCGGTAAAACAGGAGCGGTTGCGCAGGGGTCGGGACCGGCTTCTGCTGCGCCTCACGCTTGATCGATCCCTGATCGCAGCCGCTGCAATGGCAGGCGCCAGAAGCGCTGGCTGCCTTTTTCAGCTCTAGCCGCAATGAACCGGGCAAGGGCAGGCGCAACAAGCTGTTGGCCACGGCACGCCGGGCAACTTGCGGCAGCAAGGTCCAGCCGGCATAGCCAAAGCAGCAGGCGACCACAACAAAGACGATCAGAGATTGCAGTGTCATGCTTCAGGACCCCAGCCACAAGGTGATGCGGTAGGTGGCAAACGCTGCTGCATAAGCGAGTGCGAACAGATAGAACGCCATCAGCAGCGGGTAACGCCAGGAATTGGTTTCACGGCGCACCACGGCCAGCGTTGACAGGCATTGCGGCGCAAAGACAAACCAGGCCAGAAGCGAGTAGGCGGTGGCCAGCGACCAGCCCTGCGCCAGCACGGGGGCCAGGGCATCGGTGACCGATTTGTCAGCCGCTGACAAAGAATAGACCGTGCCCAAGGCTCCGACCACGACCTCGCGTGCCGCCATGCCAGGCACCAGCGCCACCGATATCTGCCAGTTGAAGCCAAGCGGTGCAAACAGCCACTGCAACGCATGACCGAGCATGCCGGCCACGCTGTAGCTGATGGCTGGCCCCTGGCTGGCGTCCCAGGTCGCCGGCGGCCCGGGATAGGTGGAAAGGAACCAGAGCACCACCATCAGCGCGAAGATGATGCCACCGACCCGGCGCAAAAAGATACGGGCCCGCTCCCACAAACCCAGGCCAATATTGCGCAGATTGGGAAGACGGTAAGGGGGCAGTTCCAGCATCAGCGGCTGGTAGGCGCTTTTCATCCAGACGCGCTTGTAGACCCAGGCGACGCCCATGGCCGACACCACGCCACTGACGTACAGGCCGAACAGGGTGAGGCCGCGCAGGCTGAACCAGCCGACATCGCGCGCCGGCACAAAGGCCCCGATCAGCAAGGCGTAGACCGGAAGGCGCGCCGAACAGGTCATCAGTGGCGCCACCATGATGGTGGCAAGACGGTCGCGCCAGTTGACGATGGTGCGCGTTGCCATGATGCCCGGAATGGCACAGGCAAAGCTCGACAGCAAGGGAATGAAGGCACGGCCTGACAGGCCCACTTTGCCCATCAGGTTGTCGAGCAGGAACGCGGCGCGCGGCAGGTAACCGGAGTCTTCCAGCAGCAAGATGAAGAAAAACAGAATCAGAATTTGCGGCAGAAAAACCAGCACACCGCCCACACCGGCAAGAACACCGTCCACCAGCAGGCTGCGCAGGGGTCCTTCCGGCATCAGTGCCAGCGTCCAGTCGCTAACCCACAGCACCGCTGCCTTGATGGCATCCATAGGCCAGCTGGCCCATAAAAAAACCGCCTGAAAAATCAGGAACAACACTGCCGCCAGCACGATCAAGCCCCAGAAGGGGTGCATCACAGCAGCATCGAGTCGGTGCTGAAAGCGCCCCTGGTGTGGCGCCATGGGCGCGACCAGCGCCAGGATGCGACGCACTTCACGCTGCAGGTCGGTGGTACTGGTTGAGCTTGCGTGAGCCGGCGCGCCGCACTGCGCTACGGCAGGCTTGGCGAAATACTGCTCGAGCTGCGCCAACAAGCTGGCGTGGCCGTCGTGCTTCACCGCAACGGTTTCGACCACCGGGCAGCCCAGCTCCTGCGCCAGCCGCTGCAAGTCCACCTTCAGCCCCTGCGAGCGTGCGACGTCGGCCATGTTGACGGCCACCAGCAAGGGCCTTCCAAGGCGTTTGAGTTCGAGCACCAGGCGCAGATTCATGCGCAAATTGGTGGCGTCGACCACTGCCACGATGAGATCAGGGGCGTCTTCGCCGGCACGGCGACCTTCGACCACATCGAGCATCACCTGCTCATCGAGTGTCGCTGGCGTCAAGCTGTAGGAACCCGGCAAATCGACCACGGATACGGTCCGCCCGTTGGGCAACCGAGCCAGTCCGACCTTGCGTTCTACCGTGACACCGGCGTAATTGGCGACTTTTTGACGGGCTCCGGTCAGGAGGTTGAAGAGCGCTGTTTTGCCGCAGTTGGGGTTGCCGACCAGCGCGATGCTTTTGATGGCAAGATCAAGGCCGGGAGCGCTGGCGTGGGACATGAATCAACAGGCGCTGCTGACCTCAAGGTGGCGCACTTGAATACACTGCGCTTCCAGCAGACGCAACGCAAACAGCGTTTCCCCGACCTGCACTGCCAGCGGCTCGCGCCCGCCAGGGCCTCGGCGCAGCAAGCGAACCGGCTCACCGGCGATAAAGCCCAGTTCTTCAAGACGACGCAAGGTTGCAGCGCCGACCTCGGCAGAACCTGATACCACCCGCTCCACCAGCGCGTGGGTGCCCTTGGGCAGATCAGACAACAACATCAAGCGGACCTCACAAAACAGAAAACGGGGTTGAAACAACTCCAACGCAAATGAGATTCTATCTCATTTGGGGTGATTAGCAAGGGAAAATGCAGGATCGGGTGTCGACAATCCACACAGCTATTGGCAGGAAGATGCGGCCAACGGTGCCACATCTTTTGCTGCAGTCACAGCCGAAAGTTAGTATTTACTGCGTCTTTGACGCCTGTTATGCATGATCCAGCAAACCGCAGCCACGCAGAAGCAGGGATACAACGTGCTCTGTGGCGCGGGCGTAGTCTGACGCACCCAACTCGGCACGACCCAACACGGCACTAACCTGCACACCAAAATCAGCATAGGTCTGGGTAGCCGCCCAAATGGTGAAGAACAGATGCACCGGGTCGACGGGTGCCATGCGACCGGCATTGATCCAGCCCTGGATCACCGCCGCTTTAAGCTGAACCAGTTCACGCAGTTCCGTGCCAAGCAGGGCTTTCACAACCGGCGCACCGTGCAAAAGCTCGTTGGCAAAAACCCTGCTCGCATGCGGACGCTGCACCGACAAAGCCATTTTGGCGCGGATATAGGTTTCGATGGCAACCCTGGGGTCGGCCTTGGGGGTGATGCCATCGGTTGGCACCAGCCAATCCTCCAGTGTGCGGGCAAGCACCGCGCGATACAGCGCCTGCTTGCTGCCAAAGTAGTAGTGCAGATTGGCTTTGGGCAAACGCGCCGCCTCGGCAATCGCGGCCATCGTGGCGCCGCCAAAGCCGGCGCCGGCAAAGATACGCTCGGCCGCGGCCAGAATGAGCGCCTCGTTGGCCTGGCGTATCTGGCCTTTTGACGTCTCCTCGTCGTAAGGGGGCGTCGGGTGCAGATCAGGCTTTTTTCGCGGTGATGAAATAGTAGGCCCCCGACACCGCCAGACTGAAGAACCAGCCGAAGTCAAACAGGCTGACCAGGCTCGGGTTGACCGA
>QYPX01000126.1 GCA_007280205.1 Comamonadaceae bacterium
GACACGCCATTGGAGCCAACCGCCGGCAAATCCAGATAGTCATCCCGTCCCTTACCCGTGGCCCCGTTCTGCTCGATTTTTAGATGGTCGCCCGTATGCCCGTTGCCAAGACGCAGTGCCGGGTGGTCAAACGGCGCCTGCTGGCAAGCCACCCGCCGGTCGGTCAGCCCGTTGCGCAGGAAAGCCACCAGATCCTTCTGCTCCTGCGCTGTCAGGCCCAAGGAGCGGATACTCGGGTGTGAATTCGAAGTGCCGCCGCCTGAGGCATTCAGGCCCGTAAAGCCGGAGCTGTCGTTGCCATCGGGCCCGCGCCGGTCACCGCCCCGGTTGTAGAACTCCACCACCTGCTCCAGCGAGATGCGACTGCCGTTGTGAAAATAGGGCTTGGTCAAGGAGACATTGCGCAGTGTGGGTGTCTTGAACGCGCCGTCGACGCCGGTGCGCGTCAGGTCCGGGCTCGGCGGTGTCCAGCACTCCCGGGCATCGCTCAGGATCGAGAACAGACAGGGTCGCACCTGAAACGCATCCGGCGCAGGCTTGCCGTTGACCATGCCCAGGAATTGGCGCGTGAACGACCACGGCTGGCCCCAGGGATCGATATCACCAACGCCAATATCCTCTTGCGAAGGACGCACGCCAATGTTGTAGTAACCGTTGTCGTAGAGGCCGATCTGGCCGAGACCGACGAACATCTGTTCCGTCAGGTTGGTATCGCGACTGGCTTGCAGTCCGGTCGCAGCGCTGGTGAATTCGGCGCCCTTGTGGCAAGACGCGCACATCCCCTTGTCACGGAATATTCCCAGGCCACGCTGTTCCTGCGCGCCCAGCGCCTTGAGGTCGCCGGCTTGACCGGGCCAGCCAAGAAATTTGTCAATCGGTGCTTCATCGGAAATCAGCGTCGACTCGTACATCATGATGGCGATGCCCCAGATCATCGCAAAATTCGATTCCATCTGGGTGAATCCCGCGTAGCTTCCCGTGCCCGCCCACCAGCGCGGATGAAAGGCCTTTTTGACCATGTCCGCATAGTTGTCCTTGAGTCCTTTGCCCGTGCTCGAAACAAGGGCGGCCAGCACGGAGTCCTGCGCGTGCACCGACTGGTTTGCCAGCGCGCGCAGCGCCAGCAGCTTGCGCCCGAGCGTCTTGAACGACTTGCCCGAACAGGACATTTCAAAATCGCTCAGCGCCGGGCCAACAGCCTGTGAGGCCAGACTGGCATTGGACAGTGCCATGCGCACCGGCACCACGCTGCCGTCGGACAGCATGTCGAGCACGCGGGCATCGGGGTCGCGATCGCCAAACGGATTGTTGCCGTTGAAGACGTTATTGGCGCGCCCGTCCCAGAAGTTGCGGTGGTTAAAGACCGCGTTGATCACCGTCGGTGCGTTGCGCGGCGCCACCTTGCGCAACAGCAAGCCGCCGACGCTGAATTCATCGAGGGGGCGATTCTTGCAATTCTCCGTTCCATTGCTGGCCACGCTCAAGAGATCACCGGCGAAGGTGCCTTGAGAAGAAACCACGTCGTCACTGTCAAACAGCAGGGCCGAATTGCGATCCAGCGGATCGGCCAGCCGGCGAAACGGAAAATCAGAGGCGACGAGCGTGTAATTGGCACCACCACCACCCGAAGCTGTCGACTTGAACTTGTGCCCCTCTTCCTGTTCGCCTTTGCTATTTTTATTGGTCAGGATAGCGCTCTCGGCAGCCTGAAAATTACGGCTGAAAGTATGATCGCCCGCCCTCAAGCCCGGGCCCAACTGGTTCTTCATCCGGCTGTCGGCACCACCGGCAAAGTGGCAACTGGCGCAGGCGTTGCCATCGCTACCTGCATTGGATTCCCAGAAAAGGGCTTTGCCCAGCTCAATGGCACTTTTCTTGTCCCGGATGAAGGCATTCAGGTCAGGCACCGGAGGAACTTCCACCGTCTTGAGCGCGTGCAACTTGGGAAGCAGATCAACCCGCCCCAGCACCGCTCGCACTGCCGGCACGGCGTTCACGCCTTTGATCCGGGCATTGGACGCAACGCCCAGCAGCGGCACCACCATTTCGCCAGTGGCCGAATACTGCGGCTTGCCCAGTTTCATGCCGGCGGGCGAGCCCGCCACACTGTCCTTGCCAACGCTGATGTCAATCTGCCCGTTCTGGCCGAAGGCAGAACCCGCCACCGTGGATCCCGGGATTTGCAGCGTCTGCTCCGAACTCCACAGAATATTGGCCGGCATGTTGGCCCGCGTTGGCGCCAGCATGTCGGGCTCTTCCATCAGCGCATCCATGCCGGCGCGGCCACCACCGCGCGCCACAGCGGGGGGGCACACCAGCAGGACCACCAGGCACAGCGCGAGCGCTCTTTGCCAAGGTCTCACCTGGGTTGATGGCGGTTGCGGGGTCATGGTCGATTTCATCAGTAGCTATCGTGGCAGCCGCTTCACGGGCAAGTAAATTTAAGAGTCGATACGCAGGCAATCTGTTTGATCGCAGTACCGGTGACCGTGGCCGTACCACCCCGGCTTGACCGCACCACGATGGTGGTCGGCGGCACCAACGAGGGCGGGAAGGGTCCGAAACCCGGATCGATGATGAAGCCCGGGGCGCTCAGATTCCAGCAGGGTGCCGAAGTCGGGCACAGGGTCGGTTCAGCCGCTGTATTGGCGAGCTGAACCAGTTCCGCAACGATCGGGTTGTCGATACCGCCCGGGGCGGTCGGTGTCATCGAGCTGTTGCTGATGGTGGCGGTCATGAACATCCCAACCGACGCCGGCGAGACCGATGAAGTGGCCTTGATATTGATCTTGCCCATGCCATTCTTGTTATCCCAGGTGGCGTTGAAGATGGCGACGGTATCGGCCGCGCCGACCACCTTGGGGAACTTCAGCGGTGCTGAAACCTGCTTGGCAGCGGGGCACAAACTGCTGCTGAAGATGGGGCTCTGCATAGGTACGCCCCAAGGCGCCGGATCGAGTTGGCCCACCACCGGCGAACTGGTTCCGGGCCCGTCGAGCGGACCCGAACCGCAGTACAGAAAGGGCAGGTCCTGAAAGTTATTGGGCACCAGCCACTGACCGAACACCAGATTCTCCGGAAAGACGAAGTCAAAATTTGGCAGCGAGAACTGGCCCGCAATCAGTCCATTGGCAAAGGTGTTGCGGGCAGCGCTGCCGTTAGCCTCCAGCAGGCAGTTGGTAAACGGCCCGGCCGGCAGATCGGCACACAGAGTGCGGCTGACAGCGCGGTAGTTCCGGGTCGGTGGCAGAAAAATACCGCCGTTGTTGGTCGGTGTGCGAAAGCGTCCGAGTTGGGCGTTGCTCATGGGGCTTTGGGTACTCAGCAGACGCTCGCTGACGACACCGGTCAGCGGATCCTGATCGAGCGCATACAGATCGACCAGATTGGTCGGATCGGTAGTGAAGCCAACGAATTTGACGCGCTCGGTGGTCTCTTGTGCCAGACCCGCCACGGGCAAGGCAGCGGTGCCAGCCAGCACTTCCTGAACAAACACGTAGGCAGGTTTGCTGTTGGGCTGGGTGTAGATGCCCAGATTGACAGCAACCGTGTGTGCCGAGACGTAAAAGCCATTGGCGTCGGACTTCAGCGTGCCCTGAAATACGATGGTGTCGCCAATCTGAATGGGCGCCTGACGCGTCGGGTCGGTCGGGCAGCCAGGGCCCGGACAGCTCAAGCCCGCCGTCGCTTTTGCGCCCGGCAAATCCATGATGAAAGTGGTGCAATAGCCCGAAGTCTGTGCCGCAAAAGGCGGGATGCCGCTGGTCGAAGGAAAGCTTTTGCAGGCAGGGGCGACAGGCCGGTTCGATTGCGGGCAGAGCGGGTCAACCCCGGCCGTAAACGGATTCAGACGCGCAACACACATCGGATAGCCGGTCGTGGCATGCACGGTCGGGTTATCGGTATCGGACGCAAAGCGCGCATCCAGCCCGGCCTCTTCAACACAATTGACGGCACCAGCACACTTGCCGACGGCCGCATGGCGCTTGCCAAAGCGGCCGATGCTGTCACTCAGGCGCACCCGTGCCACGCCGACAGCCGCCGGAACAGGGCAAGCCTTGCCGTCGCTCGGATCGGTTGGCACGCCACCCACCTGCATTTCACCGCTGGCGTAGTCGATGCAGCTCACCCGACCCTGACCGGCGTTGAGCGACTGCTGCGAAATAAAAACCAGGCCGGCGATGGAACGGCCATTGACCACATTGCCAAGGACACGAATTTCATAGGAGGGCAAGGAGGCATTGCTACGCGTCTGCAACGCGCTCGAACTGTCCGAGCGCATCTTGAAGCTCAGCAAGCCGGGCGCCGTCGCTGCGATCGTCGCGCCGTAGGTCGAACCGAGCAGATCTCCCAGCGCCAAACCGGTCTGCCCGACGGGCGCGATCGCCGTCGGTGCCAGGCCCTTGCCCGGATTGAACAGATCAGCCCAGGACAGGGTGCCAGCAGGCATTTGCAGCACGGTATTGCAGGGGATGACAATCTTCTGGCCGTTCAGTGTGACGGTGCCACCCGCGAGTCGAGGGTTGGTCGGATTGCAAATCGCGCCCGTGCTGTCCAGTGTTGCTTCCTGAATAAACCCGGTAATGTCAAAGCCGGCCGGCACCGGAGCCACTGGCACAGACAGCGCCGGGCTGAAAGTCGCTACAGCCACAACGGCATGGGCCGTTTGAGCTCCCGACATCGCCAGCACCGTGCCAGCACAAAGACCCAGACAGGCAAGTCCCTTTATCCGTTCGAACAGCGAGCCCCGATTCAATTGCATACCTTACCCCAGCCTTAATCACGTTTCCCGACTTGCGATACTCCAATCGCTGTGTGCAACTTGGAGTGCTGATGGGGAGTCTAGGAGGCGTGCGCCCTGCTGTCAGTTCAAGCACTGTCTGCGCGTTGTCACGCGACGTAACAGGGCACGAGCAGCCCGCTTGCTCGTTCAAAAGCCGCTGGGTGCGCGAATCACAAAGGGCTGCACACCCCCGGCAGGCCGGTCTGCGACCGGCGCGGTCGCCGCTTCCTGCTTGGGTGGCACGGGTGGAACGGGCTGCGCCGCTGGTGCTGGACCTTGCGGCGCTGGCGCTGCTGGCGTTGGCGCTGGTGGTGGTGGTGGTGCCGGCGTTGGCGTTGGTAGTGGGGCGGTTTCCGCAGCGGGTGGTTCGGGCGCTGGTGGTGGCGGTGGTGGCACTATTTCTGCAGCGGCTGCTACTGGCGCGGGCGCTGGCGTCACGGCAGCCGTCAATGGCAGCGCCGGACTCTGCGACGGAATGAAATTCAAGGACCCCGTTGGCGTGCTTGCATTGGCTTGCGCCGGCATACCACCGGCGGCGATGAAACGCCAGTCAGCATAGTGGCGGGCCTCGCGAAAAGTCTCGTACAGCGGGGCAAAACCGGAGCTCTTGATCGGCTCGCGCAGGGACTCGGAATGGACGCCGACAATCTGACCCTTGGCATCCAGAATCAAGGCCCAGCCACCGGTTTTTGCAGAATCATTCGGGTCGCGCTGCTGCATCGGATCAGGACAGATGCGGCGCAGGTAACGATGGATCGTTGCCTGGTGTGGGTCGCGCAGCAGCCACTCAAGCCGGGTCGGAAAAGGGTTGCTGCCGGCGTTGTTCTTGCCGTGGTAGCTTTCAATGGCACGTCGGATTTCATCACCGCAGGACAATAGTTCCGCCTCCTTTTCACGCCGCAGTTCATTGCCCAGCAGGTGTGAGCCTCCGGCGGCTGCCAGCGCCGCTGCCGCGACAGAAAGAAGCAGGCCGTAGTAGGCAAAACCGGCGTCGTGCGCCAGGCTACCAGTCTTCATAACGTGTGCCATCCCGGGGCACGCCTTGCGCGCCGCTTCGCACATCCCGAATTCCGGATTCCGAGCTGCCCATCGCCTTGACGACAAGCCAGGTATTGGACTCGCGCGTCACCGGGTCCATCGGAATTTCACGCAGGTATCTGCTTTTCACCAGGTCCTCAAGCGCCGTTGGCCAAACGCCCTTGTCCTGGTAGTGCTGGTCTATCGCCTCGCGCATCGCCTTCAGGTTGGCGCGCAGCGCTACCTCGCGCGTCTTCTCCAGGCTGTTGAAGTAGCGCGGCGCAGCAATCGAGGCCAGGGTCGCGATGATCGCCATCACCACCAGCAATTCAATGAGCGTAAAACCGAGCGAAGCACGCCAGCTGCGTCTGCCTGAGTTCATGGTGCTTCACCAGTTCCTGTACGTGATGCCATTGATGCCGCGCCCAGTCGCCATCGAATAGACGTCAAACACGTCACCCTCATCGCGCGGCTCTTCGGACGAACTGGCGTAACTGCGTTTGCCCCAGCTGCGCGACGCTGGCAGCGAGGCATCGGCATTCATCGGATCGCTCGGCAGCCGACGCAGGAAATATATTTTTCTATGGTCCGGCGAGCTGATGTTCTCGACGCCATTGACGAGATCGTCGAGCGACTTGGGGTAACCGCTGTCACCCACATTGACCTTCACCTTGCCTTCGTCCACGGCGCGTTTGTAGGCGTCCAGTCCGCTCCGGATTTCGCGCAGCGCGGCGCGCAATTCGCGCTCCTGTTCGCGCTTGACAATCGTCTCCTTGACCGGTACCGCCAGCGACACGAGTACACCCACGATCGCCACCGTGATCATCAATTCGACCAAAGTGAAACCGCGCGCCTGTTTCATGGCAGCTTGCCTGGCGTCGCCGCCACTTGTACCTGCAACATGGCGCCGCCTTTGACACTCAGCTGAGCGCCACCCGCCACAGCGGGTACGGCGGTTGCCAGGTGCAGCTGCGCCATCCCCAGCACGGCATTGGCGCGCAAAGTCACGGCCAGCAAAGCGCCGGTGCCGGTGACGCCGCCTGTCGCACCGCGGCGCGTGGTGGCGTAAATACGCCCGGTCGCCTTGTCAATACGCTGATTGAAGGTGGTCTGGGCATTGTCACTTTTCAGCCATTCACCCTCAGCCACACTAACAACCGTCAGCGCGGCCGGATCGAACAGCAGTTGCAGATCCGTGCCCAGCAAACCGACTTTGCTTGTGCCCTCAAGAATCACCGTGAACTGTTCGCCCGGCTTCACGCTGGCCGGGGCCTTCCACATCAATTCGAGCGCATCCACAACCGGCGCCGGCGTCACCACAGCCGCCGCACTCGCTGGCAGCGGCGGCGCAGGCAGCAGCGCCTGCTTTGCCGGAAGCCTGGCCGCTTCGTTGGCCGGGTTGAGCTGCGGCGTGGCCGTGCGATAGACCGCCTCCGTACCCGACCACAGCGCAGCCGCCTCGATCGACGGTCGCGGCACATTGCGCACGACCCGGGGTGTGATGGACAAAACAATTTCGGTCTTCTGGCCATCACTGCGGGTGTTGGAGAACAAGCGGCCCAGCACCGGAATTTCACCCAAACCGGGCAAGCGATTGGCCATTTCGATATCGTCGTTCTGGATCAAGCCCATCAGCGTCTGCGTCTCGCCGTCCTTGAGTTGCAGCACGGTGGTGGCGTTGCGCGTGCCCACCCGGAAAGCGACGGTCCCGTTGCGGCTGGTCACCGAATCCCCGAGCGTGCTGACCTCCAGGTTGACCTTCATGGTGACGCCGCCATCAAGGTGAATATTGGGCTCAATCTCCAATTTCAGGCCGACGTCCAGGTACTGAATGGTGTCAGTGATCACCGGCGTGGTCGAGCTCGGCGTCACCACCGAAGAAATCACCGGAATGCGGTTGCCTATCAGTATCTTGGCCTTCTCGCGGTTGCGCACCCGGATGCGCGGATTGGACAGCAGGTTGGTCGTTCCTACATCGTTCTTGATGTTGAGTGTTCCGGAAAACTGACCCTTGATGAGGCCCTCCGTATCGAACTGAAATTTCTCGGGAAAGCGCAAGCCCAGCTCGCTCAGGCGTGAGCGCAGTATTTCCATCACCTCGACTTCGAGCACGACTTCAGGCTCGGCGTGGTCCTGCATGGCGATCAGATTCTCTGCCAGCCGGATCACCTCGGGCGTGTCCCGGATCACCAGCAGGTTGATCTTCTCGTCGATGAAGGTGTCCTTGGTCTTGAGCATGGTCTTGATCATGTTCTGGGTCTGCTTCACATCCGCATTCTCAAGATAGAAACTGCGGATCACCAGATCCTGGTACTCGCGTACCTTGCCGGCCGTGGTCGGATAGATCAGCAGGGTGTTCTCGTTAAGCACCTTGCCCGACAGTTGGTTGGGGTCCAGCAACAAGGCGATGGCATTCTCGATCAGCACATCCTTGATTGAAATGCTGACACGAATATCTGGCCTGACCTCCTTGTCGAAGATGAAATTGAGTCCGCTGCCCTTGGCCAGCGCATCAAAGACCTGACGCAGCCCGGCATCGCGAAACTCCAGACTGATGGGCAAGGTAAAGCGCGACCTGAGTTGCGGCGAAGAGATCACCTGCTTGAAGCGGCGCGACTGGATTTCACGACGCGCCTCACGCGCTTCCCGATGCTCCGGGTTTTCAACAAGTACCTTGTTCAGCAGGTCCAGTCCAAGCTCTACCTGACCCTTGGCTTCGGCGGCGACGGCACGCTGCACCTCGGCGCGGTGCCGGCGAACACGCAGCACCGCATCCAGACCGGCCAGTGCGCGCGGATTGACGGGATCGAGCGCCAGGACACGCCGATAGCTTTCTTCAGCCGCCACATCGCGAGCGCCGGCGGTGTCGCGGTCGGCGGAGCCAAGCAGATCGAACAGCACCCGGTCACGCTGCGCCGAGAGCGCGGTGCGATACGAATAATCGCTCGGATCGGCGCGCGTTGCATCCTGCAGTTTGCCCAGCCCCGCCTCAAGCCGACCTTCGCCGATCAACTGGCGGCCTTCACGGGCGATCGGTTCTGCGCTGCAGCCGGCCAGACCGAGCGCCAGCACTGCCGTTAACAAGGCGCCAAGGCCAAGAAATGCGAGCCTGGCCAGGCCGCTCTGTTCTGGTTTCATGATCCAACTCCGATTTGAAGACTCTGGCGCGCTTGCAGCGGCAGATAAATGAAATGAAGGACGCCGCCCTCGGCGCGCTCCAGGCGATAAGTGTTGTCGATGCTTTCGCCAACCGATACAGCGAGCGACGCCGTGCCCCGGATCAGGAAGTAAGTGATGTTGCCACGTCCGTCGTCGACCTGCCCCATGAACCTGAACGGCAGCGGCGGTGCCCTGGGGGCCTCCACCACGACCGGCGCAGGCGGCGGTGGCGGTGGCACGATGACCCAGCTCTTGGCACCAAAAGCATCGCCCTGCGCGCCCAGGTCGCGCGGCCGGGCCAGCAGATCAAGCCGCAGCGAACCCGCCGGCAAACTCGGCTTGCTCTGTGGCGCAGAGGCCGCCGGCTTCACCTCGGTCGCGTGGGCAGCGAGCCCCCCTTGAAGCGATAGCACTGCAACCAGGCCAGCAGCAAACAAGGCGTGCTTGCTCATCATCGATTGCCCTGAAAGAAAACGCTGAGGCGGATCTGCGCCGCAATCACCGTCTCGCCGACATTCTGGCGTTGCATCGAGATGCCATCGAGCGAGAGCGCGGGAATGTCACGCAATATTCTTCCAACAAAAAGCTTGATCTCGGACTGCGAGCCTTTGACGGGCAAGCTCACCTGGTAGCGCAGCAATGACAAACCAGCCTCCTCGGTCAAGCGGTACTCGCCGTGCTCGAGCAGCAGCTTTTCGCGGTCTGCAGCAGCATAAATTTTGCCCAGCACCTGGTTGATGTCGGCCCCCGTCGGAAAAAACCGCTCGAAGGCCGCAATCTGAAGCGCCGGACTGTTGTCGTCGCCTCGTTTGATCTCCCGCCCATTGCGCGAGGACTCGCGCAGACGCAGCAGCTGCGCCTCCAGTTCGGTGGTCGACTGTGCCGCGGGCAAGATGACACTGAACAACTCCAGCGCAGCCAAGCCCAGCAAGAGGCCCGCGAATACACCCAGCCACCCCAGGCGAACTTGCAGACGGCGCAGGTGCAGCCCTATTTGGGCGCTTTTTTGACGGATGTCCATGATGCGGTAAAAGTAAAACGAACAGGCCGACTCGGGTCTTCGATCATGAGCTGATGCGACTGCAAAATGGCTGGCGACAAACGACCGTCCTGCCGCAGTCGCTCCAGATATTCCAGCATCTTCGGCACGTTTCTGGCCTCGGCAGCCACGCGCACTTCGGCATTGCCGGGGTCGGATTCCATGCTCAGCAAGGCAATATGCTGGCCATTGGCACTCTCCATGCCGCCAAACACATCTTCCCAGGGCGTGCTGAGTTGCCGAATGACACGGTTCGCCTTGCGAATTCGATCTTCCAGTTCCACACCCGTAGCCGCCACAGGAGCACTGCGGATGCGTCCTGCATCGTTCTTGACGCCCAGCGAGTTCAACTCGGCCTCCAGGCGGCTGACCCGTTCCTGCGCCTTGTCAGACTGCCACAGCGCCAAAGACAGCAAGAGCGCAGCGACGGCCACCACGACCATGCCCTTGGCGCGCGATTGAGCTTGCGCTTGTGCAAAGTCGAGCGCCAGGGGGCGTGCTCGGTGCCAACGCAAGCGCAAGCGTCCCCACAGGCGCATGACCGGGTCTTTCATCTCAGTGTTCCAGACCGAGGACCTGTGCGCCGGCCAGAGGGTCCAGCTTTTTGGTGTCGGACAGGTTGACCAGTTCCATGTCGGGGCCCGCATGACAGCCTGCGCAATCCACGCCCGGGGCGTACAGATAGACACGAGCCGCTTGCGACGGCGTGCCAGCCATCAGCCTGGCCTCTGCCAGCTGCGTCGGCAAGACCCAGGCCAAGGGCTGATTCATCGTCACGGCGGCCAGGCTGACCCAGTTGGCGCCCTGCAAACGGGCCAGCATCAACAGACCCGGTTCGGCCAGAGCGAACCAGAAATCAGAGCCCACGAGTTGCCGCCGCACACGGTTAAAAGTGCTCATCAACAAGGGCTCGATCGAACACAGGCGCGAATCTGCTTCTTTCAAAATTTCGCGTAGCCGCTGCACAAAACCGCCCTCCAGCGCCGCAGCGATCTGGTCCTGACCCGACAGCAAGTTGCCCAGTCGGATATCCCACTCGGTGTCACCGCCACCGTGCATCTGCCTGAATTTGAGTTGCGCCAGCGCCATCTCGTCGGCAGCGCTCAACAGCATGTCA
>QYPX01000042.1 GCA_007280205.1 Comamonadaceae bacterium
CAGGCGCAACTGTGACTCGTCGCGCAGCTCAGACAGTGCCGTTGCGCCCCCCATTGAAATGGACTCCGGCACATCACCGACCGTCTGCACGTGGCGGATGCGTGCCGACAGCAAATCACCGTAGACCAGTTGTGCAAGCTGAAAATGGGGATAGTCGCGAACCAGGTTTTGCGCCCGCTCCAGGGCTTGCCGACTCTCGGATCTGGCCACCAACTGGTAAACCTCGATCAAGCGGCTTTCAGCCAGACCCGGATCAACCGGTGGCGCGAGCGGTGCCGGACTGGTCGATGCTGCCTTCTTGCTCTTGCCTACCTTCTTCTTGTGCGTGTTTGCACCCGCTGATGTCGAAAACGCGACAACAACGGCAACCAGAACCGGAAAAAAAGCGTACCGCCTCATGGGGTCATCAGACGATGCTGCGAAGCTGTATCGCCAGCGTTGGCCACCGCGATCCCTGAGCCAGCATCAACTGCCTGAAGATTCCTTGGTGATCTGCCAGCGATCGCCCGTCTTGAGTAGTTGCAGCGTCTTGCGGCTTGATACCGACAGCGCGCCGGCACGGTACTGCTGGCGAAACTTGGCAACTGCCTTGTTGGCGCTGACCGAGACCTCCAGATTGTCGAGCTTGACGCTGATGCTGTTCTTGCCAACGATGCGCTTGCGACGGTCTTCTTCCCAGGCAGCGCGTGACTGCTTGCCTGGCGGAGTGAACTCCTTGCTGTAGGCACCCAGGTACCCCGCCATGTCCTTGGCGGACCAAGCCTTGGCCCAGGCCAGCACCGCATCCTGCGCAGCCTGTTCCGCCGCGCTGTCGGCGCTTGCCGCTGCAGGCTTGACGGCTGGCGCGCTCGGTGGCGTGGCGGCAACCGGCTGCGCAGCGGGGGCGGCAGCAGTTGCCGGGGCCACTGGCTTGGGCGCAGCGGCGGCGACACTTGCCGCAGCAGCGGCACTGGCCGCGGCAGCGACCGTCACGCTCGGACGCTGCCCCTTGTTGCCAGGGCTGAACAATTCCCGAATCAGGGCCAGCTTGGGCGGTACGGCCGCGTTGGCGCCGTCAAGCTGCAATGCCTTGTTGTAGGCCTGACTGGCCAGTCGGGCATAAACATCGCCCAGGTTTTCGTGCGCCGTGGAGTAGCTCGGATTGGTTCGAATGGCCATTTCGAGAGCTGCTCTGGCCTTGTCAAATTCACCCTTTCCGGCATACAGAACCGCCAGGTTGTTGTACGGCTCAGGCAACTCCGGGTAATCTTCGGTGAGCTTGGTAAAAGTTGCGATGGCCTCGGCCTGTTTGCCCGAGCTGCGTTGAATAACGCCTTTAAGAAAGCGCATCTGCGGGTCGTTCGGCTTGCCGGCCAGGAAGGCATCGGCCTTGGCCAGTGCCTCGACCAGTTTGCCGTTGCGCAGCAACTGGCTTACATCGGCCGACTCATCTGCATGGACAGGCATGAATACGCAGGCAGCGACCAGCGTGAGCATGCGAATGCTGGTGAAAATAACGGAGTGGTCGAACTTCATGGAGTCTTTGAATCCCTACTGTGTGAATGCCCAGTGCGAGAGTTGGGTCGGCAGAGCTATATACTGGCCGTAATTGTAGCCCACGAGCCACTCTTGAGTCTGTTCCCGATTAGCCCTTTATTCACAGTCCCTATCGAGGCCGTGCCCGCTTGGATTCCCGAGGTTTGCCGTCTTAGTCACCCATGAGTTTACGCATTTACAACACGCTGACGCGTGCGCTTGAGCCTTTGTCGCCACTGCAAGCAGGCCACGTCCGAATGTACGTTTGTGGCATGACTATTTATGACTTGTGCCACATCGGGCATGCCCGTATGGCGATGGCCTTTGACATGGTGCAACGCTGGCTCAGGAGCAGCGGCTACCGCGTCACCTACGTGCGCAACATCACCGACATCGACGACAAGATCATCCGGCGTGCGCTGGAGCGTGGCATCAGCATTCGAGCCCTGACCGACGAGATGATTGAAGTGATGCGCGCCGACATCGGTCAGCTCGGCATCGAAGCACCGACGCTGGAGCCGCGGGCTACGGAATATGTGCCGCAAATGCTTGATTTGATCAGCCAGTTGCAGGCCAAGGGTCTGGCCTACCAGTCAAGTTCTGGTGATGTCAACTACGCGGTCCGAAAATTTCCCGGCTACGGCAAGCTGTCGGGCAAGTCGCTTGACGAGTTGCGCGCCGGCGAGCGCGTCGCCGTGCTCGATGGCAAGGACGATCCGCTGGACTTCGTTCTGTGGAAGGCGGCCAAGGAGTCCGAGCCCGATGACGCCAAATGGGACAGCGCTGCCTTGGGCCATGACTACGGCAGGGGGCGCCCGGGTTGGCACATCGAGTGCTCTGCCATGAGCTGCCAGACGCTGGGCGAATCCTTTGACATTCATGGCGGTGGCGTCGATCTGCAGTTCCCGCACCATGAAAACGAGATTGCGCAAAGCGAAGGGGCCAGTGGCAAGCCGCTGGCCAGACTCTGGATGCACAACGGCATGGTGCAGATTGACAATGAAAAGATGTCCAAGAGCCTTGGCAATTTTTTCACGATTCGCGAAGTGCTGGCGAAGTACGATGCCCAGACCGTGCGCTTCTTTCTGTTGCGCACGCATTACCGCAGTGACCTCAATTACAGCGATGTGCATCTTGACGACGCTCGCAACTCTCTGAAACGTCTTTACACGGCACTCGACCTGGTCAAACCGGCCGCTCTGCAGATCGACTGGGCGCAGCCCTATGCGGCACGCTTCAAGGCGGCCATGGACGAGGACTTTGGTACACCCGAAGCGGTGGCGGTGCTGTTTGAACTGGCCGGTGAAGTCAACAAGACCAAGTCGGTGGAACTGGCGGGTTTGCTCAAGGCGCTGGGCGGCTGCCTGGGCTTGCTGCAAGGCGATCCGACTGAATTTCTGCAAGCCGGAGCCAGGCTTGATGAGGGCGCTATTGCGGCATTGATTGCAGAACGTTCGGCGGCCAAGGCCGCGCGTAATTTCAGCGAGGCCGACCGGATTCGTCAGACCCTGTCGGCCCAAGGCATTGTGCTCAAGGATTCGGCTAGCGGCACGACTTGGGAGGTCGTGCAATGACAGCGGCCAAAGCAGTCACTGTTTACGCGCCGCCGGCCTACTGGGAAGAGGCACGCAAACACCTCATGAAACGAGACCGCGTGATGAAGCGGCTGATTCCGCAGTTTGGTGACGGCTGCCTGCAAACCCGGGGTGACGCCTTTGTCACGCTGGCGCGCAGCATCGTCGGGCAGCAAATCTCGGTCAAGGCAGCACAAACGGTGTGGGACCGCTTTGTCGTGCTGCCAAAGAAATTCAGTGCTGCCAATGTGCTCAAACTCAAAGTGGACGACATGCGTGCTGCAGGGCTGAGCGCCCGCAAGGTTGAATACCTGGTGGATCTGGCACTGCATTTTGTGAACCGCACCAGCCCGGTGACAGTCTGGGAAACGATGGACGACGAAGCCATCATTGCCGAACTGACCGGCATTCGGGGCATCGGGCGTTGGACGGCGGAGATGTTTCTGATTTTTCACATGCTGCGGCCCAATGTGCTGCCGCTCGATGACGTCGGTCTGCTCAATGGCATCAGTCGGAGCTACTTTTCGGGCGACGTCGTCAGTCGCAGCGACGCCCGCGAAGTCGCCGCCGCCTGGGCCCCGTATTGCAGCGTCGCAACTTGGTATATTTGGCGCTCGCTGGATCCGCTGCCGGTGGCTTATTAAAACCTTGTGGGACAGACCAAAGCGACACGCAGTGCGCGTGCTCTGTCCCCAACTTGAAGCGGGATGTTGGAAGTTCACCTTGCGGGACAGACCAAAGCACACGAAGTGCGCGTGCTCTGTCCCCAACTTGAAGCGGGATGTTGGAAGTTCACCTTGTTGGACAGACCTGATGGAGTAATTTGTGGCCAAAAAAACCTTTCTCGATTTCGAGCAGCCGATTGCCGACCTGGAAAACAAGATTGAAGAGCTGCGCTACGTGCAGACCGAGTCGGCGGTTGATATTTCTTCTGAAATCGACCAGCTTGCCAAGAAAAGCCAGCAGCTCACCAAAGACATTTACAGTGACTTGACGCCCTGGCAAATCACCAAGATTGCACGCCACGCCGAGCGTCCGTATACGCTGGACTATGTGTCTGAGATCTTCACGCATTTTGTCGAGATGCATGGCGACCGCCATTTTTCCGACGACCTGAGCATCGTCGGTGGCCTGGCGCGCTTCAATGGCACGCCCTGCATGGTGCTCGGGCAGCAAAAAGGGCGCGACACCAAGGAACGCGGCCTGCGCAACTTCGGCATGAGCAAGCCCGAGGGATATAGAAAAGCGCTGCGGCTCATGAAGACAGCCGAGAAGTTCAAGCTGCCGGTGTTCACCTTTGTCGATACACCCGGCGCCTATCCGGGCATCGACGCCGAAGAGCGTGGTCAGTCCGAGGCCATCGGCCGCAATATTTTCGAGATGTCGCAGCTCGAGGTACCGATCATCACGACCATCATCGGCGAGGGCGGTTCCGGCGGTGCGCTGGCCATCTCGATTGGCGACCAGGTCTTGATGCTGCAGTACGCGATCTATTCGGTGATCAGCCCGGAAGGCTGCGCCTCCATTTTGTGGAAGACTTCAGACAAGGCAAAGGAAGCGGCCGATGCCCTGGGCATTACGGCGCACCGTCTGAAGGCGCTGGGCCTGATTGACAAGATCGTCAACGAGCCGGTCGGCGGTGCGCATCGCGATCACAAGCAGATGGCCGCTTTCCTCAAACGTGGCCTGAACGATGCCTTGCGTCAGGTCAGTGACTTGAAGGTCAAGGAACTGCTGGACCGGCGTTACGAGCGCCTGCAAAGTTATGGTCGTTTCACCGATACCAAGGTGGCAGCCAAATAGTGTGCTGAGCAGCAGCTTCGCCCAGGCGCTTGCCGAGTTCGCACCGGAACTGCCGCTTGCCGTAGCCTACAGCGGCGGGCCGGACTCAACGGCACTGCTGCTGGCTTGCGCCGAAAAGTGGCCCGGACAGGTGCTGGCCGTTCATGTTCACCATGGCGTGCAGGCCGCTGCCGACAGCTTTGAGC
>QYPX01000017.1 GCA_007280205.1 Comamonadaceae bacterium
GTGTTCTGCGTAGTGGGCTTGTGCTTCTTCGGGGACCAGTTGCGGATCGGCAATCAGATAGTCCATGTAGCTTGCACCCATGGTGCCGGGATAGCCCAGGTAATTGACTTGCAGCGGGGCTGCTCTGCGGGCAAATATGCCAGTGCGGGAGTCCCCTGTGAGCCCGGCAAGATCGATGGCGATGTCAATCTCCATTTGTCTGGCCAGCTCGGCTATGTCTCTTTCGGACCTGCTCCAGACGTCGATGAATTTGTCAAACCCCGCCTCCAGCCTCGTTCGCATCTCATCTTTTGTATCGATCCCAAAAGAAAACGCATAAACCTCAAACTTGTCCCGATCGTGGGTTTCAAACAGTTCAGCGGTCAAGTAAGAGACTGGATGGTTCAAGAAGTCCATCGAGAAGTAGCCAAGGCGAATCTTGTCTCGCTTGCTGCGCTTGGGGATCTGGCCTAGCTCAAAATTTTCCGGGAACTTGTCGTTTACCCATGTCTGCGCCGCTTTGCGCTGCAGACGCAGTGACGCTGTGAGTGCCAGCGCCGAAAGACTGGTAGACACTTTCTCATTCTGGTCGATTCTTGCCAGCAGTTCGGCTACCTCATGCTCGGCATCACGCCAATCACAGATTTGCTTCTTGATGTGCAGCCGTGGTCCATGCAAAAGCGGATGGTCTGGCTGCAGGGCAATGGCCCGGTCGTAACTGTCAATCGCGGCCTGGTGCTGCTTCAGGTCAAAAAGTGCAACGCCTCGGTTGCACCAGGCGCTTGCATTGTCGCTCTGGAGGGCAAGGGCTTGGTCGTAACTGTCAACGGCAAGCTGGTGTTGCTTCAAGCTGATCAACACACAACCGCGGTTGTTATAGGCCGGCGCAAAGTCGGGGTTGAGGGCAATCGCCTGGTCGAAACTGTCAATCGCAGCCTGATATTGCTTCAGCTCGTTCAAGGCGTTTGCGCGATTGAAATAGGCATCGGCGTGGTCTGCTCGGATGGCGATAGCCTGGTCGAAGCTGTCAACAGCGGCTCGGTACTGCTTGGTGTTGTACATCGCGACGCCGCGTCGATACCATGCCTCTGTGTTGTCGGGTTGCGTGGCTAGGGCACGGTCGTAGCCGTCAATGGCTTCCTGGTACAACTTCAATTCAAGCAGGGCATTGCCACGGCCGAACCAGGCTTGCGCAAGCGCTGGCTTGAGGGCAATGGCCCGGTCGCAACTGTCAATGGCAGGCTGATGCTGCTTTAATTTCAGCAGCGCGTTGCCGCGATTGCACCAGGCGTCCGCGTGATCTGGTTGAAGTGCAAGTGCCTGGTTGAAACAGTCGATGGCCTCCTGGTATTTCTTGAGTTCATTCAGGGCGTTGCCGCGATTGAACAAGGCCTCCACATGATCGGGTTCGAGCGCGATAGCCTGCTCATAATTGCCAATGGCTTCCTGGTGCCGCTTTAACGCATTGAGTGCAATGCCGCGGTTGCACCAGGCCTTCGCAAAGTCGGCTTTGAGGGCAATGGCCCGGTCGTAACTGTCAATGGCAGCCTGGTGTTGTTCTAACTCATTTAACGCTACGCCGCGGTTCGACCAGGCCTCGGCATGGTTCGGCTGCCGGGCAATCGCCTTGTCGTAGCTCTTGATTGCTTCCGGATAACGCTTCAAGTCACTCAGTGCGTTGCCGAGGTTGGAGTAGGCAGCCGCGTTGTCTGGAGAAATCTTCAGGGATTTCTCAATCCAATGCACCGCCTGAGCCGGATTGCCGGTTTGCCGTGCAAGCATGCCAAGCAAATGCAGCGTGTCAGCGTGCCGCGGCTGGATCTTGAGGATTTGCTGGTAGATTTGCTGGGCCTGTGCCCACTGCCCCTGTTGATGCAGCGCCAGTCCTTCTCTGAACCTGGACTGCAGCGTCATCGCTTATCGCACCAGACGCACGTGATGGGAGTTGCTGCGGGCGCTGGCGCTCACACTGCCATCGGTAAAGTTGACAATCCAGGCGCTGGCGGCGTCGCTGGCATAGGGTGACGAAGCCCAGGCACTGAAAGTCGGTGTGGCTGGGAACGCCGTTCCGCTGATGGCCGGCCCGATGACGCTGCTATCGACCAGGCTGGAGAGTTCCTTCACGCTCGGTAAGCGCCAGCCGGTTTGGGTCTTGGCGTAGGCCAAGGCCTCCTCGTGGGTATAGGTGTTGGCGCTGCCGCTACAGGTGCCTGCAGCAAAGCTCTGGCCGGCACTACAGCGCTGCCAGGTGAGTCCGCTCTTGCTGTCGGTGACCAGGGCGTTGGCGGTTCCGCTTGCATCAGCGCTGTAGCGGTACACGGTCTGCGCCGGACAGGAGATGGCTGCCAGCAAACCTAACAGTGCGGCGGTGGTGGCGATTATTTTTTGCTTCATAGGGTGTCCCTTTGCCAACGATGCGGTGGCGCTTAACGCACCAGCCTGAGCGGTAGTTTGACGCTGCGCGTGTCGCTGCTGACGGTGCCGTTGGCGAAGCTGACGTACCAGGCCTTGGCAGTGCTGCCAAGGTAGGCTGAGGCAGACCAATACGAGCCGGCGGCGGTATTCGGGAACCACGTCGTATCCACGCCCGGGCCGGGGCTGGCCACCGAGTAGTCGACCAGGGCTTGCAGTTCGTCGCGTGTCGGCAGACGCCAGTTGCTGTAGCCGCATAGCTTGGATGTGTTGACTGCCGTCACATAGGCACTGGCATCCGCGCTGCGGCCGTCGCCAAAGTTGCTATAGCTGTTGCTGCTGGCGCGATCACCCAGGGTGGGCTTGCCTTCCCAGACCAGACCCGTGAGACTGTCCTTGACGCACTCCGTACTGGCGTAGCTGCCTACGGCGCTGAAGCTGAAACCGAGCTTGCCATCGCTGCTGCTGGCGCTCGTCACATCGCGTCCTATCATGCCATCCTGATCACTGTTGAGCGCAAGAGCGGCGGTGCCGGCGCAACTGACCAGGGTATTGCTGCCGCTGCCATAGCACTGGCTGGCCGTGACGCCGCTGTCGTGCATCAGGGCAGCCGTCACGCTGACGCTGGCCGCCCCGCTGGTGACGGTGCCGTCACTGACGGTGAGATTGGCCACATAGGCGCCTACCTGATCGGGCGTAAAGCTCGCATTGACCGCGCTGGCGTTGCTCAGCGATGCCGAGCTACCGTCCGGCTTGGATGCCAATGTCCACGCGTAAGTGAGGGTGCCACCGGCGGCAACGCTGGCACTGGCGTCCAGTGCGACGCTGGTCCCGCTTAACACGCTTTGGCCCGAACCGGCGTTGGCCGTGGCAACCGGCAACACTGCTGGGCTGTCGTTGCTCACATTAGTGGCGTAATTGAAGTTAACCCAGGTCTGGTTGATGTAATTGATGGCAACCGGGCCATAGGTCGGGTCATTCTCCAGATTGGCCAGCAACCCGGTCGCGTTCAGGATGATCTGGCCACGCATCGCCGGACTGTAATAAGCAAACATTTGGCCCAAGGCGTCGAGCAGCAGGGTGTATTCACTCTGGCCCTGCGCATTGACGGCGGGCACGCTGCTGGCCGTGATGCCCAGGTTATTGAGCACCATCAATGCCAGGTTGGCATCGCTGATTCTGGCATAACCGCTGGCCACGGAGGCAGCAAAAGCCGGCGCGTTGCTGGTAGTCTGCGTGGTGTAGGCCGCGAGCATCGAGTAGCTGGGTGCTTGCCCGACAAAGGCCTGAAACACCTGAATTGCGGTGGCCACGTTGCCGGTGATTTTTGGGACAGCCTGCATCATCGGGCGCACAACGCCCGCTTGGGCGGCGGGCGCCTGTAACACCGAAACCGAGGGCTCGTTGCCGCCACCGCATGAGCAAAGAACCATGCCCATTGCGACCAGCGCCACACCCTTGCACGTTGGCAAGTAAAACGTCATTTTTTTCCTCCCTACATCTTAGCTCGCAACGCCTACCGCTGCTTGCGGCTCAAACCAGACCGCTGCTCTGCGGCGGCAGGCCTGGAATTGGTTGGACTGAGATCAGTTGCCTGAATCAGACAAAGTCTGCGGTCGTTACACTTCCACCGCCAACGATCTTAATGAAAGTATCGACGCCCGGGTACCACCCGTTGTCGCCGTTGGCATCCACAAGGAAGTAAACGTTGGCGGGCCAACCAGCAGGGGTAACGGTGTAATAGCCTACCACTCCAGCGCCGAGAAAGACATTAAACCCCGGAGCATTTAGCGCGGTCAAGAGCGCTTCTTCCGTAGCAGCTGTCCCTTTCAGGACTAATGAGGTGACGGTATTCGTCAAGTCAATCTTGTCCGTTCCAGCAGTGAAGCCAGTGATCGTATCAAACAGCTCTCCCGAATTAAAGGCGCCGGTGTCTCCCGCGATTCCCGGCAGCCCGGTCGCACCATCGGCGAAGGCCTTGGACGTGCCGTGGGGAATCACGAACATGTCGGGATTGCCGGTGGCCGTGAAATGGTCAGGGCCAATGGCACCGGTCACGGTGGTATAGATGGAGGTCACATCAGCAAGATCGACGGTGCGCTGTACAAACCAGCTGTCAACCAGACCAATGCTGGAAGTGGTTTGAGCCACGTTAAAGGCGATCCCCTCGCTGGTTTCTGCAATGGCGTCGGTCTTGATCTCCATTGCCAACTGGAAGAGCGTGGCAGTATTTGGAATAGTAATCAGGCCATTGCCAGGAACGGTAGACCAGCCGCCTGGCGTAGTTCCGATGTGCCACAACAGGTCGCCGGTCAGGTAGTCAGACGGAGTTGCACCACCCAGGCCGTACATGCTGACACGCACTTGGGTGCTGGCGTAATCGGCCGTATCGACGACTGCATCCGTTGGATCATATAAGACACTAAAGGTAGCGGTTGCCGTAGCGCCTTCCATCCCGGTGATGGTCGGCGATGTCGTCGTGATGGTGCGGGGCAGTGCCATAGCGCCCGTGCCTTGTGCATCCTGAATGTTGACCGTGCTTGGCACCCACCAACTGTCAACCAGACCGATGCTCGATGTGGTTTGAGCCACGTTAAAGGAGATACCCTCGCTGGCTTCTGTCAAGCTGTCGGTCACAATCGCCTGCGACAATTGAAACTTAGTGGCAGTACTTGGAATGGTGATCAGACCATTAGCAGGAACGCTAGACCAGGCGCCGCCCGTCCCGATCTGGTAGTTGAACACGCCGGTATAGTCAGCCGCAGCCGCACCGCCCAGGCCGTACATGCTGACCCGCACTTGGGTGCTGGCGTAATCGGCTGTATCGACGACTGCATCCGTTGGATCATATAAGACACTAAAGGTAGCGATTGCCGGGGTAGCGGAGCCTTCAACCGCTGTGGATGTTGGCGCATCCGCCGTGATGGTGCGGAGCAACGCCGCGGCACCGGTGCCTGGTGCGTCCTGTAGATTGACAGCATTGGGAACCCACCAACTATTCACCAGCCCCACGCTGGAGGTGGTTTGAGCCACGTTAAAGGAGATTGCTTCGGAGGTTTCTGTCAAGCTATCGGTGGCTATCAGAATTCCCAATTGGAAGGACGTGTGAGTATTCGGAATAGTAATCAGGCCACCAGCAGGTACATCCCCCCAACTACCTCCCACCAACTTGTATTGAAGGTTGCCGGTGTAGTCAGCCGCAGCGGCACCACCCAAGCCGTACATGCTGACCCGCACTTCGTTGTTCGCGTAAGTGGCTCCAGAATTGCTCATCGTGAAGGTGGCTTCGGCCCGGGTGGCCGAGCCTTCGACACCGGCTGTGGTCGCGCCCGCAGCGATACTGCGTGGCGTTGCCGCAGCGCCAGTACCCACTGCGTCCAGAAGATTGACAAGGCTGGGCACCCACCAGCTATCGGCAATACCCACGCTGCTGGCGGTCTGAGCCACTGTGAAGGCCAGCGAATCGTAGCCTTCGGTAATGGTGTCGTTCGTGATGTTGGTTTTCAGCTCGAAATCGGTAAACCCGGCATTGATGGTGATCACGCCGTCATTAGGAACACTCAGCCAGCCGCCGGGGAGTATGCCCATGTGATAGAACAAAGGACCATAGTCTGCCGTGGTGGCGCCGCCCTGCGGGTTGACGCTGACTTTCACACCGGTAGAGCTGGTCAATGCGCTCGATAGATGAAAACGGACGACTGCGTCGTTGTTTTCTTGTACTGTTTGTTCCGCTACTGTTGCGGTGATTGTTGCGTTTGCCATGGTAAATCCCCCTTATATTTTGCGCGCCTGCCGAACTACTCCAGGATGCCGCGCAAGCACGATGGAGTGGGTCCAAAAACCGCTCAGAGAGCAAGACTCGAACCTACTGGTCAACCTTGGTAAAGAGTAGAGGTGCATAGTCCCTGCCAACTGCAGTTAAATAGGCCCCCATGATCAATGGCATTAAATTTTTTGTAAATAGGCCGTTCGGACTAACGCCCAGCCAATTTGCGTTGTTAACGACTCGCAAATACAACGCTTTGAGTGCCGAGAAGGGTTTACCCGTGCTGGCGTTTTCCAGTAGCCAGCAGTTCTGCGCATCGCCGAACCGCCGTGGCGCTGTACCCTGCTTGACGCTATGCAGATCTTTTCACTTGAATAGCCATCAAAGAATGGGGCTACTCGGGTTCAGCTTCTTGAGGAAGGTATCGCAGGGCAAACACAGTATGTCGCCGATCCTGATTTCTTCCTGCCCCCTATAGAGCAGGCAGGTGGAAGCTTCCGGGTAGTCCTCCTTGAAGGCCTTGAGAGCACGCAGATCGGTGTGGTGCACGTTGCGGGAGCGTTTGACCTCGATGGCGACAAACACGTCAGCGCCGTACAGCACAAAATCAACTTCGCTGCCGGACTTTGTGCGCCAGTAAAAAAGCTCTGCCGGAACAGGTCTGTAACTCGCCCAGGCACGCAGGTGCTGGGCTATGAGGCCTTCGAGTGCCATGCCTTCAATTTCCTCTGGACTGTCCAGTGGTCCCTTGGGGCGAATGGAGCGGTACACACCGGCATCGAAGTAGAAAAATTTGTCGTGGGCCACCAGATGACGTTTGGCCCTGCGTGTAAACACGGGGATGCGAAATGACAGCAGCAAGTCTTCCAGAATCTCCAGATAACCTTCGACGGTCTTACGTCCAGTCTGGCATTCGCGCGCCACCTCCGCGAGGTTCAGCAACGATCCGTGCGAAAAACTGATGGCCTCCAGGAACCGCGCAAAGGCGCCCACATTGCGCACCAGAGCTTCTGCCTGTACTTCTTCTTGCAGATAGAGCGAGGCATAGGCACGCAGCGTGTTCTCAGGCTCGGCAGCACTCCAAATCAAGGGCACCAGTCCGACCTGTAGTGCGCGGCGCAAGTCGAATGCGTCTGCGAGCTCTGAGGCCATGAACGGATGCATGTGCAGTTCGGTCAATCTTCCGGCGAGTAGATTGGCGGCGCCACGGCGCAGCTTTCTGGCGCTCGATCCTGTCAGGATGAACCGTAATCGTCGCTCGCCTTCGACCAACTTGTGGACCACGTCCAGGAGGGCTGGCACCTTCTGCACTTCGTCAATCACAACGTCTGTTGCCAGAGGCTGTGCAGCAATGCGCTCCTGAAGGCGTTCAGGCCGGGCCTGAAAGAGGCGTAAAGTTTCCGGATCAAGCAGGTCGATCCAGACGGCTTTGTCCCGAAGAGCGCGCAACCAGGTCGACTTACCGGTGCCGCGCGGCCCGAACAAGAAAAAGCTGCCGGCATGGGCTTGTAGAAATCGCCCTGTTGTTTCCATATATGCTTCCGATGTGGAGATACATGGATAATTATGCCAGACTATCGCGCTGCATCGTAGCGCTTGCCCTCGGCCAGCAGTTCGGCTGTACCAATGACTTGATTGAGTCCGTCAAAGTCCAGCATTCGGTCTTTCCAGCCGGCGGTGGTCTGGTGCTGCTGCA
>QYPX01000029.1 GCA_007280205.1 Comamonadaceae bacterium
CGCCTGGTGGCCGGGTCGGTGGCAGAGCTTGCCAATGCTTACGGCACAGCCCTGGTAGCCAACACCACCGCTCAAGCCAATTACGCAGAGGCGCTGCGGGTAACTGCCGGATTGCAACTAACCATGTCCGGGTCGTTCGACGCGCTGATAAAAGATTTGGCTGCTCTTGGAGTAGCAAACAGCGAATTCAGCGGCGCCATATCGACCTTTGTTGTTGATACAAAACAGGCGGGTCTGGATATTGCCAAAGCGCTTGGATTGACGGGAACAGCAGCAACCAACCTTACCGCCCTTCTGACTTCAACAAAAACCGCATCAGACACTCTTGACACCCTGATGGGCAAGCCTGGCACAAATATGGCTGCGCTGGTGACAGCGCTTGGCGTAACGGCGACGGAAGCGGCGACCTTCAAAACCAACTTGCTGGGCTTCAGCCCTGCCACGGTGATAGGAACCCAATTGGGCTTGGCTGGCACCGCGCTAAGCAACTTTGCTGAACTTATCAATGGCCTGAAAATCAAAAACCCGAACGTTGAGGTCCCGGTGACTGGACTCCCCGTCACCACCACGGGCGGGGCGCTGACCGGCGCGCAGACCGTCAGCATGGCCAATTCCGTTGGCGCGCTCACAAGTGCGCTTTCAACCGGGGCCAGTGCTGCGCAGATCGTGAACGCAGCCGCCGTAAATCTCGGCGTGTCTGCTACCGACATGGCCCGAGTCGGCACTGCGGCAGGCAATACCGACATCGTTGCAGCCGCAAATTACGCAAAAACAGACATCGTAGCCAAGGGCGGATTGATTGGAACATCGCAATCCATCACCGTTGCAACCCTGCAAAAAGTGCTGACCGAACTGTCACCAACCTACACCGCAGCGCAGCTGATAACTGCTGCAAATACGAATTGGGGAGTCAGCGAAGCCGACGTACGCGCCGTGGGCAAATCGCTCAGCCTGCCCGGCTACAGGGTAGGCACCAACGCCGTGCCGTTTGATATGACGGCGCGCATTCACGCTGGTGAAGAAATCACACCGCGCCCGTTTGTTGACATGCAACGCGCCAGCCGTGACGAAACCAATTTGTTGATGGCGCGCCTGGTCGCCAGCAACGAGCGGCTGGAGGCCAAAGTCGCGGCATTGCAAAAGAGCAACGAAGCCACCCAAAAAGCCGCAGAGAAGTTTTCCGACACACTCATTACCGTCACTCGTGGTGGCCGCGCCATCCAGACTGAGGCTTTTGTATGAGAGTCACGCCCTCAGTCTTGACTACAGCCACCGTGTTTACCACGGGCGCTGCCGAGCCGCACGACCCGGCTGCCTATGCTGGCGGCACCACCTACGGCTTTGGCGCCATCGTCAAGGTCGTGGCCGACTTCAAAATCTACGAGTCCCTGCAAGCCGCCAACACCGGCCACACACCCAGCACTAGCCCGCTGTGGTGGCGCATCCTGGGCGCGACAGAGACCGCCTACAACGCAGCTACTACCTACGGCCTGGGTGACACCTGCTCTGGCAACCATCGATGCTACGAGTCGCTTGCTGCTGGCAATATTGGCAACCCCTTGCCGGTGCTGCCAGAGACGCAAACCACTAAATGGATCGACATCGGCCCGACCAACAAATACGCCATGTTCGACCTGGCAGCCAACACACAAACCGTGCTGGCCTCGCCTTTAACAGTGGTCATCACACCTGGGCAGCGCATCAACACCGTAGGTCTGGCCGGGCTCTCGGCCAATCAAGTTCAGATCAGTGCTACATCGGTGCTGGGTGGCGGCACGGTTTACCCCAATGCGTTTTCAGCATCAAGCACCGGCATCTTTGACCTCAATACCCGCATCGTGAACGACGGCTACGACTACGCATTCGAGCCATTCAGCACCATGCCCAGCATGGTCGTGTTTGATCTGCCGCCGTACAGCGACATCATCGTCACTATCACCATCAGCGCCACATCGGGCAACGTCAAGTGCGGCTCTTGCGTGATGGGCACCTTTATTTACCTGGGCGATTCGCAATACGGCGCCAGCAATGACGGGCAAAACTTTTCAACCGTAACGCGAGACCTATACGGCAACGCTACCCTGGTGCCACGGCGCACGCTGCCCAAGACCGATCAAAAACTCACAGTGGCCGCCAGCCGCGTCAACAAGGTCAAAGCGGCGCGGGTGCTACTCAACGCCGTGCCAGCACTTTGGACCGGACTGGACGACGGAAACAACGCCTATTTCGACATGCTCACCATCCTGGGCATCTACAACAAATTCACCATCAGCGCACCGCACAACAACGTGGCTGAAGTGACTCTTGGACTTGAGGAAATCTAGCATGACCATCGACGCACTACCCACCACGCCGAATTCGCAAAACCCGACCACGTTTGCAACCGACATGGACGCCTTTCTGGCGGCCCTTGTTCTGTTCAGGACGCAGTGCAATGCGCTGGGTACGACGGCAGATGGCAACGCCGCCACCGCCACCACCAAAGCCGCAGAAGCCGTAGTAAGCGCAGCCGGCGCCCTGGCCAGCGAGGTGGCTGCCGGCGTGAGTGCAGGCGCCGCCAAATGGGTGTCTGGTACCACCTACGCCCTGGGCGCAGCCGTTTGGAGCCCGGTGGATCGTACCATTTACCGGCGCATCGTGGCCGGCGCTGGCACCACCGACCCCAGAGCAGATACCACCAACTGGGCATCGATTCAAGATTCGACAACAGCCAAATTGACCTATGCGCTTGACTATGCCCTGACGCAAGCCGCCAACGCCAACAAACGCATCGATGTAGCGCAAAACTACATGGTACAGACCGGCACGGCTCAGGTCACGCAAACCGCTGTTGCGCGAGACGCCGTATCGCAGGCCGGTGCCTGCTGGCTGGTGCGTGCCAACCCCACGGTCACGGTCACGCTGCCCAAAGCCTACCCCGACACCGATTACCAAGTCATCGTCGAAGTTGAAAGCGCAGCGCCAACAGCAGCCACCACAGCAGCGGCGCAGTACGCCGCCTATGCCGGCGCAGTGCATGTAACCAGCCGCGCCACCAACAGCTTTGTGCTCACAGTTACCGGCGCAGCCACCACCGTCAACCTGCGCTGGAAGACGCTGCACCCCGCCGCCACACGCAACAAGACCGCATTCCAGGAAGCCTATACCTACATCTACGGCACCGGCCACAACCCCATGACCGGCGTCGCCATTTAACCCAGAGGAAGCCATGCTCAACATCATCACACCACAGCCAACGGACGTTACTGCCACGCAAGCAGGCGATTACGTCACCATTTCCTACAACGGCCAAAGCCTCACGCTGCCGGCCATTGCGCGGCCTGCCAATGTTGCCGACGTGATCTACCTGGGCGAAACCGGCGCCCTGCAATACGTGCCAGCCAATCCCGTGCAAATGGTTGCCGTACTGGCTTGTGGCACAGACCCCATGACCCTCACCCTTTGCCCGCTGCTGGTCTCGCCAGTGGCGCCAGTCGAACCCACTTAATCAGGAGCCATCACCATGTCACTCACCATCAGCGTACCCGACAGCCTGCGCGCCAGCGTAGAAGGCGCCAGCGGCGGCAAGCAAACTGTGCTTTACACCGCACTGGGCCAGCCCACCTTTATGAACGTGATCCCGGCCATGGTCGGTGCCAACATCGTGTCAGGCCTCTCTGCCAACCTCAACAGCCTGGCTACCAACACGCATCCAGCCTTTGTGGTCAACAGCGTGGCCAAGTCTGAAATCTTTGTCGGCACTTACCCTGGAATTGTGCTCAATGGCGAGCTGCTGAGCCTGCCGGGCGTTGACCCGACCACATCGTTGAACCACGATCAGTTTGTGGCCTACGCCCGCGCTTGCGGCACTGGCCACCACGTTTGCACCAACGCTGAATATGCTGCTCTGGCGCTCTGGTGCCGCGCCAACAGCTACGCGCCAACCGGCAACACCAACTATGGCGCGTCCAGCGATCGCGCCTGGGAGTCTGGCCGCCGTATTGACGGCCTGGCACCCGGCACGGCCTCGGGCAATGCCCGCATCATCACCGGCTCTGGCCCGAACTCGTGGAACCACGACAACAGCCCCAACGGCATCGATTCGCTCTGCGGGAACATTTGGGAGTGGAGCATCGGTGCCCGCGTGAACAGTGGCGAGATCAACATCATCACCGACAACAACGGCGCTTTGAATGCCACCGACTTGGCCGCTGGCTCTGCGTCCTGGAAAGCCATCGACGGCGCCACTGGCGCATTGGTAGCGCCCGGCACCGCTGGCACGGTCAAACTGGCAGTTTCTGGCACCACCGCTTACACGCTGGTCTGCGGTAGCGGATCGGCGTTTGAAGGCATGACCAACCCATCCGGTACGCCAGTAGGCGCGACGGCCCTGGCGCTGTGCAAGGCGCACGGCTTCTACCCAGTGGCATCGCAACTCGGCGGCACCATTGCAACGCCCGATGCCAACGGAGACGTTTTTTACCTCAATGCAGCAATCGAATCTCTGCCGCTCCGTGGCGGCAATTGGAGCCACGCTGCCGGGGCTGGCGTGTTCACTCTCGATTGCAGCAGCCCCCGGACGTATGCCGGCACCGGCGGTGGTGCCCGCCCCGCCTTCGTTGCGTGAAGCCCTGAGCGATAGCGATGGGCACTCATTCCGAAGCACAGCTAGATACAAAATTCATTGACTTCATGAAGCAACTGAACCACTTCATTAAGCGCGGCCTGGGTGCAAAGCGGTATTGCCGCTACGTGGACGACTTTGTGATCTTCGGCTGGAGCCGCCAGCGTTGTGTTGACGCGCTCGGGCAGATTCAGCAGTTCCTGAGCGACAAGCTGCACCTGGTGCTGTCACGCTTTAGCCTGCACAAGATCAAGCGCGGCCTCAACTTTGTTGGCTACCGCACCTGGCAGAGTATGCGGTTTGTGCGCAAGCACAGCCTATACACATTTTCAAGAGCCGTTCAATCGGGTGCACCCGAAGCCCTGGCCTCGTGCCTGGGTCACGCCAAACGCACCGCTAGCTTGCGGCACATGCTTGGCATTCTGGAATCGAGAAGGGTGGCGGCATGACACTCGCCCTTATCCAGTACACCAGCAACGTGCCCGCTGGTTTTTCCGGCGTCACCTACGGGCCGTGGGTACGCATCCGCACCGACAAGCGAGACGATGCTGGGCTACTGGCGCATGAGCTGCTGCACGTCAATCAGTTTTGGGCTGCCGTCCTGGCGTTTATGTGCTGGCTGCCTGCGCTCTGTCTGTACATTGATCTCGATGCGGCACTGCTGCTGGTGCTGGGCGGGGCGATCCTGGCTCTGCTTAGGCGCAAGACATTGACCCTGATGGCAGAAGTGGACGCCTACCGTCTTCAACTCAAGACTACAACCGAGACCGTGCCGCTGAGCATTGCCGAGACCGAGAGCAGGGCCAGGTTGTTTGCAACCTTCATTTCGACCAAGTACGGCTTGAACATCACTGTCACGGATGCGCTGAAACTAATCACTGAATAGGGGAATCCACATTGAGCGCACCAGAAGAAATGCCGGTTTTTCCATCTATAGAACGGCGAGCCAATGACGCAATTCGTGACAACGGCGTCATTCTGCTGCTGCTGCAACAGGTGCACGACAAGATTGAAGCCATGGACAAACGACTTACACAGCACATGACAGATGAAACGCTGACCCTGGCAGAAGAAATTGCCGCCCTCATGAGTAAAGCATTTCCGCAAGGCGATCCTGCAGGCCATCGGCTTGAGCACGAGCTGCGTATGCAGGCCGCAAAAGATCGCGCAGACTTCTGGAAAAAGCTGCGGGATGAGATTATGAGCAAGGGTATTTTGGGCCTGCTTGCGCTGGCGGCGGTATGGATATGGGCAGGGTTCCTGCGGGGGCCGAAATGATCGACGTTTTGATCGACGTGGCTGGCCTGCTGTTTTTGGTGTTTCTTGGCGCATCGGTCGCGGTGTTTTTCTTGCTGCACCAGGGGTGGCCCGATGAATGACTTTCTTGAAAAGCTCTATGGCCCGGTGATTGACCGGGCTTGGGATATGTGGCTGGAGTGGATTGATTTTTTGGAGAGATACCGATGATCTCAGCACTGCTTTCATTCCTGGGTGGCAACGTCTTTCGCTTGATGTTTGGCGAAGTCGTCGCCTTTTTGAACAAGCGCCAGGAACACGCGCAAGAGATTGACCGGATGCGCCTGCAAGCCGAGATTGACGCCGCGCAGCATGGCCGCAACATGGAATCTATCCGCGTGCAGGCCGATCTACAGGTCAAGGTGATCCAGGTGCAAGCCGAGGGCGCCATCAACCAGATCGAGGCCGAGGGCTGGCTTGAGGCCGTCAAAGGCACCACCAAAACCGTGGGTATCTGGTTTATCGACGCTTGGAACGGCGCGATTCGGCCTTTTGTGGCGACCTGGGCCATTGTGATGATCTCGGCCCACTTTGCCCAAAACAGTTGGGTGCTGGACGACAACGGCTGGTCGATCTGCGGCGCGGCGCTGGGGATCTACCTTGCTGACCGCAGTCTGTTCAAGCGCGGCAAATGATAGAACTGGCCATCCTCGTCGCGCTGGCGCTGATGCGCCGATTCGAGGGACTGTACCTCACGCCCTACCTGTGCCCGGCTGGCGTGCCGACGATTGGCTATGGCGCCACCTATTACGAGGACGGCACTCGCGTCACCCTGATTGATGCGGCCATCACCCGCGAAAGGGCAGAGCAACTGCTGCTGTGGATGGTGCGCACCGTGTACCTGCCGCAAGTCATGCGCCTATGCCCCGGCATCGACAACCCCAACCGCCTGGCGGCGATCATTGACTTCACATTCAACCTGGGCGCGTCGGCGCTGAAAAACAGCACCTTGCGGCGCAAGATCAACGCGGGCGCCTGGGACTACGTGCCAGCAGAACTGCGCAAATGGATCAAGGGCGGCGGTAAAGTGCTGCGCGGCCTGGTCATTCGGCGCGAGGCAGAGGCGGTGCTGATATGACCACCGACCAGCAGTTTGCCGACACCCAGGCGCCGACCGACTTCAAGGCTGCGCTGGTTGAAGAGGGGCGCAAGCTGCTTGAGGCGCGGGAAGAGAATCGCATCACCCGCGCTGCAGCGCTGGCTGACCAGGCCCATGCGCTGCTTATGAGGCAGGAAATCCGAAACACCAGCATCGGGAAGTGACGTGCCAGATCGGCCCACGTTGCACGATCTGGCCTGGTGCGGTGTGGTAGCAGCCAGAGCATGAAAAAACCCGCTGTAGCGGGTTTTAACGCGGTATAGGGTTTGGTATAGGTTTGAAGTGCAGACACCTGCTTTTCACTGTGCGGCGAGAAGCTACCATTGAACTACACCCGCATTTGTGGCCTGAAGTTTAACTGATCGTCGGTTTCCTTAACTCGCCAGCGGCGAACTGATCTGCTCGATTCGGGTCATCACGTCGGGCGTCAGTTGCGCTATCACCTTGACTGCGCCCAGGTTGCTCTGCAACTGCGCCAGGTTCGATGCGCCGGTGATGACGCTGCTGACACGCGGGTTGTGTGCCGCCCAGGCAATGGCCAACTGGTTCAGGCTGCAGCCGAGTTCGGTAGCGATCAGTTCGAGTTGCGTCACGGCTGCGTTCCTGGCGGCGTCGGTCAGGCCCTTGACCAGAAAACCCATGTCCTGCCGTGCCCCGCGGCTATCCGGCGGCACACCGTTGCGGTACTTGCCGGTCAGCAGGCCACTGGCCAGCGGGCTCCAGGTGGTCAGGCCCAGGCCGATGTCTTCATACAGGCGCTTGTACTCCTGCTCGACGCGCTTGCGGTAAAACAGGTGGTACTGCGGTTGCTCCACGATGGGCTTGTGCAGATGATGGCGTTCGGCAACAGTCCAGGCCGTGCGGATTTCGTCAGCCGACCATTCGCTGGTACCCCAGTACAAAGCCTTGCCGCGGCTGATCATGTCACTCATGGCCCATACGGTTTCTTCAATCGGCGTGTGCGGGTCGCTGCGGTGGCAGTACACCAGGTCGATGAAGTCCAGGCCCATGCGTTGCAGCGAGCCGTCGATGGCCTGCGACAGGTACTTGCGGTTCAGCGTGTCCTTGCGGTTGATCGAGTTGCCCTCGCGGTCCAGACCCCAGAAAAACTTGCTTGACACAACATAGTTCAGGCGTGGCCACTTCAGCGCCTTGATCGCCTCACCCATCACGACCTCGCTCTGGCCAACGGCGTAGGCCTCCGCGTTGTCAAAGAAGTTGACGCCAGCGTCAAACGCTGCGGCCATCATCTCGCGCGCCGCCACGCTGTCCACCTGGTTGTGATAGGTCACCCAGGAGCCGAGCGAGAGTTCGCTCAGGCGCAGACCACTTCTGCCGATACGTCGATATTGCATATACGTTTCCTTTCAATCAATATTTGTCATTGCGGGCTTGACCCGCAATCCATGGATGCCCCCGGATCGGAGTCCGGGGCAGGCTCCTCAGGTCCGGCATGACAAGACTAAACACGCTGTCCGCCATCGATGGCGATTTCAGCACCGGTGATGTACGAGGCCTTGCCACTGCACAGGAACTCGATCAGGTCCACCACCTCACTGACTTCGCCCAGTCGATGCATAGGGATGTCATTTTCCACAATTTGACTGGTCCCGGGTGACAGGATGGATGTGTTGATTTCACCCGGCGCGATGGCATTCACCCGCACACCCATGCTTGCCATGTCGGCTGCCATCTCGCGCGTCAACGCGGCCAGCGCCGCTTTCGAGGTGGCGTAGGCAGCCCCCGCAAAAGGGTGCACGCGGTAGCCGGCAATCGAGCACAGGTTCACCACCGAGCCCTTGGCGTTGGAGAGTTCCTGGGCGAAGCCCCGCGTGAGGATCAGCGGCGCGTAAAAATTGGTGTTGTACATCTCCTGCCAGACTTTCAGGTCGGTGGTGAGGGAGTTGACACGCTCGCCACCGGGTCCCTTGGGCGAAATGCCGGCATTGTTGATCAGCGCGTGCAACTTCGAGCCACCGAGCAGGGGGCGTAGCGCGTCGACGGTGTGGGTGATCTGGTCCAGGTCTGCCAGATCGAGCTCAACGTGCGTGTTCTGCTCGGCATGCCAAGGGCATGTGGCTGGCAGTGCCTGGCGTGAGACCGTGATGACGCGCCAGCCGAGGTCGCGAAAGCGCTGTGCCACACCGTGGCCAATGCCGCGGCTGGCCCCGGTGACGATGGCCGTTTTTTGTTCTGTCATGGAGGGTTATTTGGTTCGTGTTGCCTTGCGCGCTCTGCGTTGCAGCATCTGCATCAACAGGAACAGGGTGGTGGAAAAAATAATCATGATGGTAGCCACTGCGGTCAGCGCGGGCGTCATGCTGTCGCGCAGACCGGAAAACATTTCGCGCGGCAGGGTGCGCTGGTCCGGCCCGGCAATCAGGAGCGCGATCACCACGTCGTCAAAGGAAGCGGCAAAGGCAAACAGCGCGCCGGAGGCCATGGCCGGCATGATGCCTGGCAGCGTGACGCGCATGAAAGCGACGCGCGGTGTGGCACCACAGGCGGCAGCAGCGCGAGCCAGATTGGGATCCAGCATCTCCAGCGCCGTCAGCACCGGTACCACGACAAAGGGCACGGCAATCACGGTGTGGGCGATGATCAGGCCGCTGTAGCTGCTGGTTAGCGAGAGCGGTGCCAGAAAGAAGTAGCAGGCCACGGCGATCAGGATCACTGGCACGATCATGGGCGAGAGCATCACCAGCTTGAGCAGGTCGGCCCACCAGGCTTTGAGCCGCATCAGTCCGAGCGCGGCCAGGGTTCCCAGGATGACCGAGATCACGGTGGCAAACAGGCCAACGTAGAGCGAGTTACCCAGCGCCGTGAGCCACTTGCCACCGCCGAGCACCTCCTGGTACCAGCGCAGCGAGAGACCCGGCAGCGGGTAAGTCAGAAAGGAGCCGCTGGAGAAAGACAGCGGAATGATGGCGGCGATGGGCACCAGGAGAAACATCAAAATGAGGGCGCAGAGCAGCCAGTAAAGCGGCTTCCAGGGGAATTTGAAGTGGGTCATCCAGCTATCCCATGGAAAGGGCGCGACCGCCCGAGAGCTTGTGCGCCACGCCATACAGTGCCAGCGTGGTGACCAGCATCATCAGGCCGAGCGCCGAGGCCAGCCCCCAGTTGCCGGTGTCGGTGGTGTAGGTCGCCACAAAATACGAGAGCATCTGGTCCGAGCCGCCGCCGACCAGGGCCGGCGTGATGTAGTAGCCCATGGCCAGAATGAAGACCATGACCGAGCCGGCGGCGATGGCCGGTGCCGCCATCGGCAGATAAACACGCAAGAAGGCCACCACGGGCGGTGCACCCAGACTGGCCGCTGCGCGCATGTAGTGCGGCGCAATGCCCTTGAGCACGCTGTACAGCGGCAGGATCATGAAAGGCAGCAGCACATGCGTCATGGCAATCAGCACGCCGGTGCGGTTGTAGATCAGCGTCAGCGGTTCGGTGATCAGGCCCAGACGCATCAGCACGGTGTTGACCATGCCCTCGCGCTGCAGCACCACGACCCAGGCGGCGGTACGCACCAGCAGGGATGTCCAGAACGGCAGCAGCACCAGAATCATCAACCAGTCGGCGGTTCGCTCCTTCACCTGCGTCAGCAGCATGGCCACCGGAAAGCCCAGCAGCAGGCACAGCAGCGTGACACTGGCGCTGATACCCAGGGTGCGCAGCAGCACATCGACGTAAATCCGGTTGGCTTCGCTAGCGCGTTCAATCTCGCCGCTGGCATTGCGCGCCAGGTCAAAAGCGGCGAGCAGGTAGTAAGCGGAGGCCGGGCCTTTGGCGCGTTGCACGGCGGCAAAAAATTCGGGGCTGGCCAGAGTCGGATCGACAGTGCTGAAAAACCCGCTATCAAAAACGGTCCCGGTCGGGGCGGAGGAGACTTCACGGGCGGCGCGCATCAGGGTGCTGCGCACACCATTGACTTCGTAATTGAGGCGCCTTGCGGCGTCGGCCAGCGTGCTGGCGGCGCGTGCTTCAACCAGATCCTGGGCAAAGCCGGAAAAAAGAGGTGCCGGCAGGGGCTGGCCGCTGTGCCAGCTTTGCAGGGCCGTCAGGGTGCGTGGCAAGGCGCGCGGCACTTCGGCCTCGCGCACCGCCAGCGACAGCAGCCAGACCAGCGGCGCCACGAAGAACACGAGCAGAAACCCGGTGAGGGGCAACAGCAGGGCACTTCGGTGGCGTAGCAGCATGGTGTGACTATTCAGATATCGTTCTCGTCATCGCGAGCGCAGCGTGGCGATCCATGTTTCCGCGTGTCATGCCGGACTTGATCCGGCATCCACTGTCACGCGAACCCTGGATTGCGGATGTTGAAACCCCGGACCCCGGATCGAGCCCGGGGCAAGCTCTGATCCGGGGACGCAATGACAAGCCTGGGGACTCAATGACGAATGCCTATTACTTGGTACCGGCCCACTTGGTCCAGCGCTCGGCCAGCTTGTCGCCGTTGTCGATCCAGAACTTCACGTCTTCGGCAAACGCCAGCTTCAGATTGTCCGGATTGGTGGGCAGGTCGCCCATCAGCGACTTGTCGATCAGCGGTGCCGCCGCGGCTGCTGTCACGCCGTAACGCACGAACTTGGGCAGCCTGGCCTGGTTGTCAGGACGACCCATGAATTCAACCAGCTTCTCGGCATTGGCTTTTTGCGGTGTGCCCTTCATGATGACCCAGCTGTCCAGGGTGTAGGGCGTGTCTTTCCAGACCATCTTGAAGTTCTTCTTGTCCTTCTCGTTGGCGGCAGTGATGCGCCCGTTGTAGGCGGTGGTCATGGCAACGTCGCCGGCGGCCAGCATCTGCGGCGGTTGGGCGCCACTCTTCCAGAACACCAGATCGGCCTTGATGGTGTCGAGTTTCTTGAAAGCGCGCTCAACGCCTTCGGGCGTGCGCAGCACCTTGTAAACGTCCTTCGAAGAGACGCCGTCGGCAATCAAGGCCACTTCCAGATTCCACTTGGCGCCATTGCGGATGGAGCGCTTGCCGGGGATCTTCTTGGTGTCGAAGAAGTCAGCCCAGCCGTTCGGGGTGCTCTTGATCTTGTCGCCGTCATAGGCCAGCACCAGGTTGTAGATGATGGCGCCGACACCGCAGGCGTGCACTGTGCCTGGCAGGTAACGCGCTGCGCCACCAATCTTGGTCACGTCAAGCTTTTCGTAAAGACCTTCGTCGCAGCCGACTTCGAGTTCATCGGCCTCGACCTGCACCACGTCCCAGTTGTTGTTGCCGCCCTTGATCTTGGTGCGCAACACGCCCAGTCCGCCGTCCCAAGCTTCGTCGGTCAGTTTGGTGCCGGTGGCATTGAAGGGCTTGAAGAATACTTCCTTCTGCCCATCCTGGTAGGCGCCGCCCCAGGAGACGACGTTCAAATCACGCGACTGCGCCAGTGCCTGGGTGCCCAGACAGGCCAGGGTGGCCGCAACTGCAACCGTTGCCAATACTTGCTTCTTCATATCTGCTCTCCGTTGTAAAAATAAGAACTAACGCCAAACCATCAAAACACCCATGCGTCTTCGGGCCGGAACCCGAGGCACAAGTTTTGCCCCACCATCAGGCCCGGGGGCAAAGTCCCCGGGCTGATCTTTGCAAACCATTGCGGCGCCTCTTTGCCGCTTGGCACTACGCCCTCCAGTCGCGCCACCAAGCGCCAGTGGTCGCCCTGATGAATCAGGTCGAGCAGGGTGGCCTTCAGGCAGTTCGGCGTGGCCAGTGCTGCCGGATCGGACGCCACCTGCAGGAACTCGGGCCGAACACAGAGTTTGACCGTGCAGTTCTTTGGCAGGATCTGGGTCGTGCAAATACGCGATTGCACGCTCTGCCCCGCCGCAGTCCTGACGCGCCCGGTGCCGGATGTAGCGCCAGTTGGCAGCCCTTCATCGAGTGTGCAGTCAAGCATGTTGTTGTCGCCCAGAAAATTGGCAACAAAGGGATTGGCCGGTGCGTCGTACAGTTCCTTGGGCGAGGCGAGTTGCTCGATGCGGCCCTGATTGAAAACCGCGACCCGGTCTGACAGCGTCATGGCTTCGGACTGGTCGTGCGTGACAAAGACCATGGTCACACCCAACTCGCGGTGCAGTCGCCGAATTTCCAGCTGCATTTCTTCGCGCAGTTTCTTGTCCAGTGCAGACAGCGGCTCGTCCATCAAGACCAGTCGTGGCTCGAAAACCAGGGCCCGCGCGAGTGCCACGCGCTGCTGCTGGCCACCCGAGAGCTGATGGGGCTTGCGATGCGTGAGGTTTTCCAGATGCACCTTGGTCAGCGCCGCATTCACCTTCTCGGCAATGACGCTCGCCGCCACTTTGCGTACCGACAGCGGAAAGGCGACGTTCTCGGCCACCATCATGTGCGGGAACAGCGAATAGCTCTGAAACACCACGCCCATATTGCGCTGGTGCGGTGGCAGGGATTCAATCGACGCGCCGTCGAGCCGGATGGCGCCGGCACTCGGTGCCTCAAAGCCGGCCAGCAGCATCAGGGTCGTGGTCTTGCCGGAGCCAGAAGGTCCGAGCAGGGTCAGGAATTCACCGGCCTGGATATGCAGGTTCAAGTCATCCACCGCGGCGCTCGGGCTGCCCGGGTAGTGCTTGAAGACGTGCTCAAATTCAATCAAGGCCATGCTGCATCAACTTTAGGAATTCTCGCCACTATAGCGGCCCTGCCGCCCTCAGACCTTACAGTCTTGTCAGCTTCGGACCCAGGCCAGTGTCTCGTCCAGCGCCAGTTTGGTGCGCTCCAGCAGCGCGTCGATCTCGGACTCCGTAATGATCAGCGGCGGGGAAAATGCGATCACGTCGCCCATCAGCACGCGCAGGATCAGCCCGTGCGCCTGGGCGCGACTGACCAGGTAGGCGCCGACGCCACGCTTGGGGTCGAAGGGTTTGCGCTCTGCCGGGTCGGCCGCCAGTTCGATGGCGCCGATCAGGCCCATGCCGCGTACCTCGCCGACCAGCGGATGGTCCTTGAATTGCTGCAAGCCCTGCTGTAGCCGGGGCGAGACTTTCTGCACATGCGCGAGCACCTGGTCGGCCTCGTAGATGCGCAGGGTTTCCAGTGCCACGGCGCAGGCCAGCGGATGCCCGCTGTAGGTGTAGCCGTGACCGAAGACACCGATGCTGGCGCTGGCGTCGGCAATCGTCTGGTAGATCTCGTCGGTAAGGTAGAGCGCCGACATCGGTACACAGGCCGAAGTCAGCATCTTGGCGACCGTGATCATGTCGGGCTTCAGGTCAAACACCTGGGTGCCAAAAGCCTGGCCGAGCCGGCCGAAACCTGTGATGACTTCATCGACCAGAAACAGGATGTCGTACTTTTTCAGGATCGCCTGAACCTTGGCAAAGTAGCCCGCAGGTGGAATGATGACACCGCCGGCGCCTTGCACCGGCTCGGCAATGAAAGCGGCCACCGTGTCGGGGCCTTCGCGCAGGATCGTGTCCTCCAGTTCCTGGGCCAGACGATCTACAAACTGGGCTTCGGTCTCGCCCGGCAGGCTGAACTGGTAGAAGTGCGGGCAGCTGACCCGCACAATGCCTGGCAGCGGCAGGTCGAAGTTCTGGTGCATGCTGGCCAGACCCGACATCGAGGCTGCCGCAGCCGTGACGCCGTGGTAGCCCTTGTTGCGTGCGATGATTTTTTTCTTCAGCGGCCGACCCTTGGCGTTGTTGTAGTAGCGCACCAGCTTGAAGGCGGTGTCGTTGGACTCGGAACCCGAGTTGGCAAACAGCACGCGCGCCATCGGTACCGGAGCCCACTTGATCATCGCCTCCACCAGCTCGGTCACCGGCCCGGGCACCTTGCCCGAGAACGAGTGGTAGTAGGGCAGGGTGCTCATCTGGCGGAAGGCAGCGTCGGCCAGACGCTGCTCGGAGAAGCCGAGCGAAGCGCACCAGAGCCCGGCCATGCCTTCGATGTAGGCTTTGCCATGCTCGTCGAACACCTGCACGCCTTCGCCGCGCACAATCACCAGCGGCCCATCGCGCTCGTGGTCGCGCAACTGGGTGTAGGGATGCAGATGGTGTTTGACGTCGCTCTGTCCGGCGCTGGTGAATTTGCTCGTCATGTTGTTCGTCTCTTTCTTGTGTCGAAGTTAGTTCAGGATGTCGCCGAGGCAGACATACTTGATTTCCACATAGTCGTCGATGCCGTGGTGTGAGCCTTCGCGGCCCAGGCCGGATTGTTTGACGCCGCCAAAGGGTACATGCTCGGCCGCAATGATGCCAACGTTGACGCCGACCATGCCGTACTCCAGCGCTTCGCAGACGCGGAAAATGCGGCCCACATCGCGGCTGTAAAAGTAGCTGGCCAGGCCGAACTCGGTGTTGTTGGCAGCGGCTATCGCCTCCTGCTCGGTCTTGAATCTAAAGACCGGTGCAAACGGGCCAAAGGTTTCTTCCCTGGCGCACAGCATGTCGGCGCTGGCGTCGGCCACCACAGTTGGCTCGAAGAACAGACCCGGCAGACGTTTGCCACCGACCAGCACACGACCGCCTTTGGCTACGGCGTCGTCAACGTGGCGCTGCACCTTGACCAGCGCCGCTTCCTCGATCAGCGGCCCCTGGTTGACGCCCTCCGCAAAACCATTGCCGACCTTGGCGGTGGCGACCTTGGCAGCGAATTTGGTGACGAACTCTTCGTACACCGCTTCCTGCACGTAGAAGCGGTTCGAGCAGACACAGGTCTGGCCCGCGTTGCGGTATTTGCTGGCAAACGCGCCTTCGACGGCGGAGTCGATGTCGGCGTCTTCAAAGACGATGAAGGGCGCATTGCCGCCGAGTTCCAATGACAACTTCTTGATCGTCGGGGCCGATTGCGCCATCAGGATGCGGCCAACCTCGGTGGACCCGGTGAAACTGATGTGGCGTACCACGTCGCTGGCGCACAGCACTTTGCCAATGGCAATGCTGTTGTCGGCATCGGCTGTCAGCATATTGAGCACGCCGGGCGGCAGGCCGGCACGGATCGCCAGTTCGGCCACGGCGAGCGCGCTCAAGGGGGTGAGTTCCGCCGGTTTGATGACAACCGTGCAGCCCGCAGCCAGGGCTGGCGCCACCTTGCGCGTGATCATCGCGTTGGGGAAATTCCAGGGCGTGATGGCAGCGCAGACGCCAATGGGCTGGCGCAGTACCAGAATGCGCCGCGTGTTGTCGAACTGCGGCAGGGTTTCGCCGTTGATGCGCTTGGCCTCCTCGGCAAACCATTCCACGAAATTGGCGCCGTAGGCGATTTCGCCCTTGGCTTCGGGCAGCGGCTTGCCCTGTTCTGCCGTCATGATGCGGCCCAGATCGTCCTGATTCGCCATCAGCAGATCAAACCACTTGCGCAGGATGATGCTGCGCTCCTTGGCGGTCTTGTTGCGCCAGGCCGGCCAGGCGGCGTTGGCGGCAGCGATGGCGAGTTCGGCCTCAACCGGTCCCAGATTGGCCACATCGGCCAGTTTTTGGCCGGTGGCGGGGTCGATCACGTCGAAGCGGCTGCTGCCTTTGATCCACTGACCGTTGATCAGCGCATCGGTCTTGAGCAGGCTAGCATCTTTGAGCAGGGACAGAGGTGAGGTTTTCTGGTTCATGGCATGGAGTCTTTGCAGTGGCGTTCGAGGATCCAAAACAGCGAGCGTAGCTGATTTTTGGCCGGCTTCGAGTACCGATGGCGACAAGTTTCTGATGGCGGCGGTTTCAGGGCGGTGCCAAGGACGGCTATGACTTAAAATTCCCCGCTTCCCGGACGAACTCCCCAACCCTTGCTCCCA
>QYPX01000140.1 GCA_007280205.1 Comamonadaceae bacterium
CTCAGTCGTTATCATTGACGCCCTTGGAAACCGATCTCATCCCCTACAGTGCCAGCTCGTGCCTGCCAGCCCGGGCCGTCTTGGTGCTGGCACCGCATCCGGACGACGAGGTGTTTGGTTGTGGCGGCGCGATCGCCCAGCACGTGAAAAGCGGACATCCGGTTTGTGTGGTGATATTGACCGACGGCGCGCTTTATGCCGACGCCAACGTGCGCCAGCGCGAGAGCATCGCAGCGGCGCAGCTGCTAGGCTACGGTAAGCCGGAGTTCTGGGGCTTGCCGGACGGGGGTTTGCATTACGCCGATGAGTTGGCGCAGCGCCTGGCGGACAAGATTGCCCAGTGCGGAGCCGATCTGGTTTACGCGCCATCACCGCTGGAATATCACCCGGACCACAGGCAAGCCCAGCTACTGGCCACGGAAGCGGTGCGCCGCTCGACGCCGGGGCTGCGTTTGGCTTTTTACGAGGTGGGGGCACCGCTGCGGCCCAATGTGTTGCTAGACATCAGCACGGTAATGGATACCAAGGAAGCGGCCATGCGCTGCTTTATGTCGCAACTGGAGCACCAGAATTATCTGGGCCACATCCAGGCTCTCAATCAATTTCGAACCTATACCTTGTCCAAGAACGTGTTGGCAGCTGAGGCATTTTGGCTGTCGTCCGCACAGGAACTGGACTCCCCCGGGTGGGCAGACTGGTTCAGCAGCATGTCTCTGGGCTTGCGCTCTGCCAAACCGCTCCTGGGGGCAACTACCGCAAGCATCAACCGGCAAACGCCTGCCGACCTGAAGGAGTCATTCGGGCAGACGTCAGAGCGAACTTCTCCACTACAAAATGAGGGAGAAAGCACCGCAATCGTCAGCGTTCTGATCAGAACGATGAACCGCCCATCGCTTCAGGCGGCGATTGCCTCTGTTGTGGCGCAGTCATTCTCTGGTTGGGAAATTATCCTGGTTAACGCCAGCGGCCACCCGTTGACAAGCCTGCCAAGAGGTATCGCTGAGCGGGTGACGCAGACTCTGGAGCCTGGGCGGCCATTGGGACGAAGTGCTGCCGCCAATGCACTGCTTGACGCGGCACGCGGAACCTATGCAGTTTTCCTGGACGATGATGATCAACTCATGCCTGATCATTTGCACAAGCTGGTAGTCGCACTTGAAGCGGATTTACCCTTGATCGCAGCTTACAGCGATGTACGCGCAACACTCGTTCCAGGCAACGACGATCTGGACACCCGGATCCACGTCTATCAGCGCGAGTTTGATCGGTCACTATTGCAGTTTCAGAACTACCTTCCTATCCATTCCATGATGTTTCGAATGGAGGCAGTACGCCGTCCGACCGTCAGTCGCTTTGATGAGGATCTGGCACTGTTTGAAGACTGGGATTTTTGGCTGCAATTGGCTGCCAAGGGAGAATTCAAACGTGTGCCAGGAGTATCAGCCTTGTATGAATTGGATGCCACCACCGGCTCCGGCCATGCAGTGGCTGACGGCGCATTGCGCGATTCGATGCTGCAACGTTTTGGCGCACGCCAGCTGGTCCGATGGGACGCGCAAGACGTCGTGAGATTGATTGATTGGCAAGGCCAACGGACGCAGGACCTTGAACATGCAGAACAAAAAGCAAGCAGTCATGCGTTTGAGCTTGCGCAGGCCAAAGCGGCGATTGCCGAGTTGAACCAATCGATACTGGCGCATCAGCTTGAAATTGACAAACTGGGCGCGCTGCGAATGCAGCACCTAAAACAGCTTGAGCAGGCGCAAAGCGCCATTGCCAACCTGAATCAATCGGTGGTCACACAGCAAGCCGAAATTGATACTTTGGGTCGCTTGCGTTTGTATCATTTGCAGCAGCTTGAGCAAGCACAAAGCTCTATTGCCGAGCTGAATCGATCAATGCTCGCACAGCAATCGGAAATTGACCGATTGAACCATTTGCGCTTGAAACACCTGCAACAACTTGAGCAGGCCAGAACCAACATTGCCGAGTTGACACAAGTCGTGTCCGATGCTCAACGTGCGACTTTAGAACTAGAGCAACGTTTGTCAACCGCAAACGCCAACGAATTTGCACAGCAACTTGAGCTTGAGAAGCTGGCTCGCCTGCGCCTGCAACACTTGAAGCAGCTTGAGGCATTGAACGACCAACTGCTCCAGATTTACCATTCCAATTCATGGCGTCTGACGCGGCCTTTGCGGGTTGCGCGCCGTCTGCTGGGCTGGTTGACCAGCCCAGCACCGCTGCAGCTGCTGCGCAACACCTGGCGCGCGGTCCGGGGCGAAATTCGCCGTCACGATGTGCGCGGTTTCGTGCGCCGCCTGCCACACTACCTGCGCAACAGGAAAACCTATGGTGCGGTACTGGCAAGCCCTTTACCGCAAGGCAATGAGCATGTATTCAAAGCGTCTGCGCCGGCAGGACGTGAACTGCGGTTGCACCCCGATTTGACGGACACAAAAACACCGATTGACGCCAGTGTGTCTGTGGTGATCCCGACGTTCAACGCCGGTCTGGAATTTCGTTGGTTGCTGCGCAAGTTGCAGTCCCAAAAGGGTTTGCGGCAACTTGAAATTGTCATTGTTGATTCGGGGTCGCAGGATCAGACCGTGGCCTGGGCCAAGCAAGCGGGCTGCCGTGTGGTTGAGATTTCACAGGCCGAGTTCAGTCACAGCCACGCCCGCAATCTGGGTGCCGCCCATGCCAGCAGCGAGTATTTGATTTTCATGGTGCAGGACGCCTACCCGATTGGTGAGTACTGGGCCTACGGCATGCTGCGTTACCTGATGGATCATGCCGAAAGTGGCTTGGTGGCAGCCTCTTGCTCTGAATACAGTCGAAGCGACAGCGACATGATGTACGACTCGATGATCGACACCCACTACCGCTTTCTGGGCTGTCATGAGCAGGATCGGATTGGGGACTATCAGGGCGGCGACCACATGGCGCTGCGCTCGCGCGGGCAGCTCAGCGATGTGGCCTGTCTGATCTCTCGGGAAATTTTCGGGAAGTACGGCTATCAGGGCGACTATGCAGAGGATCTGGATCTGGGTATCCGTCTGATCAAGGATGGGCACCGGGTTGCCATGCTGGCCTCGATCAAGGTTGTGCATTCGCACAATCGGGCCGCTTTTTACTACTTGAAGCGTTCCTATGTTGACGTTATTTTTCTGGTCGGCATGTTTGATGACTTCTTGATCCCCGCGCTGGAATCTGTGCCAGGCCTGGTGCTTGGCATTGTTTCCTGTGCCAGACATGTCTCGGCTTTGCTGCCCGCACTCGGCACCAAACAACCGGGACTGATACTGAATCAGGCGCTTGCCGACTGGATTGTGCTTTGTCGACAGCAGTGTGCCGAGTTGCAGACACAGGGGCATTGCGCTCTCGGCGACGAACGACTGGATCAGTATGTCAACACGCTGAGCAGCCGCCTGCAATCTGGCGCCATCGATGCTCTGGCGCAGAGTGAAGCGCGGCGCTTTACCGACAGCTTTCTGGCTCGATTGACCCATTTCAACGCATTTGCCGCCGAGGTTTACGGCGCCCAGGATGCGCTGCTACAGGATGGTTTGCAAGAAGCTGTGCGCAAGACTTTCGCGGCGACGGCCGGCTCGGCACTGGGTTTCATGTACATGCACAGATTGCGCTCTGCGGGACCTGATCAAGCCCTGGTCGACACCATCAACAACGAACTCAGGGCAGGTGTTTGATGCGCATTCTGATCATTCTGCATCAGTTTTATCCGGAGTTTTCTGGCGGCACGGAACGCGTTGCATTGAATCTGGCGCGTTCGGCGCAACGCGCCGGGCATTACGTGCGAATCCTCGCCTGCGCAGTGACACCTGATGCGGCAGGCGTGTCTTGCAACGAATATTTGGCAGGAGCACACGACTCGGTTTACCAGGGTGTGCCGCTAACACTGCTGCCACGGGAAATACTACCTGCATCAGCCGATTTCAGTCTTGAGATTGAATCATCCCTGATTGAGCCGATGGTGGGCTGGATGAAGCAGGAGCGTTTTGAGCTTGCGCATGTCATGCATACCATGCGCATGAGTACGGCTGTGCTGGCAGCGCAGCGCTGTGGCTTGCCATTGATCCTGACATTGACCGATTTCTTTCTGGCCTGCCCACGCATCAATCTGGTGAATCTGGACAATCAGGTTTGCGATGGGCCGCAGTTGGGGAAGAAGTGCGGCGAGCGCTGCCTGACTGCGCCGTGGAGCCGCGATTCTCTGGCGAGTCGCTACCAGCATGCAGCGGAATTGCTGGCCTCGGCCAGTGTGCGTGTGACACCCTCAGAATTTGTGGCCAATCGCTTTCGGGCGGCGTTTGCGGCGCTCGATTTCAGGGTCGTACCGCACGGCATCGACCTGTTGGCGTTGGCCAACCAGAAGGCGATAGAGGGGCGACAACTTGAAAATGAATTCAGGGTCAGACTGGTTTATGTAGGCGGAATCATTCCGCAAAAGGGCCTCGATCTATTGTTGCGCGCCTTGGCGCTGGTAAAGGCATCCAACATTGAATTGAAGATCATAGGCGGCTTTCATGGCGCAGCCGCCTACCACTCGGAAGTTTTGGCGCTTGGCAAGGCCGATGCCAGGGTTGAGTTTCTGGGTCATCTGGAACCGGGCAAGGTATTTGAGGCGATCGCGCAAGCCGATCTGCTGTGCCTGCCCTCACGCGTTCCCGAAACTTTTTCTCTGGCGCTGCATGAAGCAGCGGCCCTGGGAGTGCCGGCGCTGGTGTCCGACCTGGGCGCGCCAGGTGAGCAGGTGTCACGAAATGGCGCCGGACTGGCACTCGCCTGTGAGGATGTCAAAGCCTGGGCCAAGGCCATTGGCTCAGTCGCTGCTGAGCCGGAACAAATCAAAGGCTGGCAAGCCCGCTTGCCGCTGCCATTGCGGGTCGAAGAGGAGGCTTTCTATTACGACTCCCTCTACCGGACGTTGCTGAGCCCAGCGTAAGAGACCCCGGAGTGCCTTACAGTTTCTTCAGGATGACCGCTGCCACAAGCCCGAGATTACCAAACCGGGTCTGACGATAGACACCTGATCGTCGAAAGGCGGCCAGCCTGGCCACGAGGCCTCCCTGGCGGGCTTTTGCAAAATCATCCAATCGCGTCTGATTTTCCAAGGTGAGGTGGGGCCGCATCGTTTGCAAAGCAGCAACATTCATCTGGCTCCATTTTCCAAAGCGCCCGCGCAGCAACATGTGGGCACGCTGGAAGCGGGCACTCCAGGTGCCATTGGTGCCAATCAGGTTGTCACGGTGCTGGCGGTAGCGCACGGTTGGCCTGCTGTCGTAGAAAACGCGCCCGCCGCTGCCCGACACCAGTTGGTAAGTCCACCAATCGTGAGCCGCAACCTGAATCTTGGGGCCGGCTGCGGCCAGCAGATCACGCGCTGCCCGGTTGAACACCATGGTGTTGCCGCTGGCAATGCTTTGCACCAGTGCATTGGCAAAGCCAAGCGGCTTGGTCCACCGTTCTGACAATCCAAGGTCCTGATTGTTTGCATCGACTTTGCTGGTGCGGGCGCAGTAAAGCGCCGCAACGTCAGCCGTCATGCCTTCAAGCCACCGCAATGCCAGCGCCTGTTTGTCTGACTCCCAAATGTCATCCTGGTCGGCGTAGGCGTAATAGTCGGCGCTAACGCTGGTGTTGCAGGCCAGAGAGAGAAAGTTGGCGGCAAATCCTTGGGCTGGCCCACGCAGAATATTGAACCTCGAACTGCCCAGCCTTGTCTGATACTCGCCAAGGATGGTGTGTGTGCTCTGATCCGAGCCATCGTCCGAAACCCATATGGACCAGGACGTGTGAGTCTGGCCCACAATGGAGTCGAGTTGTTGACGCAGGTAATCGTGAGCGCGCAGTGTGCACAGCAGAATGGCCACACTTGGCGCTCCGGCGACGGACTTGTCTTGATGTTCGGATGGCATAAGTCGCTGGACAACTCAATGAAGCGGATGCACCACCATCTGGCCGATCTCAGGCCAGCGCCGGCGCACGTAGATCCAGGCGACCAGACCAACACACATCATGGCGAGCGATGCCGCTGCCATGGCTACCGTGGAATGCATGATCAGCGGCGCGATCATCCCTGCCACCAGTCCGTTGGCAGTAGCCCCGATAAAGGACTGCAGGGAGGACGCCATGCCGCGGCGCATCGGGTGCAGGTCGAGTACCAGCAGCGTGACGACCGGCACCATCATGGCCCAGCCAAACGAGAAGATGGAAATAGGTATCAGCGCCCACGAGGCCTCGGCCTTGAACAGGATGTTGGCAGCCAGATTGATGAGTGCAATGAGCAGCATGATGGCAAAGCCGTACTTGATTTGCTGCTTTGGAGCGATCTTGCCTGCCAGGCGGCCGCTAACCCAGGCGCCGGCCATGATGCCGCTGATGGAGAGCACAAAAAACCAGAAAAACTGGGTAGGCGCCAGGCCCAGGTGTTCTCCCAAAAAGACCGGCGCCGACAGCACGTAAAGGAACATGCCGTTAAAGGGTACGCCACTGGCCAGTGCCAGCAGCAAAAAGCGCGGATCCAGTCCCAGTTGCCAATAGCCCTGCATCAGGTTGCTCGCGTTGAACGGTTGCCGGTGCGTGATGTGCAGGGTTTCAGGCAGCAATTTGTAGTTGGCGACCCAGAG
>QYPX01000030.1 GCA_007280205.1 Comamonadaceae bacterium
TGCCAGAGGCCACCGCCACAATGTTCTTCACCTTGGGCAGGAGTTGTACACCGCGCTGCACGGCATGTGCAGCAATTTTGCTGCTGACGTTGACCGAGACGTTGGCGACGCCTGCGACGCTGCGGGCAGCAGCGATCAGCGCCGAGCGAAAGCCCGCCACCTGGCTTTTCGCCGGGTAACCCAGTTCCACATCGAAGGCCACGTCGTCGCCCTGAAGGCTGAAGTTCTTGATTGCCTTGGCGGACACGAAGTCGCGTCCGGTATTGGGATCGACGACGCTTTTGAGCGCGTCCATGATCGTCTGTTCTGTCACTGCCATTGATTACTCCTGAAGGCCTGTAGTCTAGCGAACAATCGCTCACCCCTGGCCAGCAGTGGATAATGTTTTCATGCCTAATTACCGCGCGAGCACGGACGTTACCGGACTGATCCTCAGTGGCGGTGGTGCGCGCGCAGCCTATCAGGTCGGTGTTCTGGAGGCGATTGCCGATATCCGCAAAGCCTGTGGCGCGCTGCACCAGCCCAACCCCTTTCCCATCATCACCGGAACCTCGGCCGGCGCCATCAACGCCAGCGCACTGGCCTGCGGTGCCGATGATTTTGACGCCAGCGTGCGCCGCATCGTCGAGGTCTGGAAAAACATCCACGCCGAGCAGGTCTACCGGGCCGACTCGCTGAGCATGCTGCGCTCGGGCGCCACCCTGATGACGCTGCTGTCGCTGGGTTGGCTGATTGCCAAATGGCGCCACATGAAGCCACGCTCCCTGCTCAACAATGCGCCAGCGCTGGACCTGCTCAAGCGCATCGCACCACTGGAACGCCTGCCCGAACTGATCCGCCAGGGTCATCTCCAGGCGCTGGCCGTGACGGCATCAAGCTACACATCGGGTGAGCACATCACCTTCTTTGACGGCGAGCCGCGGTTGCTGCCCTGGGTGCGTTCGCGGCGACGTTCGGTGCGCGATGGCATCACCTATGAGCACTTGCTGGCGTCCTCGGCGATTCCCTTTGTCTTCCCGGCGATGGCGCTGCAGATCGACGGCAATTCGGAGTATTTTGGTGACGGATCCATGCGCCAGTCGGCGCCAGTGGCACCGGCCATCCACCTCGGCGCAAGCCGCATTCTGGTGATCGGGGCCGGGCGCCTGGCTGAACCGCGCGGCGAATTCCCGACCGGCAAGCGAAGCACCTATCCATCGCTGGCGCAGATTGCCGGACACGCGCTGTCGAGCATCTTTCTGGACGCACTGGCGGTGGACGTGGAACGCATGCGCCGCATCAACCTGACCATGTCGCTGGTGCCAGTCGAGGCGCGCAGCGCCAGTGCGCTGCGCCAGGTTGACCTGCTGCTGATCTCACCCTCGCAAAGACTTGACGACATCGCGGCGCGCCACATCGGGGACCTGCCGCAGGCGGTGCGCACCATGCTCGGCGGCGTTGGCGTCTCGACCAAGGCGGCTGACGTCAAGGGTGCAGCACTGGCCAGCTACCTGCTGTTCGAGTCGAGTTACACACGCGAACTGATGGCACTGGGCTATGCCGATGCACAAGGACAGAGCGCCGAGATTTGCCGGTTTTTCGACTGGGTCGATCCAGGCACGGATCAAGGCAATCGCGCCAGCGGCGATCCATCAAGACCAGAACGCCGGCTGGACCCGCTACGTCTGAGGTAGCGCAAGCTTGATTTAAGGAAGCGCCGTCGGCTTGAAGCTGGCGGCCAGCGCCGAACTGTGGCGAGCCAGCAGGTTGCTGTCGAGCCCGACCGCAACAAACAGGCCGCCCCGGTCAACGTAGTGACGCGCCAGTTTCTCGTCAGCCATCAGGATGCCAGGTGCCTTGCCAGCGCATGCAATGCGCCTGAAGGCGTCTTCCATGGCAGCGCGCACCTGCGGGTGATCCTGCTCCCCCACGTGCCCGAGCGAGGCCGACAGATCGGCTGGCCCGATGAAGACGCCATCAACCCCCTCCACCGCCGCGATGGCGTCCAGGTTATCGAGCGCGGTTTGCGTTTCAGCCTGCACCAGCACACAGATCTGCTCGTTGGCGTGCTTCGCGTAATCGGCGATGCGCCCCCAGCGCGAGGCCCGTGCACCCGCCATGCCACGGATGCCCTGGGGCGGGTAACGCGAGGCCTGCACAATGGCGCGCGCCTGCTCGGCAGTGTCTACCATCGGCGCCAGGATGGTCTGCACGCCCAGGTCCAGGTACTGCTTGATGATGGTGGCTCCAACATGCCCGTGCCCGACCGGCACCCGGGCGATGGCGTGCGACGCCGGATAGGCCGCAATGGCCTGCAGTTGCGCCAGAATCGAATTCAGATCGTTGGGCGCGTGTTCCCCATCGATCAGCAGCCAGTCAAAACCGGCACCGGCACAGATCTCGGTCGAATAGGGATTGGCCAGCCCCAGCCACAGGCCGATCTGCAACTGCTTCTGGGCCAGCGCGCGCTTGAACGGATTGACCGGATGCTTCATGACGCCTCCCCGGCAGCGCCGTAACGCTGACGCGCCAGTGCGGCACCTGCGGCCAGCGCCTCCAACTTTTTCAACGCCACCTCGCGACTCATAGGGGCCAGGCCGCAATTGGTGCAGGGAAACAGACGGTTCTTTGGCACGAATTGCAGCGCCTTGCCAATCGTATCGGCCACCTGCTCGGCTGTTTCGACCACGTCGCTGGCCACATCGATGACACCCACCATGACATCCTTGCCGGCCAGCAAGGCCATCAAATCCGGTGGCACGTGCGAGTGGTAGCACTCCAGACTGACCTGTTTGATGCTGCTTTTGGCGAGCGCCGGAAAAATCGCCTCGTACTGCCTCCATTCGCTGCCCAAAGTCTCTTTCCAGTCGACATTGGCCTTGATGCCGTAACCGTAGCAAATGTGCACCGCCGTGGTGCAGGTCAGGCCCTGCGCGGCTCGCTCCAGGGCCTTGACACCCCAGTCCGCTGCGTCCTGCATATAGACGTTGAAGGCCGGCTCGTCAAACTGGATGATGTCTACGCCGTCGGCCTGCAAGGCCAGCGCCTCCTGGTTCAGCAGTTCGGCAAAGGCGAAGGCCATCTTGACCTTGTCGCCGTAGTAGCGGTCAGCCACGGTGTCAACGACGGTCAAAGGCCCTGGCAAGGTGAACTTGAGCTTCTTGCGCGTGTGGGCGCGCGCCAGCTGGGCCTCGAAAGCATGGACCCGGCCCTTCAGTCTCAAGGGGGCAATCACCTGCGGTACCTGGGCGTCATAGCGGCCGTTGCGGATGCCCATCGTGACCTTGTGCTCAAAGTCAATGCCCTCAACCTGCTCCAGAAAGCCGTGCACAAAATGCTGACGCGACTGCTCGCCGTCACCAACGATATCCAGCCCGGCATCCTCCTGCGCCTTGATCCACAACAGCGTTGCGTCGGCCTTGGCTTGCTGCAACTCGGCGCCCTGCACCTTCCATTGCGGCCACAACTTCTCGGTTTCTGAAAGCCAGGCCGGTTTGGGCAGGCTGCCTGCGATGGATGTTTGAAACAAGTGAAGCTCCAGTGTAAAAAGTGCGCGTCAGCGCACCACCGACCAGGGATAAGCGTCGCGCATGCGACGCGAGTTGAGCAGCAATCCGGCCAGCAGCGTCAGCAGCACGACCGACCCCAGAATGAGGACGGCAGCAGTCCATGGCCGCCCGCTCTGCTGGCGCATCTGAACCAGCGACAGCGTCGCCGCCAGCCAGGTGGCGCTGGCACAATAGGCGCCCAGTTGCAACAGCAGCAGGCTCCAGCGCTTTTTGTAGAAAAACAGCAGCGGTGCAGCCAGGCACAGTGCCACCAGTGGCCAGTTTCCGGCGCGAAAGAAGTGCGCAGCCATCATCAGACCAGCAAGAAGAAAAAGACCAATGCGAATGTGCATATCGAGACTGCTCTTGCTCACGACGGTTCAAATGGATTGACCACCTGTACCCCGCAGCCCATGAAGTCGCGCACATTGCGGGTAGCCAGCACCAGGTGGTGCTCGACGCAAGTTGCAGCAATCAGCATGTCCGGGGCACTGCGTATGACGCCCTGGGCCTGAAACTGCCCACGCAGCAAACCAGCTCGCTCAGCAATCGCGGGCGTAATGGGGTAAACCGCATGCAAGCGCCCCACCAGGGCGTTGAACAGCGCCAGCTTGCGGATGTTGGGTTGCCAGGCCAGACCAAAGTGGGCTTCTTCCAGGGTGATGGCCGAGATGGCCAGCAAGCCCACCGACTGCAACCACTGCATGACCTGCGCATCAGCTACTTTTTTGACAAACTCGCTGACGACGTTGGTGTCTGCCAGAACGACGGTGGCGCTCATGGTAGTGCTGCTTCAGGCCGGGTCGGCGAAGGCATTGGCGCGCTGCCAGTCCGCTTGGCGTGCGGTCGGTGTTGATCCGGCAAGACCCGTGTCGTCCTGCGGTACAAAGGTTTCACGCAGTTGCTGCAACTGCTTGTAAAAGGTGACGGTCTCGCGCTTCACAACAGCCTCGCTGCGCTGAAAGTAGTCCGCCGACACCAGCACTGCCACGGGTGTGTTGTGCCTGGTAATGACCTGGGGCTGCTGCTGCGCCGCCACAATCAAGGCGGACAGTTGCTGCCGGGATTGAGCAATTGAAATAGGCATAAATATCCTTTATGTACTATATTTATGTACATTATATGCATTTCATAGCACATGAATTGGCTCATTGATGGCCTGGCGTGGAACAAGACGCTTCGGCACGCAAACTGTACCAGTACCGCAACTGAAAAAGCCCGCTATCGATTACGTAGCAGGCTTTCTATATATGACAAGGCTTTTTTGGTAGGATGTGCGAGATTCGAACTCGCGACCAACGGATTAAAAGTCCGGTTCAGCATATATTTGCCCATGTTGAAACAAGTTGATATAATTAATATAAATCAACAACTTACGTGATTTTATACTGTGATTGCAATCAGGTTTGTGTTGATTGAAATTGGTCCGAATTCTGAAAATTTGCTTACATCCGTCGTTACATCCACACGATGTAAGCAATTTGGAAAGGTCAACATGGCAAAGATTGCTTTCACGGCTGGTCGGGTCGCTGGGTTCAGTTGCCCGGATGATAAGGCACAAGCCTTCCTATGGGATTTGTCCGCAAAGGGCCTGGGGGTGCGTGCAACGCCGGCCGGGAAACCCTCCTACATCTTTCAGGCCCGGTACCAGGACAAGACCATTCGCCTGACCATCGGGAGCCCGGAAGCCTGGAGCATTCCCCAAGCCCAAGAGAAGGCGCGGGAACTGCGGCGCCAGATTGACGAGGGCCGCGACCCCCGAGCCGTCAAGGCCGAAAAGACCGCCGCCGACGTTGCCAAGCGCGACACCGACCGGCAAGACGCCGTGACAGTCAGCCAGGCGTGGACGGCTTATCTGGCAGAGCGCAAGCCGCGCTGGGGAGAGCGCCACTATCAGGACCACATCGCCAAGGCAGCGACAGGCGGCGTCAAATTCAAGCGCTGTACCGGTACAACCAAGCCCGGGCCGATGTTTCCACTGATGGCCTTGGCCCTGCGCGACCTGGACGCGACCACGGTCGAAGCATGGGCCGCCAAGGAGGCCAAGACGCGCCCGACGTCGGCACGGCTGTCCTGGAGGCTGTTGAAGGGGTTTCTTGGCTGGTGCAACGAACAGAGCGTCTATGCTGGCCTGCTGACCGGCAACCCGGCCAAGACCAAGAAAAGCCGGGAAGTGCTGGGACGTGTCGTCAAGAAGAAGGACACGCTGCAGCGCGAACAGCTTCCCGCGTGGTTTGGAGCCGTCCAGAAGATCGGGAATCCTTGCATATCGGCCTATCTGCAGATCATGCTTCTGACCGGTGCCCGGCCAGGTGAAATCATCGGGCTACGCTGGCAGAACGTCAACACGAAGTGGAACGGCTTGACCATCAGGGACAAAGTAGACCGCGTGACGCGCGAGCGCACCATACCCTTGACCCCGTACGTGGCCAGCCTGTTGTCCACCCTGCCCCGTCGCAATCGTTGGGTGTTTTCCAGCGCCACCAGCGCCACCGGGCATCTGACCGAACCCAATCACCCGCACACCACAGCGTGCATCGTGGCCGGTATCCCGGGGCTGACCTTGCACGGCCTACGCCGGTCATTCAAGAGCGCCAGCGAATGGCTGGACATTCCGACTGGCGTCCGCCAGAACATCATGGGACACGTCGCCAAATCCACGGATGAAGACTACACGGTCCGTCCGCTCGACCTGCTGCGCCTGCATCACGAAAAAATCGAGGCGTGGATCCTTGAGCAGGCCGGGATCAAGTTCGACCCCAAGGCCGCGCCCGGTGCGATGCGTGTGGTAGCGGGTGTGTGGTAGCGGGTTGAACGCTTTGTATTTGTAACGCATAATGCACACTGCGATGATTGAAGTCAAAGCCTACCAAGACGCCGCCGGGTGCAAGCCCTATGCCGACTGGCTCGCCAGTCTGACCGACAACAAGACCAAGGCCCGGATTGTTGCGCGCGTCAACCGCATGGCTGCGGGGAACTTTGGAGATTGCAAGCCATTGCGTGATGGTGTACAGGAATTGAAACTTGACTTCGGGCCAGGTTATCGCGTGTACCTCAGCAAGCAAGGCCCGGTATTGGTACTGCTGCTATGCGGTGGCGACAAAAGCGACCAGAGCCGCGATATTGTGCGCGCAATTGCGTATTTAAGAGATTGGGAACAAAGGGGTAAACCATGAAAGCACCACGCCACGTCAGCCATGATGATGTCGTAATAGACATGCTCAAAGCTGAACCGGATTTTGCCAACGAGTATTTGGCTGCCGCTTTGGAAGAGGCGGATTTGCCGGGAGGTCAGACTGCACTACTGGCTGCGCTTCGCCATATTGCAGAGGCCCAGGGTATGAGCGCCGTAGCCGCGCGTGCTGGCATACCTCGTGAGAGCCTTTACCGCGCCCTTAGCCCCAAGGGTAACCCCACCATCAAGACATTTTTGGCCGTTGTCCGTGGAGCTGGCCTGCACCTGGAGGTTAGCCGCGAGCCAATGGCCGCTTGAAGCGATTCACCCCAGCTAGGCTCGCGAACCGAAGAGCGGGACACCTTCAACCGCCTGCTGGGGTTTCTCATGAAGGTTGTGCTGTGAAGGGGTGCAACATGATCAGGGGATTAAACAAGGTTTCGGCCAGCGCCAAGAAGCGCACGCTCACAGCGATTGGCAATATCTTCCTGTTCACCGACGTGGGCAACGAAATTGGCATGGCACAGGGATGGAGCGCGGCCCAGATTGATACTTTTCACATGGACATGTTGGCGGCAATTCAAAGCGGATCACTAAAAGTGCGCAGCAGACTTACTGGCTTACCAACAGTACCTTCTGAGAGTGTTTATCAGTGGGTCCATCCGGATGATGTGAATGAGTGGCTTGAACGGCAAGGCTTGGCCTATCGATGGGTTTCACCAAATGAGCCGGTTCCATCTGACATCGTGACACCTGAAACCGGTACGCCAGCTTGGAGCCTAAAGCCTACGCCTGAACGACTACCTGGCTATCGGTGGCCGCTGTATCAGTTTTTGAAAGAGGCACACACCGCCGGGAAAAAATGTCCCAAGGCACAACACGTTTTGGACGCATGGAAGTTGAGCACGCCGATGGAGCTGAAGGTGATTCAAGTATCGAGAAGTAACGAGCTTGAATATGAAATTCAGACGGGCACGAAAAAGCGCGCTACTGTGAAACAGATTCAGGCAGTAATCAAGGATTTATTGGCTGAATAGTCCGAATGGCGGCTGAATAGTCGGAACAGCCTGAATAGAGGCGAGAAAACAACCCGTAGAAATTATCTTCAAAACACCGCAACATGAAAGGTGTTTTTGATGGAAATCTCTACCGCAATCAACCTGGCAAACACTGCCGCCCTGGTGCACTCTGCATCGCAAAACTACCCGCCACTGGAGCAGGTGACTAAGCCAAATCTCACGACCGCAGAGCTGGCCTATTACTCGAATATGGCTGAACAGACGTGGAGGGTGAAAGCCTGTTATGACACCGCGCCCGACGGACTGCGACCACTGAGAGTCTGCGGAAAATTGGCCTGGCCTACTGTGGGAGCAAAAAAATTGCTGGGAGTACCCGCATGATCACAACACTGTTCAGTTGCCCAGTCACAGGCGACGCAGGTGATTTGATTCGGCTGTGCGTGAACGTGCAGGCCCAGTACCCAAGCAAGCACTATGCCCCGTACCCGTATTCTGGTGTTCAATCGTCACCGCGTCGGGCGAAGCCCAAATCCTGCGGCCCGTGCTCGACGACGACGGCTCATGACTCGCTAGCGCGTGACCGCAGAACCATTGCGTTCGCAGACGCGTCAGGATTGCTCCCACAAAAGTACGTAGCCAGACATCACAGCAACTTCATGGCGAAGGTTGAGAAGGCTGTCCATTGCGATCACCGTTCCCTTTGGAAAAGTGACCTGGGCACGCTGTTTTTGCTGAATGAACCCTATTACGGCGTCGTTAACGAACAGCAAGGGCTGCACAGTGCCGGACTGATCGCCATGGAGGTTCCGGTCGATTTGTCGCCCTACTGTGGCTGCTGGGACGCGGCGCCGGGTGCGATTCCCGGGACACGGTCATATCTTATCGGTGACGCGGCTGATGTCTTCGAACTTGGCGCAATGATTCAAAAACTGCAACTTGCCGCCGCGCTGGCTCTGCCATGGAACGACACGCAGGGAATTCATCATGCTTGAAGGACTTACGAGTACACCCTTGCACTACTCACGTGGCAAGAACACCTATGACAACTCCCCAGCCCAGCTCGCCACGGATGACTTTGACACATTCGAGGATGTCGTTCTGGCAGACCGCGCGCCCCGCAAGGGGCTGGCGTTCATCTGTGCGCCCCTTGCCCATGGTTTGCACTACCAGAAGCCAGACGATTATCCGGGTATTGACAAATGGCGACTGAAAGATCATGTTGAGTCGAGGCTGTTCATCGCGTTCGATTTTGATGGCTTCAAGGATGTCGCTGCATTTCAAGCAACGCTGGCCTACCTGCGCCGATACCGGGGTTTCGGTTACACCACGGCCAGCCACAGCACAGAGGCGCCCAGAGCTCGTGCCATTCTGAAGTTAAGCCGACCTGTCAGTCGCGACGAAGGCATCACCTTGGGTGAGGCACTTCAGGCAGCGATGCTGCTAGCCCTTGGGCCTGATGCCATCAAATTCGATGGTTCGGTATATCGTGGTGAACAGCCGATTTACACGCCGGTGACAACATCTGAGACATTTCATTTTCATGGCGATGACGTGGACGTCGACGCGCTGCTAGAACGCTGCGCCATCGCTGCGCGACAGCCTGTACCAGTGGGCGGGGCAACCGCGGCTCTGGCGGCTGGGCTTGGTTTCAACTGGCCGGCCAAAATCGTCGATGGCGAAGGCCGTGAAAGTTTCATTCTCAGCGCAGCAGGCCACTTGCGCAGCAAGGGTATCGGCCAAGCCATGATCGAAAGCATCCTGCTCGATTACAACCGCGCTCACATTACTCCACCCCTCGACGAGGCTGTAGTTCTTAAGCGCGCACAGCACTACGCTACCGCTGAACCAATTCAGGCCGCCAACGATGCCGACTGGCCAGACCCCAGTCCGCTTGACGAGACATTGCCTTTGGTGCCGCCGTTCCCACTCAAACTGCTGCCGAATATGCTTGGCGCCTACGTTCAAGATGTTGCTGAGCGCTTGAGTTGTCCGGTCGACTTTCCTGCAATCGCAGCTATGGTCGCGCTAGCTGTGGCGATGGGCTCCCGCATTCACTGCAAGCCCTATGACAAAGGCACGTGGATGGTTCCTGCTGGCGCGTGGGGCATGGTTGTTAGTCCGGCCAGTGCAATCAAGTCACCTGCACTGTCAGAGATGCTGCAACCCCTGTACGAGATGGATAAACGGGCCGCCGAGCAATACCGCATTGAGTCGGAGCAATATCAGATCAGCAAGCAGATTTACGAAAAAGCCGTCAAAACAGCGGTATCGAATAGCACGCTCAACGTGGGTGTGTCAGCTCCTGTTGAACCGAAGATGACCCGCTACGTCGTCAATGACTCAACGTATGAAATGTTGGTCGCAATTGCCGCCGCAAATCCGACCGGGTTCTTGATCTTGCGTGATGAGCTTATCGGCTGGTTTCATTCACTCAACAAAGAAAACCAGAAGGAAGCACGGGGGCTCTACCTGACCGGCTGGAGCGGTACTGAGGGTTATGCCACGGACCGTATCGGTCGCGGCCATCTTCGCGCTGATCGGGTGAACTTGTCCCTTTTGGGCACCATACAGCCCAATGTGCTGCGCCAGATCGTCTATGACGCTGTTGCCGGTGGTGCTGGTGATGATGGCCTTGTCGCACGGTTTCAGCTGGCCGTGTATCCCGATCCGATACGCAAATTTGTCAAAGTTGATCGCTCTCCGGACTTGATCGCCATGCGGCACTACAAGGATTTGATTCTTAGACTTGTAACGCTGGACCCCAAGGCGGTTGGCGCATCATTCACGTTCGACGATGTTGCATATCTGCCGTTTGATGAAGAAGCGCAGCAAATCTTTGACGATTGGCGACAGGCGCTGGAGGATCGCATCCGCGCTGCTGATTCTGAGGAACACCCAGCCATGCTGGCGCATCTAGGCAAGTACCGTTCCCTCTTCCCTAAACTGGCGCTGATCCTTCACCTTGCCGATGGCGGCATCGGCCCAATCGGAAAGAACCCCGCACTGCGTGCGCAGGTCTGGACCAAGTACCTTGAAGCACACGCCCGACGCATTTATCACACTGCCACCAATCGGACCATGCAAAGTGCTGTCGCGCTGGCAAAGAAGATCAAGGCAGGTCGTCTGGATGAAGGGTTCACCAAAACCGACGTGCTGGTCAAGGAGTGGGCCGGGCTGCGCACTGCTGAAGAGGTTGGCACTGCGTTGACGGTGCTGCGTGACGGCAGCTGGTTGAGAGTGACTGAGGATCGCCGTACCGGTGGCAGACCGGCCGAGCGCCATTACATGAATCCGAAGGTGAAACGTGTTGCTTAGTTCATGTCCCTTTATTGGGGGTAGCAGCCAGAGCTGCTACAGGACTTATTACCCTTCTTTAGGAGGGGTGTTAAGTGCATTTTTGAAGAAATCTCTCTGTAATTTTGCGGATATGCGCTGGACACCCCCTCAAACAAGGGGTAACAACGTCGTCAGTTCAACGCCGCCACCAGTCCAAGGAGTAGTCCATGCGCGGGTACATCAATGAGTGTCGCCGGTTGTCAGACCAGTCCATCGCGGCTGCCGCTGCCGAACAAGCCGCTGCAGTTCAACTGGCCGCTAAAGAGCACGTTCAGATGGATGTGCAGATTCAACAGTTGTTTGCGGCCATGACGCCAGCACAACGTCAAAGGCCATTCACTATGGCGGAACTGCTACCCCGACTGTCCGGCAAATACAAAGCGCTACCCCATCCGATGCTGGTCGGTGCTGCACTCCGTCGCTTGAATTTTCGATCTGTGCGCGACTGGTCAGTCGCTGGGCGGGGTGCGCGAGTGTGGGTGCGCGTTGATGTGCAGTCATGAGGCAACCCATCTCAAACATGAAGCTCAGCATCTGCTTTCCCGCATCACCCAGAAGCTAGCGACCTCGCCACTGCGGACGACCGCGTAGCCACCACGCTCCCACGTGATACCAAATTCCTCCCACGGTGCGATGAAGGTTGAAATTTGATCGCCCGGTTGCATGCCAGTCTTCAGCCTCTCCCATGCTGGATTGAGGTGGCCAAACGGCAAATCAGGAACAGCGCCGAGCGGGTCTGTTACACGAGTATCGGTCTCAATGGATTCAATCGACAGCACATCCCGCAGATGTTCTCGGGTGACTTTGAATTGGGGAGGCGGTGGGAGCGGCACGGTGAACAACTTTTCGTAGACCATTACCCAAACAAAAATGGGCCAAATCGCCACACCAACGGCAAATAGACCGAATGGCTCTAAGGACCTTGACAGCCTCTCACGCCGCGTTAACGCTGGCGACCCCAGCCACTGACCTGAGGGCTCCTCCGTCTTCTTTGCGGCATCGGCAAGTCGCTTCCTGATGTAAGTGAAACTGATGAGAGCCGCTCCCGCCGCCACATACCAAGACACACCCTCCAGCCAGCTGATTTCAGGCAGGATCATTTAGCCGTCCGATCCGTTCCTGACCAGGCGTGTGCCCGTCAAAACGCCGTCGGCAACATCGAGGAAAAAATCCTCCTCGTACGTGCTGCGGAATCCCATATGAACGTACTTGATCAACTTCCCGCGCGGCAAGCGCAGTTCGCCCGTGTACCAGTGCGCAAAGACGCGATCTGGGAAATCCGGAAAAATGGTCGCCAGAGTCGCAGCCGTGCCGTCCATCATGGTCGCTTGGAGTCCGATGAGATAGAGACGATCACCCAGAATCTCCCAAGTCCCGATGTAGTGGCGCCACAGCCCGGTGTCAGTTCGCGCAAACCTCGGCCACTTGCCTACAAATGTGAAGAAATCATTGAGCGGCGCCGTGCACATGCCCGCACTTTCGCCTTTGTAGGTCAGTCGCTCACGAGTTTGTGCGGTCACCTTGGTCCTTCAACCTTCTTCGTAACAGGCAACATCCGTGAGAGAACATCAGCCAAATTAGAATTTTCTAGTTCCGACCACACACTCGCCGGTGCCAAGAACAATAACCCGATCAGAGTCCCTCCACCGAACATTGGAAACAAAGAACCCAGTTAGTCTGTTTAACAATATGGTCTTCCGTAGACTGCCGTCGAGCACTAGGTAGGGGTAGTCAATATTGAATTCATTTTCAGAAACGCTAATCGAACCTTCTGTAGCACGCGATTCAGCTACAACCACCGTTGACTTCGTAGTGTCGATAGATAGCATGAACCAGCTGTTAGCCAATTTCTTATCCTGCAGGCGAGCCGTTCCGCACTTCATCAGATCATCGTCCTTCTTGCACCAGTGATATTTCTCCGTGCAATCCAAAATTAGCGTTTCTGCGTACACACATCCGGAAAGCATCATCGGCAGGAATGAGAGGAAGATTCTCAAGATTCTTGAAACCATCGTAACGTCGGACATATTGATCTCCATTGACAATAACGGCTTCACGCACTCGAACCACGCTTATTGCGATGTGCAAACTGTCCGCATGAACTCGTCCTTGGTGCAAATTGTTGTCGTGCCTGTTTTGTGCGCATTTATCGCTTTTTGAAAATTCTCATTGCTCTGACGAACTCGTTCGTGGTAAGCCACGCGTTCATTCTGCATGCATTGGGCAAATGCATCTGTGCCTTCCCGAAAGCCGTAATTACTGCATCGGGTTCGATGAACGGTGATAATTTCTTGTTCAGCAGCGCGTTGTGCAGCTGCTGCTCGTGCCGCCCTTGCCTCCCGTTCCTGCGGAGTTGAACATCCGTACGTAAGGAAAATGCAGGCAACGACAATAACGGATAGTCTGGCATTCATAAGGTATGTCCAACGAAATTGATACGCTGCACTCTACGTATTACGTAGAGACTAGTCAAGCACAACCTACGAATATCGAAGGATGCAGAGGCATCCTCTATCAGTGTTCGGTCGCCGGTTACGTGCAGCGCGTGAGGCGGCGGGGATCCCCCAAGATCGACTTGGAGTGATGATCGGAATTGATGAGGGTTGCAGCAGCGCGCGAATTAGCCGTTATGAGACCGGTATACACCAACCCGCGTTTGAGATCGCCGAGAAGATCGCCGCTGTTTTGCACGTGCCGACCGCGTACTTCTATTGCAGTTCCGATGCACTCAGCGACGTGCTTTTGACTGCGTGTGACCTCACCGACGATGAACTCAAGCGATTGAAGAAATCAGCGGAGCGGATAAGTCGAAGCCGCAAATAGTTGACGTATTGATAACTTTCCCCGGCAGCTGGCCCACCACGCTACGTGCCGTCATACTTGCCGTCAAGCCACACGTCCAGTACGGCGCCCACGTAACCCTTGCCGAGCATGTGCCCTGCACCCGGGACAACTGTCACCTTCAGACCGAGCAGACCAGCAAGGGCGACTACGTCTTGTGGAATGCTTTGCCAGTCATGCTCGCCAACATGAATTTCGCAGTGCTTGGGGATTGGATATTTGCCGCTCTGGGCAAGCTCTTGGAGTCTGCCGGATCGAGGAGGAATGAAGTTCATGAGGGTCTCTTCATTCGAGAACTCACCCACGATTGGCGACAGCAGCAGCACCCTGCCGATGTACGGTGCCGTCTGCGCCTGAGCGTGCAGGAACAAGTAAGCGCCGAATGAATTGGCGATGACGCGAGCATCCGCATGCCAGTAGAGGGATGTCAAGTCTTGGCCGACTACGGCGACCTGTTCTTGAAATGGCAAGGACTTGAATTCACCGACCGTTTCTCTTCCTGCAATGTCATAGCCCCGGCTGTGCAATGCCTCTCCCAGCCCCGTGCTAAGACGACCACCATACCCGGGGAGATAGTAAATTGAATGGGGCATATTTCTCGAATTGGTAGAGTCACTGTTGGCTGCCGATGCTCAACGATTCTTGGAATGACATTTCCCGCCCTGATCATGCACAACTGTTCTTAGAGAAAGACAATCACAAGCTGTGAAAATCCGCGGGAGACTGTGTGGAATGGAATCCTGTCTCTTATCCAAATTTGACGCTGCCGACGAATAA
>QYPX01000146.1 GCA_007280205.1 Comamonadaceae bacterium
CATATTGCCAGAACGTGCAGGCTTTGAATTTACGCTGGGCGAAGCGCGTTATCGTTACAACCGCTTCGGGCTGGAGCGCTTAAAGGCCGACGACAAAAATCAACCCACACAGGGAGAACCCGTATGACGATTGCCCCGGAACTGCAGTTTTCATTGCTCACCGAGCCCATCATTGGCTACCGCAGAGCAGGTGATGGGCAAACCGTTGACGCCAGCTTGCCCGAGTTGTTCGTGGCACTTGCTGCGGATGAAGTGCGCGATTACCCCGCCTTGCGCCCACACCAACGCCACCCCTGGCACGCCTTCCTGGTGCAGTTGGCAGCCATCGCATTGCACAAGGCAGAAAGAACAGCGGTTCTTCAAACTGCACAGGAATGGCGTGATGCGTTGCTGGCGCTCACGCCCGATGACCCCGATGGCGCTGCGTGGTGTTTGGTGTCGCCTCCCAATCGACCTGCGTTGTTACAGGCGGCTGTTGTTGGGGGAAGTTTTTCAGAGTGGAAATCCGAGGCTTATGCCGCTGACGAGATTGACATGCTGGTGACATCCAAAAACCATGATCTCAAAGGCAGTCGCGCTCGCCGCTCACAACCCGAAGACTGGCTGTTTGCCCTATTGAGCTTGCAAACGCAAGAGGGGTTTCTTGGCGCGGGCAACTACGGCATTTCTCGCATGAACGGAGGCTTTGCCAGTAAGCCGGGTGTGGGGGTTGCTGCTGTCGGTTTGCCCGGTGCTCGCTGGGCGCGTGACATTGCAGCTTTGCTCGCGCGGCGTGACCGGACGGTTGAGGCGCATGGTTTGCAAGACGAAGGAGGGTTGGCACTGGTTTGGCTCGCCCCTTGGGACGGGCTTGGCAGCCTGTCGTTTGCCAAACTTGATCCTTTCTACATCGAGATTTGTCGTCGCATTCGCCTGAAAAGCACGGGTGGTCTGATCACGGCCGTTGGCACGGGCAGCAAAGCAGCTCGCGTTGCTGCGAAAGAATTAAACGGTTTGACGGGTGACGCATGGACTCCGATTGATGTGGAAGGTGGCAAGGCTCTGACAATCACGTCAAACGGGTTCAATTACAAGCTGGTTTCTGAACTCATGTTTGGTGGCAAATACCAGCCTCCTACCGCGCATAACTTGGATCAACCAGTCAGCGGAAGCAGCTTGATTTTCATCACCCAAGGCATTACCCGGGGGCAGGGCAAAACCGAGGGTTATCACGAGCGCCGCGTACCCATCTCACCCAAGGTCCGAGGCTTTCTGATCACAAACCAGAAAGCCATGTTGGAGCGCATCGCCGGGAGGCGTATTGCTGATATTGGCGAGGTGCGCAAACTCCTTTGGCTTGCATTGGCTGTGTTATTTGCAAACGGAAATGCAGGCGATAACACAGAGGGAAACAAGACCAAGGCAAACAAGTTTTCAGCACCTTTCGAGCTTGCCGAAGACGCACGGTTTTTTGATGACCTCAACGAAGAAATGGAAGCCACAGACCCCGCTGCACAGCGACTGCAATGGCTGCTGGGTCTGGTTGACCGAGCCGAAGCCATTTTGAAGACGGCATTCGATGCGGGGCCACGTAGCGGTGTCCAAAAGTACCGTGCCCAATCTGCGGCCTTGACGCGCTTTCATGGCGGGCTTCGCTCCGACAAATTTCCGATAGCAGACCTCGTCAATTACTACCGTCAACAAACCATCAAACGCCAGGAGGAAACCAGTGACCACGCTTGACCCCACCTCAGAAGAACAGGCTCCACCGGAGGATGCCGCAGCGTACCGCGAACCCTTTGGGGCGCTGGCAGCCTACATCCACCGTGCCAGCACCGGCGACCGCGCGGCACTGGCACGGCTCAAGCCAGAAGCCCTGCAACCCCACCAGTTAGCAGCGCTAGCAAGAGCCTTGACTTCGGCTGGCCTGGCGCCTGAGCAATGGCGTGCGGACACTTGGCCACGTTGGGCTTTGATTGCGCATGGTATGGCGTTGGCTGGGCACGACGGCAAACAGAGGCTGGGAAGGCAGTTGGCACACGCTGGCGTGTCTGAGTCACGCGTCACCAAATTACTGACCTCACGGGGTGACGCCTTCACCCAGCTTTTGCCCCGCGTGTTGCGCCTGATGGCCAGCAAGGGCGTGGCACCCAACTGGCGTGAGCTGGGCGAACTGGTACTCAAAGAAAGTAGCAGCCTGCGTAGTAGCCAAGCCGATGCCGAGGAAATACGTCTCCAAATTGCAGGCCCCTATTTCTCAGCCCTGGCACGTGCCGAATCCAAGTCATAACAAAACCATCACCCAAGGAGTTTTCATGAATCTGCCCCGTTTTATCCAAATCCACACCCTGCACAACTACCCCGGCGCATTGCTGAATCGCGACGATGCCGGTCTGGCCAAGCGTCTGCCCTATGGTGATGCCGTGCGCACGCGCATTTCGTCACAGTGTTTGAAGCGCCACTGGCGCGTGGCTGAGGATCATTTTTCGCTGGCGACTCTGGGTGTGCCCATGGCTGTGCGATCCAGGCAAACACTGGATTTGATTCGGAAGAAGTTGATCGAAGCAGGTCTGTCTGAGGCTTTGGCGCAGTCGGCGGGCGAAGGCCTGCGTGACGCGGGACTATTGGACAAAGGTGGGAAAGAGTCCAAAGGCAAAGAGGCATTGGAGACAGGGCAAGCCGTGCTGATGGGCTACGCGGAGATTGATTACCTCGTCAAACGCTGTGCTGATCTGGCGCAGGAAAACACCGAAGCCAAGGCGCTCAAGACTGCCATCGCCAAGTTTCTTCAGGATAAAAACGAAAAGAAAAACATCGAAGCACTGAAACACGGCAGCGGTCTGGAGTCCGCCCTGTTCGGACGCATGGTCACGTCTGATGTGCTGGCCAGCCGCGATGCAGCCGTGTACGTGGCACACGCCTTCACCGTGCATGAAGCGCAAGTGGAAAACGACTACTTCACCGTGGTGGACGACCTACTGCGCGAAGCGGGCGAGTTGGGTTCCGCCGGCATCTTCGACACCGAACTGGCATCCGGTTTGTACTACGGCTATGTGGTGGTTGACGTGCCGCAACTGATTGCCAACCTGGAAGGTGAAGCTGCCAAAGACTGGGCCACTCTGCCCACTGAGAAGCGGGAGCTGGCTGGCCGTGTGGTACAGCACCTGTTGCACCTGATTGCCACCGTAAGCCCAGGTGCCAAGCGTGGCTCTACGGCACCGTTTGACTGGGCCAAATTTCTGTTGGTGGAGGTGGGCGACTGGCAGCCGCGTAGTCTGGCGGGTGCATTCCAAAACGCCTTGCCGACCGACCACACCGCACTTCGCGAAACTGCCGTGCAGATGCTGGCGGACGAAATCGACAAGCTGGACAAGGCTTATGGCGCTACGCTGGATCGTCGCTTCTTGGCACTGGACAAAGTGGCGGTTCCCAATGCGACAGAGTTGCCCTTGAATGATTTGGCCACGTGGGTGCAGGCCTACATCACCCAAGGCACAGCGCCAGCGCAGGTGGCCTGACATGCCGCGCCACTTGCTGATCAGGCTGTCATCCCCGCTCATCGCGTTTGGCGGTGAAACCATTGACAACTTTGGGGTCATCCGAGACTTTCCGGCGCTCTCCATGGTCACGGGCTTGATTGCCAATGCTTTGGGTTGGGACCGGGGTGATGACAGCTTGCACAACCGCTTGCAAACGCGGCTACGCATGGGCGCGCGATTGGAGACGCAAGGCGAACGGTTAACCGACTTTCAAACCGCGCAGTTGGGAGCCAATGACAAAGCCTGGACGACTTGGGGCACTGTAGAAGAGCGCAGAGGCGGGGCCGCGTCTTATGACAGCCCTCATTTGCGATACCGCGACTATCACACCGACCTCACGGCCCTTCTTGCTTTGCGACTGGAGCCCGCTGAAGAATCCCCCACGCTGGACGAAGTAGCGCACGCGCTGGATCGCCCCCAGCGTCCGCTTTTTATTGGTCGCAAATCCTGCTTGCCCGTTGGCCGTTTGGTCGCCGGGTGGGTTCAAGCAGATTCGGTGTTGCAAGCACTGCAGCTTGCCCCGTTGGACAGTAGCGTGAATAGTTTGCGAGCCCAGTGGCCGGCTGGCGAAGGTCAATTGCCGGGCGACCGTTTGGTGGATGTGTGCGACGAACGCAACTGGACCAGCGGTGTGCATGGCGGCTGGCGGCCGGTGCGCGAAGGCCTCATCCAAACCGCAGGAAACACGTCATGAGTACAGAGCCCCTCTATTTGCTGCACACCCAGCCTGACACGCAACGGCTGGCGGCATGGGCGGCACGCCACCGACTGTTGGACAAAGAAGGCGATTTGGGCTACGCGCTGCATGCGTTGTTGCATGCCGCCTTTGGTGAACAAGCGCCACAACCTTTTCGCTACGTCGATGCCGAGCAAGGCCTGTTGGCCTACACCCGCTTGGACGCTACTGGATTGGCGCAACTCACGGCTTTGGCTGACCCTGACGTGGCCGCTGCGCTGGGGCTTGGTCAAACGCATCAGCACGGCGGCATGAACGTGCGCCTCTTTCCTACGCAATGGGCCGTGGGACACACGCTTGGGTTTGAGGTGCGCGTGCGCCCCATCATCCGCGAGGGTAAAACTGGGCGTGAGCGGGACGCCTTCTTGGCTGCGGCTGAAAAGGCGCAGGGCGGTGCGCTGGATCGCGGCGACGTGTATGTGCAGTGGCTGCGAGATCTGCTGGCACGCCAAGGTGGCGCAGAACTGGGAGATGCCGGCATGACCCGTTATCAGCAGTTGGGGGTGACGCGAAAGAGCCAGAAAGGCGGTGCGGATGATGTGCGTCACAGCCGCTTGGTCAGCGGACCGGAGGCGGTGTTGGCCGGGCAACTTCGGGTGATTGACCCGAAAGCCTTTGCTGAACTAATTGCGCACGGGGTTGGGCGACATCGAGCCTTTGGCTTTGGACTGCTTTTACTGCGCTCTGCCCATGGCTGAGGTGGTAGAGCTGTCCACATGTTGAAAGGTCGTCTGGGACTGGAAACAGCCCGCTTTCCGCACGCAGACCGTCATGGATTGCTTTGGCTGGAGCGCGGTGAATTGTGCGTCATTGACGGTTGCTTGCATTTTACGCGGGGTGCCAATTCATTGACGCCGCAAATTGATCAGATCCCCCACCAATCGGTTTCCATGATCTTGCTCGGGCCGGGCAGCAGCGTGACGCACGATGCTCTCCGCCTGCTGGCCCGCCACGGCACGTTGATGGCCGCCGTTGGTGTTGATGGAGTGCGCTCGTACACGGCACCAGCACTGATGCCGGATCGTTCGGATGTGGCCAGGCGGCAAGCCGAGTTGTGGGGCAACCCGCGTCGGCGTATCAGCGTGGCGCGCCATATGTACGCGCTGCGCCTGGGCGAAATACTGCCGCACCGCGAACTGGACACCCTGCGCGGCATTGAAGGTTCTCGCGTGAAGGTCATGTACAAACTGATGGCCGACAAGCATGGCATCGAATGGAACGGTCGCCACTACGACCGGGCCAATCCGATGGCCGCCGATATTCCCAATCAAGCACTGAACCACGCGGCCACTGCCGTTCAGGCCGCAGCGGCCATTGCGGTGCAGTCGCTGGCGGCGCTGCCACCGCTGGGTTTCATTCATGAGGATTCAGGGCAGTCCTTTGTGCTCGATATTGCCGACTTGTTTCGTGAAGCCGTCACCTTGCAGATTGCTTTTACCGCTGCGAAACAAGTGTCAAAAGGAGCAGAGGCCACGGTTGATCGCTTGGTGCGCCGTGAAGCGGCCCAAGTGTTTCGCAAGCAGCAAGTCATTCCGTCGATGATCGACAAGATCAAACAGGTCTTACGCATGGAGGAGGTCGATGGCGCTGGTGATGATAGTGGCGCGTGATGTGGTGGACCGATTTCACGGTTTCCTTGCCTCGGTCATGCTGGAAGTTGCGCCTAATGTGTTTGTATCGCCACGGATGAGCAAGGGTGTACGGGAACGCACGTGGGACGTTGTCTCCGATTGGCATATTCAAGAACCCAGAGGCAGTTTGGTGATGGTGTGGCGTGATTTGAATGAGGTAGGTGGTATTGGTCTAGCCCATCTGGGAACGCCATCGAGGGAGTTGGTGGAGATGGACGGTATGTGGTTAACCCGGCGCAGCAAGTCTGCAAATGCTCTTTAAAATTTTGATTGGTTTCGGCGTTTTCTCTTACGCCGTAACAAGTTAGGTGTGAGAGGTTCCCCCGCGCGAGCGGGGATAGGCCCTGATAACCCGCGCCATGAAGGGTGAGCGTGACGGTTCCCCCGCGCGAGCGGGGATAGGCCGTGGTTGACCACTGCCATCCATGAATTGAAATTGGTTCCCCCGCGCGAGCGGGGATAGGCCCTAAAGATCAGGCTACAAAAATTGCAAGACGAAGGTTCCCCCGCGCGAGCGGGGATAGGCCCTCTGGAGCGCACAGGCGCTCTTTACACTGTACGGTTCCCCCGCGCGAGCGGGGATAGGCCCAATTTATCCGGGCGCAGCACCCATACGCATCAGGTTCCCCCGCGCGAGCGGGGATAGGCCCTGTATACGCTACCTTAGACGCTCATGCGATAAGGTTCCCCCGCGCGAGCGGGGATAGGCCATATACATTCTCTCTTAG
>QYPX01000007.1 GCA_007280205.1 Comamonadaceae bacterium
CGGCCTGCCATCGATGCGCCGACTGCGCACAGACTGCTTGCCACCATCGAGTTGCTCGCCAAGACGCTCCAGGCGCTTGATGGTCTCACGCTTCAAGCTGCCCAGCGCCAGTTCCTGGATGCGGTAGGCCATGCGGCTTTCCAGGAAGCGGCGATTGAAGAGCGGCGGCTCCTGCTGGAACAGATCGCGCCACATTTGCTTGAGATCGTTGAAATCGGCGCTTCTCAGGGCTGCAACACGTGCAACGATGGAATCAGTCACGGGGTTTTCTCCTGGGTTGTCAAAACACCGGTATGAACGCGCTCTTCGGTCAATTTATCAAGTAGATCTTGACCTTCAATGAGGCGGATTACGCCCATTGCCAGGATGGCGCCGACGATGGCCATGGAAGTGGGCTCGGGCGGCGGGGTGTAGGTGGAGGTGCGGGTGGCGGTCATGTAGGTTCATACTGACCGAAGCTGAGGCTTTCTCAGGTGAGTGCGTGTACGATCCAGTCTGACGGGACGAGCGACGCACATGTGCCGACCAAGATGCAGCCGAAAGTGCATCCCAATAACTATCTTCAAGAAGTGCAAATAGGAAATATGGGGAGGAAATCGTGGGTTTTTCTAGCCAGTTTGAAAATCTTGATCCACTTAAATTTGAGATTCCGTCTTCGCCCTTCCTTGAGGCCACGAATATCGCTTGGCGCGCGCAGGCACTGCTGCGGGGTCGCACGAGCGATGATGTGCGTAGCTTGGCCACTACTGCGAGTGAATCAATCGACTCGTACTTTCAAAATGAGAAAGATGAAGAAGTTGACAGGTTGGCGCGTGATCGCAATGAAGAATTCATTGAATTCGAGTACGACAAGGACGGAGGGACTAGCTGGCATCTGAGGCCTGAAAAGGAAGATGAACTGGAGATAGCTACGGCAGAAAATACTACTGAAATTGAAGCCTTGAGGTTATGCATTGATTCATGGGGTGAGCTTGAAAGTGCCGAGGTTACAGACGCGAAGCCCTACGAGTACTTTGCGACGATGACACTTTGCCATATTGCCGATTACCTTCAACGACGTTCCATCCGCCATGAGTTCCGAAATGGAAGATTTCTTAAAACAAAGATTGAAACCTTAGATACGACCGATTACCAGAGAATCGCTGACTATCTATTTAAGGCACTGGAAGCTGTTTGCTACGCAGAACAGTTGAGAAATGAAGAACGATTAGAGCGAGTGTTTCAGCAACGCATTGACGCCCGTCTTCAATCGGCCAAGCAGAGCGCTTATGACCAAGCAGCGAAAGTAATTCGCTCTGAAACTGTCAAGCAGATTAAGGAAGAGGAGGCCCGCCTCCGGTCAGAGCATGGGAAGGAGTTAAGTCGGCTCAGGCACCGAGATACCTACGAGGCGAGAACCTTGGTGCTCAATGAATGGGCGAAAGATCCAAATGGTTTCTCCAGCGCAGAAAAGGCGGGTAACCATTTTGCCGACTGGCTGACGCAGCACGACCATAAGTTCGAACCAAGAACTGTAATCGGATGGATTCGTGCGTACGCTAAAGAAAAGGGCATCCGTTTCCGATAAGAAGTTTACAGTCTGCGCCGCAGACTGTACGTCCTGCAACGACAAATGTACGGTTCGCATCGCAGGCCGTGCGGGCTGCAATGGCCGGCGAGCGGCGTGCGCCGCTCACTTCTAGCAATCGTTCACCACCGTCTCCATGATCACCCTGTTCGAGCTAAACAGGAGTTTTCGTCATGGATTTTCAGCAAAATATTCAGCGGTCAGCTGATCTGGCGGGCCGTGCCAACTGCCACTGCGCAGTCGCACAGTCAAACCGCGATCGCAGCCATCTTGCAGACATGGTCAGTTCTGCAATCGACCATTTCATCACGTGTACGGCTGCAGGCCCACATGCGCGCTCGTTGTGTTCCCCGGCGGCACAGCGTGCAGGGGACTGCACATGAAGCCAATAAACGAAGAGTATTTCGATGCCGTCAAAAACGCGGCAGCCACCAGAACATACCGCATGGCGGCCCGCTTTGGCCTGCCGATTGCCGATCGCGAGGATATTCAGCAGGAACTGATGCTGGACATGCTGGAGCGTGCCGACCAGTTTGATCCCGCCAAGGGCAGCGCCGGAACGTTCACCGGTGTGGTCTCCGAGCATCGCGCCACCGAACTCCTCGACCGTTTGATAAAGGACCGCAAACGTCTGAGCTTTGGGCAGGGAGTCCAAGCTGCCAACGACCCTGAGTATCAGGACCGTTCCGATGAGGATGGCGACAGCATTGCGCCCATGTGGGCCGACGATCGCGACCTGTTCGCCGACAGCATGGCATTGCGTGATCTGCAAACGGCGCTGGCATGCATGAATGACGACCAGCTCGCTCTGTTCAGTTTGCTTGAAGACCATCAAAACTTGGCCACTGCGTGCAAGGCTGCCGGAGTATCAAGCGCGACCTTTTACCGCCGCGTCCATGACCTGCAAATGCACTTGCGCATGTTCGGATTTCGCTCTGCTGCCTGAGCCGCATTGAGTGCCCTGAGAAAAACCAGACCCCGCCCGGTAAGAACCTACATACGACCCAAGGAGTGTGAATTGTTAGCCCCCAACAGACTTTTTGAAATCACCCAGGCCCACTTGGGTTTGCCGCCCGATCCCGAGCCCCTCCCGTTGCCTGCAATCTATGTCCCACGCAAGGGACCCACCGAAGCCAATCTGTGTGATTGGATCGCCAGTGCATCGGCAGGGCACGCCATTCAGTACCACGAGGGACTCCTGCTGCGCGACCGCTCCGAACTGGCGAGCGAATTCCCGACGAAAGAGCGTGCCCGCATTCACGCGGTGGCGCGACGTGCGTGGATCGCCTGTGAACTCGGTCTGGTGCACCTCTTCAGCCAGAAGGTTGAAGAGAACCACTATCGCTATCTGGCCATCCGCACCAGCAACGTCCTGAAACCCCCGGAGATCGGGGCTCGGCTGCGTACTGCTCCACCCGCCCCCACCCATCGCCATCCCACCTGAAAGAGAGAGTAATCATGATCCCCCAAGCCAATGTGCTGGATGAAATAGGCCAGATTTCCATGGCAGAGCTCGATGCACTGCCGATCGCAGAACTCGATAGCCGCATCAAACAGATCGGTGAAGTCAGGGACACCGCTCGCCACTATGAGGCGGCGCTGCACTCGACCCTGAACAGGCGCTTTGCCGAGCGCGCGCAGCAGCTTCGCCAGGAGGCGGGCAAGAGCACCGGCACCGTCCGCTTCGAGGTCGATGGTTTTGTCGTCATCGCCGATTTGCCCAAGCGCCCGGAGTACGACCAGATGAAGTTGAAGGACGCGGTCGACGCCCTTCGCAAGTGGGGAGAGAACCCGGAGGATTACATCGGCATCGAAATCAAGGTGTCGGAATCCAAGTACAACGCCTGGCCGCCCGCCGTGCGACATCTGTTCGAGCCGGCGCGCACGCTCAAGACCGGCAAGCCCAGCTACAAGCTCGAGCCGATCAAGGCTGGGGCCAGCCTGGTCGCCGCCAACGACAGCAACTTCGGTGAGGTGGTGTGATGGCCGAGATGCAATTTCACCCGGTGAGCGAACTCTTTCCTGCAATGGCACAGGCGGAGTTTGACGCGCTGGTGTCTGACATCACCGAGAACGGCCTGCGCGAGCCGATCCATGTCATGGGCAACTCCATCGTCGATGGTCGGCACCGCTATCGTGCGTGCCTGCAAGCGCAAGTCGAGCCTCAATTCGTCTGGGTACCAGAAGGAACAGATGTCAACGCTTTGGTCATCAGTCTGAATCTGCGCCGCCGCCATCTCTCCGAGAGTCAGCGTGCGATGGTGGCAGCAAGGCTTGCGGCTCTACCAATCGGCTCGAATCAGCATGCGCAAATTTGCGCACCCTCCCAGGATAGGGCTGCAGAATTGCTCAACGTAAGTCGACGAACGGTGCAGCATGCCCGCACCGTCATCGACCAAGGCACGCCTGAGTTGGCATCTGCCGTTGACTGCGGCGTGATCGCAGTCTCCAGCGCGGCCGATTTAACGCGTCTGCCGTTAGACACCCAGCAGGAAGTGCTCGGTCGCACGCCCCAGGAAATTCGAGCTATTGCGCGTGATGTGAAAGATCGCATCCAAGTCGCCGGCGTCTGCGGAGCCTCAGCCGTGCGCATCTTCGATCGGGTTGCACAAGAACGGGGCCTCAGTGGCATGGATCAGATCGCGGTGGTTGAGGTGATTAAGGCTGAGGCGCCTGTATTGCCGACGCCTTTACAGGCCAAACGCATCGCCACCCAAGGTGCCCCAGGCCTTCTGGTGCTAGCCACCGATGGTCGCTATCACAGCGCGCCCAGTGATCCAGAAGACAGTGCTCGCATGCAACGTTGGCTGGACTTGCGCGAAGGCCTCGAGCCTCTAGCCAGAGTGACTTTCTCGCCCGAGGTAGCTCTTTATTCAATCCCGGCTTATCAGCAGCAACACGTCAGCACTTGGTTGGCCAGTGCTGTGCCATTTCTCAATCAACTCAATTCATTGTGGAGTCAACACCATGCGTAATCCAGCCCTGACACATCTGCGCGACGCTGTTCGCGAAGAGATCACCAACGCTTTCGAATCTGTGGGCTTTGCCAAACCTCGCCATGTCGCACGACTGGTCTGCGCCGCCAACCCTGGCGCCATCGCCGACATCGGCAGTCGTCTGGCCGAGGATGCGCTCACCGATATGGCTCGGCGCGAACTCAAGAACAACACCGAGCAGCGCGAGTGTCATCTGCAGATGCTGCTGCCAGGCGTACCTGATGCGGTGACGCATTTGTTGCCGCCTGCCATCAGCATTCCTTGCAATGACGGCGGCGAAGGCGATGTTGACGCCGTCATCTATAAGCCGCTTGCGCAAGTCACCTTTGACGAACTCAAAGCGCACCTGGACTTGCTCAGCAGCCAAATCACCGCTGACATCCGCCGTCACCGCGCACTCACTGAGCTGTTTGATATGGCGCTGGCCATGGGTGCCACGCCCGATGCCCGCGTATTTGACGTGCTTGGCGCAACTCAGCGTTCTGAAGAAGAGGTGGCGTAATGGCAATGTCGCTGAACCAACTCACCCGTGCCAATCAGCCCAAACCGCCGCGCATCCTGATCCATGGTGTCGCCGGTGTCGGCAAGACCACCTTTGCTTCTGAGGCCAACCAGCCGGTGTTCGTGCAAACGGAAGATGGCTTGGGAACACTCTCGTCCTCGCATTTTCCGCTGGCGCGTGCCTATGAGGACGTGATTGATGCATTGGCAGCGCTGTATACCGAGCCGCACGATTTCAAGACCGTGGTCATCGACAGCGTTGATTGGCTCGAGCCCCTGGTCTGGGGCAAGGCCTGTCGCGACAACGGCTGGGCATCAATCGAAGATGCGGGTTATGGAAAAGGGTATGTGGCTGCCCTGAACCTTTGGCGCCAGTACATCGATGGCCTGAACGCCTTGCGCGATGACCGCGGCATGACGGTGGTGCAGATCGCCCACACCGACATCAAACGCTTCGATAGCCCAGAGCACGACCCCTACGACCGCTATGTGATCAAGCTGCACACGCGCGCTGCTGCGCTGCTGCAAGAGCACTCTGATGTCGTGCTGTTTGCCAACTACCGCATCAGCACCGTCAAGGCCGATGTCGGCTTCAACAAGAAGGTCAACCGCGCCATGGGCTCCGGCGAGCGCGTCATCCACACGGCAGAGCGCCCCGCGTTTCTCGCCAAAAACCGCTATGGCCTGCCGGAGACATTGTCACTGGACTGGCAGACCTTCGCCCATGCCATGCCGCAGGCGATCCAGTCCATGCTCGCCGCGTCGCAATCCCCATCCGTTACCGCCACCACTACCCAAAACCCAACCTGAAACTGAACAAGGAGTAAATCACCATGGCTTCATTTGGACACACCTTTGATGCATCCGCCGTTGAGCCCAGCAGTACGTACGACGTTCTGCCCCCAGGCAAGTACCTATCGCAAATCGTCGCCAGCGAGATGCGCGCCACCAAGGATGGCAGCGGCCAGTACCTGTACATGGAAGTCGAC
>QYPX01000031.1 GCA_007280205.1 Comamonadaceae bacterium
ACCATCAGGGAGCCGAGCCAGGCGCCGAACTCATGGAGCTTGAGCAGGGTTTTGGGATTGCCGCTGCTGATGTATTTGCGCTTGCGAATCGAATAGACCAGCGAAGCGATGATCAGCAAGGTTCCCGGAATGCCCAGGTAGCGCCCGACCCAGACCAGATTCAGCCGATGCAACGCATAGTCGCCGGCCAGCGTGGCCGCGGCCAGCAAGCCCAGCAGCAGGATGAAAGGCAGCACATGCCGGCGCCAGAGTGATGTTTTCATTTACAAGTCCAGAGTCACGCTGTTTTTTGGCGTGCAAACACAAAGCAGGCAAGTGCCTGGTTCGGGATCGAAATCGGGCGTCTGGCGGTACGCCACCTCGCCCGCCAGGATCGTCGTCTGGCAGGTACCACAGCCACCGGCGCGGCAACCGGAATCGACGCTGATGCCCTGCGCCTCGGCAAACTCCAGCAGCGTGCCGGCGCTGTTCTGCCAGGGTAACTGCTTGCCGGATCTGGAAAAGGTGACCACCAGCCCAGCCGCATCGTCTGGCGCAGCAGCCGGCCCCGGCACTGCCGATTTGCGCTGGACCGACGCCGGGCCAAAGGCCTCGAAGTGAATTCGCTGATCCGGCACGCCCCAGTCTTCCAGAGCCGGTACCAGACTTTGCAGCATCGGGGTCGGACCGCAAAGGTAGAAGTGATAGGGCTTGAGCGGCAACTGGCGACGCAGCAGTTCCAGGTCAACATGGCCGCGCTGCTGAAAATCACGTCCGAGCAGGTCCTCTGGCAAGGGATCACTCCAGCACAGCTGCAGGTGAAAGTTGGCGTGGCTTGCCGCCATGCTCTCAAGATGAGCTTTCCACGCAACCTCAGAGCTGTTGCGCACGCCATAGAACAGCCAGACCTCGCGTCCCGGGCGTTCGCGCAGGCAGGCCGTGAGCATGCTCATCATGGGGGTGATGCCGACCCCGCCACCTATCAGCACCACTGGCGCGTCGCTGCGATCCGCATAAAAATGACCGGACGGCGCGCGCAGCTTCAATACCGAGCCGACTTCCACGTGATCGTGGAAGAAACTGGAAGATCTGCCCGGTGCAAGCTGGCTGCCCATTGGCGCCAAAGCGCGCTTGACCGAGATCCGGTAATGACCCGGGTCGGGTGCGTCCGAAAGGGAGTAGCAGCGAACTGTCGTTGCCGTGCCACCGCCCGGCGCTGGCAATTCAAGTTGAAAAGTCAGGAACTGCCCGCTCCGAAAAGGCGCCAGTGGCAGGCCATCCTGCGGCGCCAGGTAGAACGAGCAGATTGACTTGCTGGCATCTTCCAGCTGCTTTTGCACCACCCGAAAGCTACGCAGCCCTTGCCAGGCGGGCGCCCTTACTTCCGCTTCGTCGCTGGCCGGTATCGCACTGCGGCGCAGCGCCAGGTAATCCAGCCAGTGCCGCCAGAAGCGATAGCCGAGGTAGCTTGCCAGTTGCAGCAGGACGGCGCCGACGATCCACAACAGGAGAGAGAGGGAGCTCATGAGCTGACTGTATCCATAACGAGCCAGTATCGGGCGAGATTTCTTATCGGATTCTTAACAGGGCCTGTGCTTCTGATTTATGTCACCGGGCAGCGAATTAGCTGAGGGCCATTCTTGACGCGTCACCACACTGACTCGGAGACCTGATAGATTAAGGGGATGGACACAAAGTATCAAAGCAGTATTCTCCGATTGATGGCACGAACCGTGTTTGCCAGCCGCTGGCTGCAGGCGCCGCTGTATTTCGGACTCATCGTCGCGCAGGCGGTGTATGTTTACCATTTCAGCGTCGAACTGATGCATCTGGTGCAGAACACCCAGACCGTGACCGAGACCCAGATCATGCTGGTGGTACTGGGCCTGATTGACGTCGTCATGATCGCCAATCTGCTACTCATGGTGATCGTTGGCGGCTACGAGACCTTTGTCTCGCGCCTGTATCTGGAGGGCAACCCGGATCAGCCCGAGTGGCTGGAGCACGTCAATGCCGGCACCATGAAGGTCAAGCTGTCGATGTCACTGATCGGGATTTCCTCGATTCACCTGCTCAAGACCTTCATCGAGGCCCCTACCCTGACCCAGCAGACCATGATGTGGCAGGTCATCATTCACCTGACCTTCGTTATCTCCGCGTTGGCGATGGCTTTTACCAATCGCCTGATGGAGACCAAGGCGCACTAACTAAGCGGCTGCGACCACGCGATTGCGTCCCTGCTGCTTGGCGGCGTACAGTGCCTTGTCTGCCGCCGTGACCAGATCGTAGGAACTTCGGCCTTGCTCGGGCAGCATACTGGCAACGCCGATGCTGACCGTCACACAAGCAAACTCAGACAACTCGTGCACCAGAGACAGTGCCTGCATTGCCGCGCAGACACGCTGCGCCATCAACACTGCATTTTCAATCGTGGTCGCTGGGGTGATGAAGACAAATTCCTCCCCGCCGTAGCGCGCTACCAGGTCACCGGTGCGGCCTATGGCCTCTGAGAGAACCCTGGCAACCTGGCGCAGACACTCATCACCGGCCGGATGCCCATAGTGGTCGTTGTACTTCTTGAACCAGTCAACATCCATAAAACCCAGCGCCAGCGTATGGCCGGCGCGCGCAGCCCGCGTCCATTCGTCGGCCAGCACGGTGTCAAAGTGACGGCGGTTCGCAATGCCAGTCAGGGCATCGGTCGTGCTGATGGCTTCGAGCTGTTTATTGGCAGCCTGCAATTCCGCAGTGCGCTCTGCCACACGGCCTTCAAGAAGATGTTCGGAAGCCTTGAGTGTTTCGACCAGTTCACCCTGTACCTGCAGCGCCTGCGCCTGTGCTGCAATCTTCTGGCGCCGCATGACGTTGAAGCGGTCTGCCAGAGCCAGCGACAGGAGCATCATTTCAATGACCGAACCAATCTGCAGTCCATCGCTGGTGAAAACATTGGTCGGCACCACGCCCAGATTGCGCATATGCGACAGGACGTTGGCCAGGAACAGCACCGAAAAGGCAGCAACAAAATAATAGGCGCTGCGCTGACGTTTGATCGCGCATACCATGCCCGTCCCCAGAATCAGCAAGGAGGTGACCAAATTCGTGACAACAAAGAAACGGTTGACTTCCCAGAACCACAGGATCAGCAGGAAGAAAAACACCGCGCTGGCCGCCATGAGCAGCTTGAGCCACGGGTCGATGCGCGGCACCACTTGCGCCGTGTTGAGAAGGCGACGCGTGAAGTACAGCATGGCGACCGACGCCAGCGCCCCCGGCACGTTGACACCGATCTTGGTCCAGGTCGGTGCAAAGCCCCAGATGAACTCACCGCCCATGCCAGTAAAGGTCGCCAATGCCAGGGAGACGCACGTGGCAAAGGCCACATAAATGAGGTAGTTGAGATCACGCAGGGCGAAGAACAGCATCAGGTTGTAAAAAGCAATCGCCAGCACAATGCCAAAGTACAGCGCCTCCAGCGCATAGTCTCGTGGCTGATGGTCATGAAATGCCTCGGCGGACCACAACCTTGCCGGGATATTCATCGAGTTCGGCGTCTGGACACGCAGATACAGCAGCTGATCGGCACCGGCCGGCACAAGCAAGGGCAGCGCTATAAAGCGACTGGTGTGTGCCTGCGCCGAAACGGGTCGCAAGTAGCCGGCTTCAATCAGGTCGAAACCCGTCGCGCCGGGCTGGTAGAAGTCAACCGTCGCCAGTAGTGCGTAGGGAACTCTGGCTTCGCAACATCCGACAGCGTCAAGGTGCCACCGCTGTCTTCCAGAACGGAGAAATACTCTGTCAGCGAGACTGCGCTGCTCTGCACCTGCGTGACGTCGAGCACCTTGTCCCCAGCAAAAGCCTGGCCTGCGAGAAAGAAGCAACTGCAGAGCCACAGGCCAAGCCAGCGACCATATCGATATTTTTGATTCATAGCTGTCAAAACTGCATCCCGCAGGACCGGCTCACACACCTTCCAGGCTGAAAACCGTCCGGTCGGCGGACTGCTTGCTGATGGCAAGGACTTTCTGGTATTCCTCGGAATGGTAAAAAGCCTCGATGTGATCACTGGATGGAAACATCACCAGCACCATTCGGGTTGGCGTCCACAAGCTGTTTTCTTTCACGCTCATCTTGCCACCCCGTGCCAGGTACTGGCCACCGAATTTCTCGACCAGCGGCTTGGCCAGCAATTTGTACTGCTCGTAGAGTTCAGGGTCTTTCAAGAGCGTATCAACCACCATGAACGCGGTCATAAGTATTCCTCTCACAAAAAATTGGGTTGCGGCACCTTAACACGATAGCCAAGACCCAGGCACACGACGACCTTGCTAGACTTCGACCGATGAGCGAAACAGCCAACCAGCACTCCCCCGGTATCAGCCAGTATCTTGCGATCAAGGCCGGGTACCCCGATACGCTGCTGCTGTACCGCATGGGGGATTTCTATGAACTGTTCTTTGCCGATGCAGAAAAGGCGTCACGGCTGCTCAACATCACGCTGACGCAGCGCGGCCAGTCGGCCGGCGCGCCGGTGGTCATGGCTGGCGTGCCCTTTCACGCCCTGGACACCTATCTGGCACGCCTGATCAAGCTCGGTGAATCCGTCGCCATCTGCGAGCAGGTCGGTGAGGTCACGGGCAAGGGGCCAGTCGAGCGCAAGGTGATGCGCGTGGTGACGCCGGGCACCCTGACCGATCTGGAACTGCTGGGCGACAAGACGGAATCGCTCTTGATGGCTGTGCACCAGGGCGCACGCAACCAGTGCGGACTGGCCTGGCTCAGCATCACGCAGGGCGAGATGTGCCTGGCCGAATGCTCCAGCGAAGAACTGACCGACTGGGTGGCGCGCGTCAACCCCGGTGAACTGCTGTTCGGTGCCGGTGCCACCGCGGCTCTTGAGTCGCGGCTGCGCAATCTGCAAGCACCAGGGCGCCTGACGGTCACCTTGCGACCGGACTGGCAGTTCGATGCTGGTCTGGGTCAGCGCAAACTGCTGGAGCAACTCAAGGCCGCCAGTCTGGCAGCCTGGCAGGCACAGGAGCTGACGCTGGCGCATGCAGCGGCAGCGGCGCTGCTGGCCTACGCCGAACACACGCAGGGGCGCGCGCTGACCCATCTGCACAGCCTGCGCGTGCAGCGCGACGACGAGTTGATCGAGTTGCCGCAAAACACAAGGCGCAATCTGGAACTATTGCAGACCTTGCGCGGTGAAGACCAGCCCACCCTGTTCTCCCTGCTCGATACCTGCATGACCGGCATGGGCAGCCGTTTGCTGAAGAACTGGCTGCTCTCACCCCGGCGCGAGCGCACGCAGGCGCAGCAACGCCTGGGCGCCATCGGAGCGCTCAATCAGGGCGCAGCGCTCCCACTGCGTGAGCAGCTCAAGGGCAGCAGCGACGTGGAACGCATCACGGCGCGTCTGGCGCTGCGTCAGGTGCGCCCGCGTGAGCTCACAGCACTGCAACAGACCCTGCGCAAGACCGAACTTCTGCTGCCCGGCATTCCCGCAACAGAGCCCTACCTGCAGCAGCTTGCGGCGCATCTGCTGCGCCCCGAGGATTGCCTGGGACTGCTCTACCGCGCGCTGGACCCCGAACCGGCCGCGCTGCTGCGCGACGGCGGCGTGATCGCCAGCGGCTTTGACGCTGAACTCGACGAACTGCGCGCGATTCAATGCAACGCCGACGCCTTTTTGCTGGACATCGAGTCGCGTGAAAAGGCGCGCACCGGTATCGCCAATCTGCGCGTGCAGTACAACAAGGTGCACGGCTTTTTCATCGAAGTCACGCAGGGTCAGCTTGACAAGGTGCCCGCCGACTACCGGCGCCGCCAGACGCTGAAGAACGCAGAACGCTTCATTACCCCCGAGCTCAAGGCCTTTGAAGACAAGGCACTGAGCGCCCAGGGGCGCGCCCTGGCGCGTGAGAAATTCCTGTTTGAGGAACTGCTCGATCAGTTGCAGGTCTTCGTACCACGCTTGACGCAACTGGCGCGTGCCCTGGCCACGCTGGACTCGCTGTGCGCCCTGAGCGAGCGCGCCCTGACACTGAACTGGTGTGCGCCGCAGTTCTCCCGTGAGCCCTGCCTGGAAATCGAAGCGGGCCGGCATCCGGTGGTGGAGATGCGCTTGAATGAAACCAGCGCCGGTACTTTCATTGCCAACGACACACGGCTCGGTCCCAGGCAACGCATGCAGATCATTACCGGCCCCAACATGGGCGGCAAGTCGACCTATATGCGCCAGGTCGCAGTCATCGTGCTGCTGGCCAGCTTAGGCAGCTACGTGCCAGCAGTGACTTGCAGGCTCGGACCGATTGACGCCATCCACACCCGCATCGGCGCCGCCGACGATCTGGCCAACGCACAGTCCACCTTTATGCTGGAGATGCTGGAAGCGGCGCAGATCCTGCACAGCGCCACGCCCAACTCTCTGGTGCTGATGGATGAAATCGGCCGCGGCACCAGCACCTTTGACGGTCTGGCACTGGCCTCAGCCATCGCCAGCCAGTTGCACGACAGAACCCAGGCCTACACCCTGTTTGCCACGCATTACTTCGAGTTGACCGAGTTTCCGGCCATGCACCACGCAGCGATCAATGTGCATGTCAGCGCTGCCGAATCCGGCCGCGACATCGTCTTCCTGCATGAAATCCAGAGCGGCCCGGCCAGCCGCAGCTACGGCATCCAGGTGGCGCGCCTGGCCGGCATGCCCGCCGCGGTTGTGAATCAGGCCCGCCACACGCTGGAATCCCTGGAGAACCAGGCCACGCAAAGCGATACCCAGGTTGACTTGTTTGCAGCGCCACCGGCATCCCAAAACGTGCCACTGAGTAGCGTGGAGCAGGCACTCGAAGCCATCAACCCCGATGCCTTAAGCCCGCGCGAGGCGCTTGATGCCCTGTACCAGCTAAAAGCACTGGCACAAAAAACTTAGCACTGCGCAGTGCTCCGGTTAAAATGACCACCTGTAGTCACACCATGGGAGCATCACATGCAAACGCTTCAACTTCGCGACGCCAAGGCCAGTTTGTCGGCCGTGGTAGCTTCTGCCGAGCGTGGCCAACCCACCATCATTACGCGACATGGCCACCCATCTGCCATGGTGGTGCCAATAGAGCAAGGCAAGCGCCTTTTTCCCTTGGACACACCCAGTCTGGCAGCGCACCTGCTGTCCATTCCTGAGCCCGTCGTGACTACGCGCCGCAAGACACCTCTGCGCAGCGTGGCCCTGTGAGCGCCGGCTTCTTGCTCGACACCAGCGTCATTTCTGCGCTGGCGCCGGGCCGCGAAGCGCACTTGAGCGCGGGCTTGGCGCCGTGGCTGCAAGCGCATGATGCGCAACTGTTCCTGCCCTGTGTGGCAGTTGCCGAACTGGCCCAGGGTATCGGAAAATTGCGCCGCGCCGGCGCGGCTCAGCGCGCTGATAGGCTGGACGATTGGCTGGACCAACTGATCGCCGGATTCGGTGAGCGCATCCTCCCATTGGACACTTTGGCAGCACGCCTGTCCGGTCAACTTGTCGACGAGGCAACCGCCAAGGGACGCCACCCTGGCTTTGCTGACGTCGCGATTGCAGCCATTGCCATGCAAGCCAATCACTTGCTACTCACGCGCAACCTCAAGCACTTTGAACCCTTGGGCATCGCTTGTGCCGATCCGTTCAAGCAACTTCCCGGCGACTGGCCCACGCCATGACTGCGCAGAAATTCATCGCCAAATGGGGTTCAGTTGGCCGGGCGTTTGATCAGCGATCAAACACCTCTCAGTAGAATTGGGCCTTTCGTAAAAGCATTAGCCCCGAGGAGTGAGCAATGAAACCGAATTTCTGGACCGCCGCCGCTTGCGCCGCCATCGCCCTGCCCGCCATGGCGGCCGATGTTACTTACCGTGCCGATGTCGCCCCCCTGCTCAAAGCCCAGTGCGCCGAGTGCCATTTCGCAGCGGCCGGGGCACCCACCCTGCAGGAATTTGACCTGGCGAAGGAAAAATTCACCAAGGACAAGACCGGTCCGCGCCTGGACACCTATGAGACCCTGGTGTCCCTGATCGCCTACCCGGACTCCGGTGCTTTCATGCGCCGTCTGGACGATGGCACCAGCCAGTATGCTGGCGGCAAGCCCGGCAATATGTACAAATACCTGGGTGAGACCGATGCCGAGCGCGCCAAGAACCTGGTCACGCTGAAGGCCTGGCTTGGTCAGGGCGGCTGGAACCTGAACCGCTGGAAGGCGCGTGGTGAGGTGCCGGCAGTCACCAAGGAACAGATTGACAAGCTGGTCTTGAAATACTAAGCGCCAGCGCGCTCAGTCGTCGCGCGCGGCTGTCGCGGCCCGGATCACGACGCGCTTGCGCTCGCGGATTTTGCGCGCCGGAAAAGCGACGTTGCGCTCGATCCAGTTCTTGAACTTGATGCCCTGTGAACTGTGCGCGCCGGCCAGATGCGCCATCAGCGCATCGTCGCGCAGATAGCCTTTTTGCTCGTCGCCCAAGCGCTGGAGGCCTGAAGGAAACAGTTTGGCCAAGGCCTCATCGCTGGCCAACTGCCCGACGATCTGGCGCACCTTCTCGGTCGGGATCCAGCGGCAGTGATCGTCGTCCTCGACCACCTGCAGCTGGAAGTTTTGAAATTGATAGAAACTCCCATGCAAAGGCTCCAGCGTGGCGCGGCGAATTTGCCAACCCAATTCAGCCAGCAGATCGACGACGATGCGCTTGAACAATGGAGCAGCCAAGAACGCCAGAAAAAGCCAGACTGCGGGTCCAAACAGATCTTTGAACAGCCAGTAATAGACGACGCATAAGGCGCTCGATCGGAAGATTCGCCAGGGCAAGGTTGCCGCGCCGTCATCAAAAAATAGACCTGTGAACCAATGCAAGAACCGCCCGACCGGCTTGGAGCGGTCGAACCGGCTGGGGCGGCGGATTTCATGCATGGTCGCCCATTATGACGATCAGGCGCAGCCCGACCGTTCTACACTGTCGCTTTTACTTCAGCGCTTCCCATGACCTACTGCGTCGCCATCAAACTCAATGCCGGGCTGGTTTTTCTGTCCGACTCGCGTACCAATGCCGGGCTGGACCAGATCAGCACTTTCCGCAAGATGATTGTTTACGAGAAGCCGGGCGACCGCTTCATGGTGCTGCTGTCGGCCGGCAACCTGAGCATTTCGCAGTCAGTGCGCGAGATCCTGCAGGTCGAGCAACTCAAGGAGCACGAGGACAGCGACCCGATCACGATCTGGAACGCAAAAAGCATGTTCGATGCGGCGCGCGTGCTGGGTTCGGCCATTCGCCATGTTTACGAGCGTGACGCCGCATCGCTCAAACAGGCGGGTGTCGAGTTCAATGTGTCGCTCATCTTTGGTGGCCAGATCCATGGCGAGGGCATGCGCTTGTTCCAGGTCTATTCGGCCGGCAACTTCATTGAAGCCACGCCCGAGACGCCCTACTTCCAGGTCGGCGAATCAAAGTACGGCAAGCCCGTGCTGGACCGCGTCATCACACCCACCACGCCGCTGGACGAAGCCGCCAAGTGCGCCCTCGTGTCGATGGACTCGACGCTCAAATCGAATCTGTCGGTCGGCCTGCCGCTGGACATGGTGATCTACCAGGCCAACGAGTTCCAGACCGACAAGGTGGTCTGCATCGACGAGAACAACCCCTACTTCCGCATGCTGCACGGTAGTTGGGGACAGAAGTTGCGTGAAGTGTTTGACAGCATCGAAGACCCGATGTGGAACGGCGAGCAGACGGCGGTGCCGCTGATGACGCAAGCCGGTCGCAGCCAGCCGCTGAAGAAGATCAGCACGCCGCAGGAGAGGTTGATATGAGACCCTGCCTGATGCCGCCTTTTCGTTGCGTCATCGCGAGGCCGAAGGCCCTCGCTGTCAGCCACTCGGCTGACAGCGACATGGCGATCCATGGATTGCCGCGTCGCTGCGCTCCTCGCAATGACGGTGACGCACGCAGATGATAATCTTCTCCCACGCCAACAGCTTCCCCGCAAGCACCTACGGCGTCCTGTTCAAGAGCCTGAAGGCGCGCGGCTTCGCAGTGCGCGCCATCGAAAAGTTCGGCCACGACCCGCAGTACCCCGTCACCAACAACTGGCCGCATCTGGTGCAGCAGCTGCGTGACTTTGTGCAAGCCGAAGTGGCCCGGGTTGGCCAGCCGGTTTTTCTGGCGGGTCATTCGTTTGGTGGTTTCGTCAGCCTGATGGTGGCGGCGCTGGCGCCAGAACTGGCGCGTGGTGTGCTGCTGATCGACTCTCCCATTCTGGGCGGCTGGCGTGCCACCACGCTGGGCGTCATCAAAAGCGCACAGATGGTGGGTTCACTCTCGCCCGGCGCCACCAGCAGCCGGCGCCGCAACCACTGGCCCAGCCAGGCGGCGGCTTTAGAGCACTTTCGACACAAGAAAGTCTTTGCGCGCTGGGAGCCGCAGGTGCTGCAGGACTACATCGCGCACGGCACCCACGACGAGGGTCGTGGAGCGGAGAAGAAGCGCGTACTGAGCTTTGACCGTGCGGTCGAGACGGCGATCTACAACACGCTGCCGGACAATTTGGACCCGCTTCTCAAGCGCCATCCGCTCAAGTGCCCTGTTGCCTTCATTGGTGGCACCCATTCAGCCGAAATGAAGCAGGTCGGCATGGCCATGACCGAGCGCATTACCAAGGGCCGCCTCATGTTGCTCGAAGGCAGCCATCTTTTTCCGATGGAAAAACCGCTGGCCACGGCCGCCGCCATGGAGGCGGCGCTGCTGACCATGTAGGTCATGACCTGAGCTACTCAACGGGCATGTCATCCCGGCATCGGGTACGCCATCCCGGACCACAGTGCTGTCATCCCGGGCCAAAGTGCTGTCATCCCGGACCAAAGTGCTGTCATCCCGGACTTATATGGATGCCTCCCGGATAGCAAGAAGAATTTGTGTTGTGTTGTAAAAAAATCGGCTGCTTACTTATATCCGGCCTTGATTTCGTGGTCTGTCTGGTTGCCCAGACTCGCCCGATGGCCCTGA
>QYPX01000089.1 GCA_007280205.1 Comamonadaceae bacterium
CAGCCGGTCCATCGGCAACATCATCAGGTCGTGCAGACACAGGCCTGGCAGAGCTTCCAGTTGCTCGCGCGTCCACTTGACACCGGATGGCATGAAGCGTCGGGCCGGCTCCATCACAGCATCGGCATCGGCCTTGCTGCCGATGCGCCAAAGCAGGCTCTCGGTCTTGAGCCGTGCCCCCGCGCAAGTCGGACAGGTCGTGTAACTGCGGTACTTGGACAACAGGACACGGATGTGCATCTTGTAGGCCTTGGTCTCCAGGTACTCAAAGAAGCGCTTGATGCCAAACCAGTGCTGCTTCCATTTGCCCTTCCAGTGCGGGGAGCCGTTGATCACCCAGTGCTGCTGCTCTGGTGTCAGCTTGTTCCAGGCGGTGTCACGCGGAATGCCTTCGGCTTCGGCATGGCGCATCAGATCGTCCTGACATTCCTGCCAGGCCGGGGTCTGCATCGGCTTCACCGCGCCGGCGCGCAGGGTCAGCTTGTCGTTGGGAATCACCAGGCCGTAATCGACGCCAATGACCCGACCAAAGCCTCGACACGCTTCGCAGGCACCCACTGCCGAGTTGAACGAGAACATCGAGGCGATCGGATCCGTGTAGCGCCGGTCGCTCTCCGGGCAATGCAGCCCCGTGGAGAACTTCCAGACCTCAGTGTCTCCGGCATAGACCGCCAAGCGACCGCTGCCGTGCTTGATGGCAACCTCGATCGCCTCCAGCGCTCGGGAACGCTCAATGCTGTGGATTCGAAAACGGTCGGCCACCACGTCGAGGACGAGACGTTTTGAATTGGGGTCTGACCCCAATTCGCGTTGCGCCTGCACCTTGGTAAAGCCGCTGACGGACAGCCACTGCTCGATTTCTTCGGGCGTCGCGCTGGCCGGCAACTCAACCGGAAACGTAACCGCAAGACGCGGATCTTCTGCTCCGGCGCGCTCCAGCACCTGCGCATAAATGGTTTCAGCCGAGTCGTGCTGAACTGCCTGCGCGGTGTCACGGTCAAACAACTGGCCGGCTCTGGAAAATAACAGCTTCAGGTGATCATTGAGCTCCGTCATGGTGCCGACGGTGGAACGCGAGGACCGGACCGTGTTGGTCTGGTCAATGGCAATCGCCGGGGGCACGCCTTCCACCTTGTCGACGGCAGGCTTGTCCATCCGATCGAGAAACTGCCGTGCGTAGGCCGAAAAGGTCTCGACATAACGCCGCTGACCCTCGGCGTACAGGGTATCAAACACCAGACTGGACTTGCCAGAACCACTGGGGCCGGTCACCACCGTCAATTCGCCGGTGCGGATATCCAGATCAAGGTTCTTGAGATTGTGCTGGCGCGCACCGCGAATGCGGATAAGTCCGTGTGGCATGTCTTGCTGTCTTTCTGCAGGGGACAGACATTCTATTGATGTTTGCAAAACACACGCCATTCGTCGTCTCAAAGAAAAAACCCCCGCGCCCAGAGGCAACGGGGGTTTCCAAAGAGTCAGTCAGTCACTAGTGTGCAGCACTCCCGGCCGATACTGTTCCGTCCAGACTGGGGTAACGCACATGCTCGACCAGATCCTGGATTTCTTTGCCCGGTGCTTTGGTCAACAGCGACACGATGATGATCACGGCAAAGCCGAGCGGTACGCCAAACAGGCCAGCCGAAATCGGCGCGATATCCCACCAGGTGTTTGCCTTGATGATCTCGGGCGTGATGGCCATGCCGCCGTGCGTCAGCTTGTACAGCCACGGTTGTGTCGTCACCATGTAGTAGAAGGTGGTGCTAAGGCCGGCCAGCATGCCGAGCGAGGCGCCCCACTTGTTGGCGCGCTTCCAGAAAATGCCCAGGGTGAGCGCCGGAAAGAAGGTGGCTGCCGCGAACGAGAAGGCTGCCGACACCAGGAACAGGATGTCAGCCGGCTTCTGCGAGGCCACGTAGGCAGCAGCCAGGGCGACGACCAGCAACAACATCTTGGACACCATGACACGGCGTGCCGTGGATGCATTCGGGTCCAGTATCTTGTAGTACAGGTCGTGCGACAGCGCGTTGGCAATCGTCAGCAACAAGCCATCCGCTGTGGACAACGCCGCCGCCAGACCGCCTGCTGCCACCATGCCGGATACAACATAGGGTAGTCCACCAATTTCAGGTGTCGCCAACACGATGATGTCACCACCGATCGACAGTTCAGCCAGTTGCAGAATTCCATCCTTGTTGATGTCGACCACCGACAGCAGACTGGCGTCGACTGAACTCCAGCGAGCAATCCACTCGGGCAGACTGGCAAAGGGCGTACCCACCAATACGGTGTAAACCTCGAACTTGGCCAGGACCGCCAGCGCAGGCGCCGTGAAGTAGAGCAAGAAGATGAAGAACAGCGACCAGCTCACCGACTCACGCGCCTCCTTCACCGAGGGTGTGGTGTAGTAGCGCATCAGGATGTGCGGCAATGCGGCGGTACCAATCATCAGGCAGAACACCAGCGCCAGGAAGTTCTTGCGCGAAATGTCGCGCGCCGCCTCGTCCTTGCCTGGGTACGGTTCGGCGTGACGAATCGGTGGATTGGCCCGCGCCGCGTTGCCAACCCGCGCCGCCGTGTAAGCCGCCTTGGCCGCTACCTCATCCTTGGGCAATGCCGCCAATGCGGTCTCGGCCGCCTTGATGTCTGCCACCGAGCCATTAGCAGCCTTCAGATCATCCACTTTCTTCTGCGCTGCTGCCTTGTCCGCCGCCATGGCGGCCGGAACGTCCTTCAGCTTTGCCACAGCAGCCTCGGAACGCGCCTTGAAGATGCCGCGCACTTCGAGTTCCTTCGGGTCCTTGATCAATAGCTCTTCCTTGGCAGTCACTTTTGCCAGTGTGTAGCCATAGACCGCCTGCGGCACCGGTACGCCGGTGTGCTTGACCGACAACCAGACCACGGGCAGCAAATAGGCAATGATCAGAATCACGTACTGCGCCACCTGGGTCCACGTGACGGCACGCATGCCACCGAGGAAAGAGCAAACCAGAATGCCGCCCAGGCCGGCAAAAATGCCGACCTCGAAAGCCAGTCCGGTCAGCCGTGTGGTAATCAGGCCGACGCCATAAACCTGCGCCACCACATAGGTGAAAGAGCAGAGAATGGCACCGCAAACGCCGATGATGCGAGGCAAGTGTCCTTCATAGCGGGCCCCCAGAAAGTCGGGGATGGTGAACTGGCCAAACTTGCGCAGATACGGCGCCAGCAACAGCGCCACCAGACAGTAACCGCCGGTCCAGCCCGTGATAAAGGCCAGGCCACCGTAACCGGTCAGGTACAGCGTACCGGCCATGCCGATGAAGGAGGCCGCCGACATCCAGTCTGCCCCCGTTGCCATGCCGTTGTACATGGCCGGTACGCGACGACCCGCCACATAGTATTCGGCCGCATCACTGGTGCGACTCATGACCCCGATGCCGGCATACAGCAGCACCGTTGCGGCAAGGAACAGGTAGCCGATCCAGTTCCGGGGCAAGCCCATCTGTTCCAGCACAGCCACCAGCAGCACAAAGGCGATGAAGCCGCCGGTGTAGAAGGTATAGACCTTGTTCAGGCCCTTTTTAAAGTCGCCTTGCGACTGGTTTTCACCACCAAACATTCCCATCACACTTCTCCTTCGGCAACGCCGTATTCGTTGTCCAGATTGTTCATGTAGCGGGCGTAGAACCAGATGATCAGGCAATAGCCGACCAGCGCCCCCTGGGCAGCCACCCAGAACGAGAACGGCCAGCCAAAAAAGCTGAACGTCAGTTCACGGGCGAAATACACCAAAATGAATGTCAGAAAAAACCAGATACCCAGCAAAATTCCCGTCATTCGCAGATTTTTGCTCCAGTATTCCTGGTGCTTAGCTGTTAGCTGCATTGTTTGCTCCTCATTATTATGAAAATCCATTCCGACTGCTGCTGCCTGGCCGCGCCAGCACCAACTGAAATGGGCCTAACCAACTTCCTCGTCACAACTGCCTCTTACCAATCAACTTACACCGGGCGCAAACCGGTCTCACGCTCCAACTGCGCCGCCACTTTCGGCTCGAACCCCTTCAGATGCCGGATCACCGCACGGGCCTCTTCCGGCTGCTTCAAATCAACATGGACCCGCGCCAACTGGTACCAGCCAAACGGACTCATCGGTTGCAAGGTGGTATTGCGTTTGAGCGCCAGCAGGGCTTCTTCCAGGCGGCCTTGGCGCACCAGCACCACCGCCAGGCCATACCAGGCCCGGTCCATTTTTTCCTCGATCGCCAGAGCGGCCCGAAAGCCCTGCTCGGCCGCCTCCAGCATGCCCAGCAACTCGGCCACAAAAGCCAGATTGAAATGCGCGTTGGACAGCTGCGGACTGAGTTCGAGCCCCTGCTCAAAGTAGCGATGCGCTACTCGGTGCTCTCCTCTTTGCAAGGCAGCGTAGCCCAGACTGTTCAGCGCGTACACGTCGTGCGGAGCGCGGCGCAGAATGTCCTCGAACACCTCGTTGGCGCGCGCCTGCAGGCCGAACAGCAACAAGACCTTGGCTTTCCATGCCAGTGCAAAACGCTCAATACGCCCCGGCGGAGGTGCTGCCGACAAGGCAGTTTGACCCGAATTCATTGGCATGCGAGGGCTCCCAGTTGCATACATAAGTCGATCTTGACCTTGACCACCAGCACCCACGCGATCACCAGCCAACTGGCCGCTGCCAAGGGAATATGTTGGTCGAGGATCAACTTGGGGCTGACCCAGCGCGTGATCCAAAGTGCCGGTTTGGCAGCCACGTCGAGCAATTGCCAAAACACATTGGTGTTTCGTTTGGCCCCCGCTAGCAAACCCAAAACAAACCGTGCCACGATGAACATCAGCGACAACTCGATCAGGCTCTTCAGAATAACGACAGTCAGCAACATCTTTTGCGAAATCTTTCCAAGGTAAATCCTTGCGGTACTGCAATGTCGTGGCGGAGCCTGACCAACGCCTGACTGCAAACTGAATGCATTCTTACCAATTACGGGTAAACCCGTTAGATTTTTGCCGTCATACGAAATTTGATCCGAATTATGTGGGTCTTCGGGTAAGTCCTAGGCCGCGCTCAAGCTCTTTGTCGGCACGTTCGACAATGCGGATCCCGATCATGACTTGAAGGGGACACCGCACCCATAGAATGGCGCTGGGTGTACACGCTGCGGTTTGCGGTGTGACAGGTTTATGCGCTGGTCGGGCCGCCACGCGGAGTAACTTCGACCATGTCTCTTGCACCCCAAGCCATCGCCCACGCGGCACCGGCACTGATTGCCATTTTTGTGATTGCCTACGCAGCCATTGCGCTGGAACACCCCCTCAAAATCAACAAAGCCGGCTCGGCCCTCGTGGGGGCGGGCCTGATGTGGACGCTGTATGCCCTTTCGGCTGGTGATCACCACTTGGTGGGTGAACAACTCAGTGAATCACTCATGACCACGGCGCAGATCGTGTTCTTCCTGATGGGGGCAATGACCATTGTGGAGGTGGTGGATGCGCACAACGGTTTCGACGTGATCACCGCACGAATCAAAACCGCCAAACTCTCCACCCTGATGTGGTTGGTGGGTTTCGTGACGTTTTTTCTGAGCGCCATGCTGGACAACTTAACCACCACCATCGTGATGATCTCACTCATGCGCAAGCTGCTGGCCAAACATGATGATCGCTTGTTTTTTGCCGGCATCATTGTCATTGCTGCCAATTCCGGCGGTGCCTGGTCACCGATTGGCGACGTGACCACCACCATGCTGTGGATTGGTGGGCAGATCACCAGCCTGGCGATCATCAAGGGCGTGTTCTTGCCTTCACTGGTCAGCATGGCGGTGCCGCTGAGCATCGTGTCCTATGTGTTGCGTGGACGGCCTGTCGTGGCACCTGCCAAGGTGGCGAGGGCGGCGGGATTACGCACCACGCTATTTGAGCGCAACCTGATGTTTTTCCTGGGGCTGGGCATTCTGGTGGCGGTACCGGCTTTCAAGACGCTCACCCATTTGCCGCCGTTCCTCGGCATTCTGTTTGGCCTGGGTATTTTGTGGGTGGTCGGCGACATCGTGCATCGCCGCAAGGAAGACGATGCCAAACATTCCTTCACCCTGGTGCATGCCTTGAGCAAGATCGACATGGGTTCGCTGGTGTTCTTCATCGGCATTTTGCTGGCGGTTGCCACACTGGAACACACACAGGTCTTGACTGCGCTGGCGCGGTGGCTGGACCAGACGGTGGGACGTCAGGACATCATTGTCATGATCATCGGTATCGCCAGTTCGATTGTGGACAACGTGCCGCTGGTGGCTGCATCCATGGGCATGTATAGCTTGGAGCAATTCCCGCAGGACCACTTCTTTTGGGAGTTTTTGGCATATTGCGCGGGCACCGGTGGCTCGATTCTGATCATCGGCTCAGCCGCCGGTGTAGCCGCCATGGGCCTGGAAAAAATCCAGTTCTTCTGGTACGTCAAGAAAATCGGTGGTCTGGCGTTGGTGGGTTATCTGGCGGGTGCCGGGGTCTATCTGCTGCAGTACCAAATGCTTGCTTGAGTCCAACGGCCTTCGCCTGCGGAGAACCCCGCAGATCCAACAGCGTATGCAGCTTGATGGCGCCCTTGGTGGATCGGCGTAGACCATTTAACCGGACAGCAGTGCCAAAGGCTAAACTGTTTACATGACCCAAGCCGCACCGACCACCCCACAACGCAGCAGGGAATTGAGCCCGTCGGGCAGCCTGCTTCACAACTTCCGGCAAGAACTCACGCAACATCCACCGTTTGCGCAAATGACCGCATCCGATGTGGATTACTTTTTGTCACATGCACGACAACACTATTTTGCGCCTGAAGAAATACTGGTGGAACCGGTCAACGGCGTGGTGCAGCAGTTGTTCTACATCCGTCAGGGTGCGGTCACCGGTACCCGCGGACTGGCCGAGCAGATGGGCGGCGCCTTCGAATACGAAGCCGGTGACCTGTTCCCCGTCAGTGCGGCGGTCGCCGGTCGTGCGGTGACCGCAACTTACCGGGCCTGTGCCGACACCTTCGTGCTGGCGCTGCCGGTTTCAGCCATGAAAGCTCTGGCACAGCGCAGTTCGGCCTTCACCGAATTTCTGAATTTGCGCACCACCAAGTTTCTGGAGCTGTCACGCAAGGCGCTGCAGGCAGCCTATGCCTCCCATTCCGTCGCCGAGCAGACACTGGAGCTGCCTCTCGGTGAATTGATTGCAACGGCGCCGATCACTTGCGCCCCGGAAACCCCCTTGCGCGAGGCGCTGGAGCGCATGCACAAGAAACGCATTGGCTCCATGCTGGTGACCGACCCTGCGGGTGTGCCGGTCGGAATTCTGACGCGCTACGACATTCTGGGGCGCATCACGCTGGCGCAGGTGCCGCTGGCGGCCCCGATCTCGCAGGTCATGGTGCACCCGGTGCTCACCCTGACGACACAAAACACCGCGCAGGATGCGGCGCTGTTGATGTCGCGTCATGGTATGCGCCACGTGCCCGTGACGCGCGATGGTGTGGCCGTGGGCATGGTATCGGAGCGCGACCTGTTCGCGATGCAAAGGCAGAGTCTGAAGAATGTCAGCAGCGCGATCCGTGCCGCGCCGGATGTGGCCGCACTCAAATCAATCGCTCTGGATATCCGACGCCTGGCGCGCAGCCTGCTGGGGCAAGGCGTGCAGGCGCGCCAACTCACTGCCCTGATCAGCCACCTGAACGATGTCCTGACCGGCCAGTTGCTCAAGCTGAAGGCCGAAGAACATGGAGTAGACCTGAACCGGCTGTGCTGGCTCTGTCTGGGTTCGGAGGGACGCGATGAACAAACCATCGCGACCGATCAGGACAACGCCTTGATTCTGGCCAGCGACACCTCCGACGAGTCACGCGAAGCGATCCGGGCCTTCGCAAGGGAGGTCAACCTGGCGCTCGATAGCTGCGGTTACCCCCTGTGTCACGGCGGCATCATGGCCGGCGAGTCAGCTTGCTGCCTCACGCTGGATGAATGGCGCGAACGTTTCAGACTGTGGATAGAGCAAGGCTCACCGCAAGACCTGCTCAATGCCAGCATCTACTTCGACTTTCGCGCTTTGGCTGGGGACAGGCAACTCGCGGCAACGCTGCGCCAAGAGGTGATACAGGCGGCACGAATCACACCGCGCTTTCACAAGCAGATGGCGCTCAACGCACTTACTCGGACTGCACCGCTGAATTGGCGCGGCGCGGTCGATACCGATGATCAGGGTACGGTGGACCTGAAGTTGCAAGGCACTGCCATTTTTGCTGATGCAGCCCGCCTCTACAGCCTGGCGCACGGCATTGACGAAACCAATACGCGCAAACGGCTGGAAGCCGTCGGGCCACTCATGAACCTGGCTGCCACCGAGTACGGAGCCTGGGTCGGAGGTTTCGAGTTCCTGCAAATCCTGCGCCTGCGGCTTCAACTCGAAAGCCAGGTACTGCCGGACGGTCCAAATCGAATTGTTGTCGCCGGACTGAACGACATTGACCGGCGCATTTTGCGCGAATCCTTTCGCGTGGCGCGGCAACTGCAGCAGCGTCTGCAGTTGGACTACCAAAGGTAGGCAATGCGCTGGCTGGATCGCTTGCAAAGCTTTTTGGGACGGCACGCCCCGGTGGATGAGGCACGCTGGGTCATGCTCGATGTCGAGACCAGCGGACTCGATACACAGCGCGACCGCTTGCTGGCGATCGCTGCCATCGCCTTGCAGGTCGACTGGTCCAGCAGGCGCCTGAGCATTGATCTTGGCGACAGCTTCGAAGTGGTGCTGCAGCAGAACGAGGCATCGAGCAAAGACAACATCTTGCTGCACGGCATTGGTGTGCAGCAGCAACGCAGCGGGATGGCCGGCGACCTGGCCTTGCGCGCATTTACAAACTTTGTCGGGGACTCCCCCTTGCTGGCCTTTCATGCGGCCTTTGATCAGGCCATGATTGGTCGCTACGCCCGTTTGCATTTGGGGGCAGACCTGCCCAACCCGTGGCTAGACATTGACCACCTCTGTGCAGTAACACATGAGGGGGTACGCGCCCGCGCACTGGACGACTGGATGAACCACTTTGGAATTGCCTGCGCGGTGCGTCATCAAGCCGCCGCAGACACGCTGGCAGAATGCGAGTTATTGCAACGCATTTGGCCCAAGGTCTCACCCCAATGTTCAAGCTGGCGAGACCTGCAAAGCCTGGCAGCGCAGCACCGTTGGCTGGTGCGGGCGACTTGAGTTCCGCCCTAAGCTGAGGTCCTCCAGACAACACCTGCGTTGACGCGAGCTTCGGTGGGCTGGAATTGCAGTGTAGTCAGCGGATCCACGTAAATTCATGATACATTGGTACAAATGTATTTTGTAGTTGACGATTGAGTCGGCGACCAAACATTCCACACCCAGTCATCACTCGTTTATTCGAGCCAATGCGCCCACAGGCGAGAACATCATGAGACTGTCATTGCGCTTCGTCCTTCCCCTGCTGCTGGTTCTGGCGTGCATCGCCTACGCGGTGACGCCTCTGGTCGACCGATTGACCCTGAAGTGGTTTGTGCGCGATCTGGAGATACGCGCGACATTGATTGCCAACACGGTGCAGGAGTCGCTTCTGGAACAGCTGGCTTTGGGCAAGAAAGCCAAGATTGGGGAATTCTTTAACCGCATGACGCAAGGTGAGCGGCTGTACGCGGTGGGCTACTGCGCTACCCAAGCGAGCGCGGTCTTGGCCAGTCGGTCGCTTCCTGCCGTGATCAGTTGTGCGAGTCTGGGGCGTTGGGTGGACCCAGGGGATCACTTGATTGAAAGTGTCCGGGGACCGTTGCATGTGGCGATCAGACCGATGGTGAGTGAGATGGCGCCAGGTGCACAGTTGGTGCTAGTGCACGACATGAGCTTCATCACCCGCCGCAGCGAAGAAACCAAACTTTACGTCTTCTATGTCTTCCTGGCATTGGCGGGCGTGGTCTCTCTAGTCACTGTGATCATCGCCCAGTTGTCCTGGCGTGGCTGGATGTCCGGCATGCGATCCCTGCTGCGCGGTGAGGGGCTGCTGCGTCGCCCAGAGTTCGGCCCGCAGCCCAGCATGCCCGGGTTCAAGCCGATTGCGCGCGACTTGCAAAGGCTTGTCAACGAGTTGGAGGCCGAGACCCGAGCACGCGATGAGAGCCAGATCACCTGGACACCAGAAGCCCTGCGCACCATCCTTCACACCGAATTGCGAGGTGAGGATGTCATCGTCGTGGCCAACCGCGAACCCTATATCCACCAGCGCCGGGGTGAGCGTATTGACGTGCAACGGCCGGCAAGCGGATTGGTCACGGCGCTGGAGCCGATCATGCGCGCCTGTTCTGGCACCTGGATCGCCCACGGCAGCGGAACGGCGGACCGCGAAGTCGTCGACAAACACGACCGCATCGCCGTCCCACCGGAACAGCCGGCATACCAGATCCGCCGCGTCTGGCTGACTGCCGAAGAGGAAGCAGGTTACTACTACGGTTTGTCCAACGAGGGCTTATGGCCGCTGTGCCACATTGCCCATGTTCGACCTACCTTCCGCTCAAGCGACTGGGATCACTACGTCGCAGTCAACCGCAAGTTCGCCAAGGCCGTGGTGAGTGAGTCAAAGACCAAATCTCCTATCGTCCTGGTGCAGGATTACCACTTTGCGCTGCTGCCGAAGATGATTCGCGATGAATTGCCAGATGCCACCATCATCGCCTTTTGGCACATTCCGTGGCCCAACCCGGAGTCCTTCGCCATTTGCCCGTGGCGAGAAGACTTGCTTGCAGGGATGCTTGGAAGCAGTATTCTGGGCTTTCATACCCAATTTCACTGCAACAACTTCGTCGATACCGTGGATCGTTTTCTTGAGGCCCGGGTGGATCGGGAATCGTTCAATGTCTCGTTCGGCGGCAAACCGACGGCTGTGCGACGCTACCCTATCTCCATTGCATGGCCGCCTGACCCGGCGTTGCTGAAAAAAAGCGTGCTGGAGTGCCGCAGCAGTATTCGGCAACTCAACGATCTGCCACCTGAACACAAACTCGGTATTGGGGTGGACCGACTGGACTACACCAAGGGAATTGTGGAGCGCTTGCGTGCAATTGAACGACTGCTGGAGTTGAATCCGGACTGGATCGGTCGCTTTACCTTTGTTCAGATCGCAGCGCCGACCCGCTCCGGAATCGACGAGTACCAGCAACACGAAGCCCAAGTGCGTGCCATGACAGCCCGCATCAACAGTCGCTTTGAACGCCAGGGGCCACCGCCAATCATCCTGAAGGTCGAGCATCACGAGTCGCCAGCAGTCTATGAATACTTTCGAGCCGCTGATCTGTGCTTTGTCAGCAGTCTGCACGATGGCATGAACCTGGTTGCCAAGGAATTTGTTGCTGCACGCGATGATGAGCGCGGTGTCCTTATATTGTCTGAATTCACCGGAGCCGCGCGCGAGTTGCCCGAGGCGCTGATAGTCAACCCGTACGATGCCGACCAGTGTGCTGCGGCCCTTCATCTGGCGCTGACCATGCCAGAGCTTGAACAGCGTGATCGCATGCGCCTGATGCGTGGGCTGGTGGCCGAATTCAACGTCTTCCGCTGGGCCGGAAGAATGCTGTTGGACGCGGCTGCCATGCGCCGCAGGGGGAGACTGACAGGCAAGCGTGATGAAGCAGAGTCATGAAGGTATCTCGCCCACCTCGTCCTCCACCAGCCAGTCTGAATTGGGGCTATTTTCTTGATGTCGACGGTACCTTGGTCAACATCGCTGATACGCCGCAGGGTGTTGAGGTGGATTCGGCCCTGCTTGATCTGATCGAAAGCTTGCATAGTGCCAGCGGTGGTGCCGTTGCCTTGATCAGTGGGCGCATGATCTCGGATCTGGAAAACCACCTTCGGTTGCCGAATATTTCGCTAGCCGGACTCCATGGACTGGAACGGCGTGACAGCACGGGAAGGCTCTGGATTCACGCGGCGCCCCCTGATAGCAAACAAGCGATGAAGCAAGCCCTGGCGCCGATTCTGGCTGACCATCCCGGCCTGTTGCTCGAAGACAAAGGCCTGACACTCGCATTGCACTACCGCATGGCGCCACATTTGGCTTCCTTCGTGCACAAGACAATGCGGCGTCTGCTCGATTCGCTCGGACTTGGACTGGAGCTTCAGCTCGGCAAGCGCGTAGTGGAAATCAAGCCGGCCGGTATCGACAAGAGCACTGCGGTAGCGGAATATCTGACGGAATCACCGTTCAAGGGGCGGCGCGCCGTGTTCATTGGTGATGATCTGAACGATGAGCACGGTTTTGCCGAAGTGAATAGACTGGGCGGAATTTCGATCAAGGTTGGCAAGGGCTCAAGTTGCGCCCACTTTCGCCTGCCCGACGTTGCTGCAGTTAGGCCTTGGCTGGGACAAGCTCTGCAAGGAAGATGATGAAATCACTTGGTCTGGCACTGATTGGTAATTGCAGTATCGGCGCGCTGGTTGATCACCAAGCCAACATCAGCTGGGCCTGTTTCCCCCGTTTCGATGGGGATCCGATGTTCTGCGCATTGCTCAAGGAGACGGACGACTTTGGCTATTTCTGCGTCGACCTTGCTGATTGCGAACGCACGGAACAGCACTATCTCGAAAACACCGCCATTCTGGTGACTTCGCTATACGACTACCACGGCGGCGCCATCGAAGTAACAGACTTTGCACCCCGATTCAATCAGCACGGCCGCACCTTTCGCCCGATGATGCTAGTGCGACAACTGCGGCGATTGAGTGGCAGCCCGCGTATCACGTTGCGTCTGCGTCCGGCCCAGGACAATGGTGCTGCCCGGGCGACCGTCACATGGGGCAGTAACCATATCCGTTATGTGACACCGTCACTCACGCTGCGACTCACGACCAATGCCTCGCTCACAGCAATCATGCAGGAAACATCGTTCTTTCTTGAGGACACTGTCACACTGCTTCTGGGTCCAGACGAGACGGTGAACGAGCCCTGTGACGAAATTGGACGCCGATTCCTGGAAGCAAGCACGCAATACTGGCGGCAGTGGGTGCGCAATCTCGCCATCCCGTTCGAGTGGCAGGCAGCTGTGATCCGGGCCGCAATCACACTCAAACTTAACGCCTTCGATGACACCGGCGCCATCATCGCTGCCATGACCACATCCATCCCGGAAGCTGCCGGAAGCAAGCGCAATTGGGACTATCGGTATTGCTGGCTTCGCGATGGTTACTTTGTAGTCAATGCATTGAACCGACTAGGCGCAACACGAACGATGGAACGCTATCTTGCCTACATCGTGAATATCGCCGCCGATGCCCGCGGCGGTCCGTTGCAGCCTGTTTACGGCATTGATGGTCGTGCTGAACTACCAGAGAGTGAAGTGCAAGCACTGCCGGGCTATCGGGGCATGGGGCCGGTGCGTATCGGAAATCTGGCATATCGCCAGGTACAGCACGATGTCTACGGCTCCGCCATTCTTGCCGCTACACACATATTTTTTGACCAACGTCTGACCCGGCGTGGTGACGATGCCTTATTCCGTCAGCTTGAGACGCTGGGCGAACAAGCCCGACGATGTCACGATCAGCCCGACGCCGGCTTGTGGGAATTACGCGGCAGCGCGCGAGTGCATACTTTTTCGGCAGTCATGTGCTGGGTGGCTTGCGACAGGTTGGCACGTATTTCCCGCCAGTTGGGGTTCATCGACCGAACAAGTTACTGGTGCGCGCAGGCACAAGAAATTCATGACACGATCAGTCGACGCGCATGGAATGAAACGCGGAATTGCTTTGTCTCCACGTTCGACGGGGATGCCATGGACGCGAGCCTGCTGCTGCTGGTCGAGCTTGGTTTCCTGGAAGCGAGCGACCCCCGCTTCGCCTCCACCGTAGAAGCGGTTGAGAATGACTTGCGGCGCGGTGATTTCATCTTTCGCTACGTTGAAAAGGACGACTTTGGAGCACCAGAGAACGCTTTTCTTGTCTGCACGTTCTGGTACGTCAATGCACTGGCGACTCTGCAACGCCGTGATGAGGCGCGCGCACTATTCGAAAAGCTGCTGGCCTGTCGAAATCAGCACGGCCTGCTCGCGGAGCACATTGACCCCAGCAGCGGCGAACAGTGGGGCAATTTTGTGCAGACTTACAGCATGGTGGGTTTAATTAACGCAGCAATGCGCTTGTCGATCCGCTGGGACCAGGCTTTTTGAAATGGATGCAGTTTTTCAGGGACTCGGGGAGGCCTTGTTTAGTGGCGTTTGGTGCCGCAGAGTAGACGCCACCTATGTCAAAACCAGGGAGGCCGGGCGCATCGTGAGCGTGGCCGTAATAATCGCTGTCGGGGTCAACACCGAGGGACAGCGAGAAGTTCTGGGCCTCAAAGTCGGCGCCAGTGAGGCCGAACCCTTCTGGACGGAGTTTCTGCGCGGCCTGAACCGCCGTGGTCTGCGTGGCGTCAAGCTGGTCATCAGCGACAGCCACGAAGGCATCAAGGCCGCCGTCTCCAAGGTTCTGAAGGCCACCTGGCAGCGTTGCCGGGTGCACTTCATGCGCAACGCTCTGGCGCACGCTGGCAAGACGCAGCGGCGGATGGTTTCTGCCGCCATTGGAACGGTGTTTGTGCAGGAGACAGCAGAGGCCGCCAAAACCCAATGGAGGTCAGTTGCTGATCAGCTCCGTGCCAAGTTCCCCAAGCTCAGCGCCTTGATGGACGATGCTGAAAACGATGTGCTGGCGTTCATGACGTTTCCCAAGGCGCATTGGACTCAGATCTACTCAACCAACCCGCTGGAGCGGCTCAATACCGAGGTCAAGCGTCGAACCAACGTGGTGGGCATCTTCCCCAACGATGCATCGATTACAAGGCTGGTGGGCGCCATGGTGTTGGAGCAGAACGACGAGTGGAGTTTGAACCGCAGATACATGCAACTTGAAGGCTTGCAAACGCTCTGCGATACTCCCCCGACTCGGCTGTCCGCAGTGGCGCGCTGAGTAACGTGTATCTCAGCCTGTCCGGGCTGTGGACTTACACCACTTCATGGGACACGACCCGCCAAACTATCACAGCAGGTCTGATGCGATTTTTGTAGTCAACTAAAATCGCGCCGAAATATCGCTCCACATAGGGTGCCTTCTTGAAAATTGTGCGTTGGGTAATCACAGTCATCTTTATTCTGACCTTGATTCTTCTTGCGGTCGGAAAGTACCTTCCCGGTATGTAACAGAGTCAATTGTCCAGTTACTTTGGCGGGTCTTGCGCAAGTCACATTGAGCAACTGGGGGTGACATCTCGGGCGGCTAGAAGCGTTCTTGGAGTTGAAGCAGCGTGTCGACATCCGCGGACTTAGTGGCATGAACCGTTGTCTGTGACCACTGATTGCCTCGGGTATGTTCTGTACTCAATCGCGCCCTCCTTTAACCATAGTACGCCTCAGATCGTCCGCACGCGAATTGCAATCCAGTTCTCTTGCCAACGAATGACGAAAAGAGGGACGCGGGCAGAACCCGGTCTTTCACTTTTCAAGCAAGCCCCAATGAACTTTTCGTGGATACATTACATTTGTGCAAATATACTTACTTCCATGATCAGTTCACCGCCCGTGCAGCGCAAAGCAAATACCGTGTCTCCCGTACTACGAGTGGTCGCCCCTGATATGGTGGTCCTGTTCAAGTCTGGCGAGGCTCACCTTTGCAACGATGAAGCGGAGGCACTGAAGAATTGGGTGAGGGACTGGCCGGATCACCCCCAGGTCAGCTCTGTCTCACTGGGTGGTGCCTGCGAAACTTCGCGCGCGGGCATATTGAGGCGCCTAAATTGCCTTCTCGATCTGTTGGGGCAGCTAGGTGTTCCATCGAAAAATATCAGGCAGGATGGAGACTGGACAAGGCCGTCGCGCATGGGTTCCATGGACGACTTGCCCATGGACGTTGTCTGGCTTCAGCTCAATCAAGTACAGAGCCACAAGAAGCCCGCCCTGGTTGCGGTCTGTGGCAGTGCAAGCGAAATGTTTCAGAGAAAGGACAAGCAATGCACAAGAGAATTATGATTGTGGTGAATGATCAAGCATCGTGCCAGTGCGCTATCACCCAAGGCATTGAAATGGCTCGTGTTCACCGCGCCGAAGTCGTCTTCCTGTACGTACTTCCAAATTACGAGTACCCAGAGATGAATTCGATCGGTGTATTGTCTCCTGACCAGTTCATTCGTGATGCTCGTGAAGTAGCGTCGCGAGTGCTGCAGGCAGCTTCCGTGCAGGCGGAAAATTCTGAGGTCTTCAGTGTCAGCGTCGTTGGTACAACAGAGCATCCCGCCGTTTACGTGGCAGAAGAAGCGGACAAACGTCGTTGCAGTCTTATTGTCGTGGCAACCGAGGGACGAAATGCCGTAATGCGCTTGCTCACAGGGAGCATCGTTCCAGGACTCATCACAAATGCATCTGTCCCGGTCATGGTGTGTCCCCAGGAGACATAGAAAGCAAATACGACTGTGGTGTGAGGGCCTACGTGACGGCCACGGTGGCAGAATGATTGGGTCCGCCATAAAGTACACGCTTGGCTCGACCTTGGTGGCGGTAGATGTCGAATATTCCGATGGGCTTCCCCTACCCGATATTGCGGCACTTGAGCCGGCCACCTGGGCTACTCAAGCCCACTCTGGCGTCCCGGATCTCAGACTGGCCCCGCGTATTCGCCACGGGCAGGATAGTCCTTCGCGATCGCAAAGTCGATTGCGCCCAATAGATCCTGAAACTGCGGGCGTGCAAACGGCATGGTTTGTGTCGAGCCATAGTAGAGTGTGCCGTCCGGCTTGATCAGGAAGACGCCAGGCTCGCTGAACAGGGCCGGCTCCTCGATGCCAATCGAAGTCGCCCCGCGCCCGGCGCTGATATACAGGCCCCAGGAGCGAGCGGTTTGAAGGTCAAGGCCATAGCCGAACTTCACTTCGCTGGCGCCAACCTTATCGGCCATCTTCTTTCCACGCTCTTGGTCGTCACTGCTAATGGCGATCAGACTGACGCCGCGTTTCTTGAAGTCGGGAGCCAAACGTTCCAGTTCCAATAAATATTTTGCGCAGATCGGGCAGTGCAGCCCACGGTAGAAGACTACAAGGTCAAACTTTTCCGCAGGTGCTGCGCCTAGAATAAATCGCTCACCGTCGATGGTGAAAACGTCCAAGGTGGGCACGATCGCGCGAGGCATGAGGGGTTGCGGCTTCACGGGGTTTCCTTCGGATTATTGGATGCAGTTGCTGGGCCGATCATATATTCGCGCACCAGTTCACGGGCGCGATGCAGACGGCTCTTGATAGCGCCCGGCTGTTCGCCAAGCCGCTCGGCAATCTCCGCGATGGTCAACTCCTCGAAGTCGCGCAGCAGCACCACTTCGAGATAGTGCGCGGGCAGCGATTCAAGCGCAGCGGCCAGGTCGATGCGCAGGTCGTTGTCGCTTTTGCTGGCTATCTGGTGCTCGGCCAGATCTTCATCGAGCGGCTCGTGGCGGAACATGGCCCGCTCCAG
>QYPX01000159.1 GCA_007280205.1 Comamonadaceae bacterium
GCCGTGCTTGCGGTGGTGTTCGCTGGGCGCAAGATGCCCGTTCACAGTCGAGTCACAAGCGAAACAGAGCAAGTGAGGAAAGAATGAAGACACGCGAATTCAAGCAAGTGGATGTCTTCGGCGCCCGGCCCTATCTGGGTAACCCGCTGGCGGTGGTGCTTGATGGGGCTGGTTTGTCTGATCGGGAAATGCAGCATTTCGCCAACTGGACCCATCTGTCGGAAACCACCTTCCTGCTGCCGCCCAGCGAAGCCGGCGCTGCTGCAGGCGCAGACTACCGCGTTCGCATCTTCACCCCTGGCGCTGAATTGCCGTTTGCCGGTCACCCGACGCTGGGTACCTGCCATGCCTGGCTTGAGGCGGGCGGCAAGCCGAAAGCACAGGAGGTGATCGTGCAGGAGTGTGCTCTTGGGCTCGTGAAGATTCGCCGCGATGCTGCGCGTCTGAGCTTTGCCGCACCCGCGCTGCAGCGCAGCCCGGTCGAGGCGGCACTATTGGTAGAAGTCGCGGCTGCCCTGGGCGTCAAGACAGATCGGATCCAGGCGGCACAGTTGCTCGACAATGGCCCGGTCTGGCTCACCTTGCTGCTCGATAGCCGTCAAACGGTATGGCAGCTCAGCCCCGACCATCTGGCGCTCAAGAGTCTGGGATACAAGGTCGGAGTGGTCTCCATCGAGAATGCAGTGCCGGCAGCGCAACTGATCGTCCGTTCCAATCGGGAGGCGCGCGCTTCTTCCTGGCGTTCCAGCCACGCGGCAGGCGCGCTGCCCGATCTTCCCGAAGTCGAGGTGCGGGCTTTTGCGGCGCCGGTCGGTGTCAATGAAGACCCGGTCACCGGCAGCCTCAATGCCAGTCTGGCGCAATGGTTGATTGCCGAAGGACTGGCTCCAGGTGTCTACATCGCCGAGCAAGGCCATTGTCTGGGCCGCGCCGGGCGCGTCCATATCGAGCAGGACGAGCAGGGGCAGGTCTGGATCGGCGGCGAGTCGGTCACTTGCATCGAAGGCAGCGTCCGGCTGTGACCGCCTCCGCAGCCTACTGCCCACAACGTAGCCGAGGACGCCGGTGCCGCGAGCGTTGCGGCCTGCCATGGGGGAGCGTCATTTGCTGGGTGGTCAGGCTGTGGAAACCGCAATCAGCGTTGGCAATCTTGACGGGGCATGACTGGTGAGGGTGCTTCGGGTTTGAGGGTTACGACGAAAATTCGAAAGCTCCTGCAAGTGATCTCTGCATTCACTCGGTCTGGAAGATTTCAAGAGTCGAAACGAGCCACAGTACCCGGTTCGCCATGCGCCTTGGCAACCGCAGCGCGGTTCGTGGTGCCATCTGGCAACGTGGGTAAACGCTCAACGAATACCAGGTCGCGGGGTCGCTTGAAGCGGGCGATACGCGAAGCAACGAATTCGATCAGCTCATCAGCGCCGACCTCCTGCTGTGGCTGCGTGACGCAGACCGCCCGCACCGCTTCACCCCAGTGCGAATCGGGCACGCCGAAGACCACCGCGGCGGCCACCGCCGGATGGGCCAGCAGCGCCAGCTCCACTTCCTCCGGGTAAACGTTCTCGCCGCCGGTCTTGATGAGTGCCTTGTGCGCTGCCCGACCGGCAAACCAGAGGTAGCCCAGCTCATCGAGGCGCCCCAGATCGCCGGTATGGTGCCAGTCGCCCGGCGGCGCGATGGCGCGCCGGGTTCCGGCGTCCCACCAACCCAGAAATACCGTCGGGCCGCGCACAACGATCTCGCCGGTCTGTCCGGGCGGCAGCAATTGGCCGGCCTCGTCAGCTACCGCCACTTCGTTCGGCAGCGATGCGCGTCCGGCGGCCCCGGGTCGCTCGCGGTAGGGCGCTATGCACACCGCGCTTGAAATCTCGGTCTGCCCGTAGCCCGACCAGAAGCGCACCTGCGGGCACTGCGCTTCCAGTCGCACGATGGTGTCACCCGCTTCCAGTCCGCTAACCACCCGCAGGCTGCCCAGTGGGGTCCCGCCGGCCAGGGCCGCGTCGAGCAGCGCAGCCAGCATCGGGCTGAAGGTGACGCACAGGGTGATGCGCTGGGCGTCGATGGCCTGCACCGCCGCTGCCGCGTCGAAGCGTTCGATCAGTAGGGTTGCACCGCCCGCCAATTGGCAGGCCAGTGCGAAACCGATGCCCGCGACATGGTACAGCGGCAGTGCGCCCAGCAGAACATCGTTGGGACCGAGCTGCAAGCGCTGCCCCAGAAGTTGACTGGCAACCACCAGGTTGCGTTGCGACAGCAAGGCGCCGCGCTGCTGGCCACTCACGGCAGCGGTATAAATCATCAACACTCCGTCACCGGCACTGGCGACGTCCGGCAAGGGCGCTGCCGGGCTCAGCGTCAGGTCTGCAAAGGGCAGCCAGCCAAGAGGCGCAGCGTCCAGCGCATAGCGGTGGCCGCAGAACGCATCCGCAAGGGGCGCGAAGGCCAACTCCGCCAGCAGCAGGAGGGGCGTGGCATCGGTCAGTACGTGTCGCACCTCGTGCGCACTCAGGCGCGTATTGATGGGCACCAGGATCGCGCCCAGCCGCGCCACCGCGCCCAGCAACAGCAACACTTCGGGCCGATTCCCGGCGAGTACTGCGACACGGTCACGGTGGCGCACGCCGGCGGCGGCCAGGCCCTGGGCCAGGCGTTCGGTGGTGGCATGGAAGGCGCTGTGACTGAGCCGCTCATGGTTGATCAGCAAGGCGCTGCGATCACCCTGCTCGCGCGCGTTGCGGGCAAACAGATCGACCAGTGTGTTGTCATTCAGGACCATCAGGACCTCCTTCGCCAGGCGTTATCGGCGCCGCTGGCAGCGCCAGGCTGCGCTGGCGCGCCGAGTTGTATTGTTGGGTCACTTCATCGACCATATTGGCCACCGGCTCTACACGCCGCACACCCACCACCGAGTGGCCGGCGCTACAGATATCGGACCAGCGCCGCGGCGCGTTGGCATCGAAAGGTTTCTTTTCTCCCATGCGCTGCACCTGAGCTGCCAGCGCGTCCGGGTCGAGCCCAGCGGCCACGATGGACGGGCGCAGCCAGTTCGCGTCCAGCCCCGAGAACGCTGGTGAGGTGATGACATCGTCACACGTGCATTGCACCAGCATCTCGCGATACGCGGGTGAGGCCAGGCTCTCGGTCGTGGCAATAAAGCGCGTGCCCATGTAGGCAAGGTCAGCGCCAAGAGCACATGCTGCCCACAGCGCGTGCCCATCGGCGATGCCGCCGGCCAGAACCAGCGGGCCGTTGAAGATGGCGCGCACAGCGCGCACGAACGCAAAGGGGTTGACCCAACCGGTCTGTCCACCGGCCCCGCCAGCCAGCAGCACGAGGCCGTCGACACCATCGAGCAGCGCCTTTTCGGCATGGACCAGCGTGGCGACGTCGGCGAATACACGGCAGCCGACGTCGTGTAACGGGCCCACCACTGGGCGCGGCGAACCGACACTGGTGATCACCATTTCGACCCGCTCACGCACCAGACAGGCCAGGTGCTCGTCGAGCTGCGGGCTGCGCATGATGAGATTGGCACAAAAGGGGGCGACGTCGGTGGTCGATGTTCCCGTGGCCTCGAAGGCCGTGCGAATACGGGCGATCCAATTTGCCAGTTCGTCGGCGCTGCGGCAGTTGGCGGTCGGAAAGGCGCCAATCACACCGGCGCGACAGGCCGCCACCACCAGCTCTGGCCCGGACACGTGAAGCATAGGCGCGGCGATCAGCGGCAGACGCAAGCGCTGTGACCAGGACGACGGGAGCGTCATTTGCCGATAAACCGGGGGGAGCGCTTTTCAATGAAGGCCCGCACACCCTCCTGTCCATCAGCGCTGCGGGCGCGCTCCACCAGCAATAGCTTCTCAAGTGCGAGATGCCCTTGCAGATCGCGTGTCTGCAGGCCGCTGCACAGCGTTTTGATGCCGGCCAGCGAAGCGCTCGCTGAGCGCACCAGCCGCTGCACCAGGGTCTCGGCGGCCTTGGCGAGCTCGGCGTCGGGGTGCAAGGCGTCGATCACCCCGTGCTGTAGGCAGCGCTGCGCGTCGATCGCCTCGCTCAGCATCAACCACTGCTGGGCACGCAGCGCGCCAACGCGCCGGGCCAGAAAATACGAAGCGCCGGCGTCTGGCGACAGCCCGATTGCGGCGTAGCCGGTGCGCAGCTTCATCGATTCCGCGCCGAGGACGAAATCCGCACACAGCGCCAATCCGATGCCGGCACCGGCCACCGGGCCGTTGACTGCCGCGACGATCGGCAACGGGGCCGTGGCCAGCCGGTGCAGCGCCGGGTGCAGCGGTGTCAGTACATCGTCTACCAGCGCATCAAGCGTCGGGCCGGCGGCCATGAATTCGTTGATGTCGCCGCCAGCGCAGAAGATACGACCCTCGGCAGTCAGCAAAACGACGCGCGGCTGGCCATCCAGCACCTCGTGGATGGCACGCACCAGAGCACGGCTCGCCGCTTGCGTCAATGCATTCGCCTGCTCGGGGCGCTGCAGGATGATGCGACCGACGCCATTGGCTACGCCCCAGGCTATTCCGGCGGATACTTGCATATGTTTCCCCATCTGTGATCGATTTCAGCCCAGCCAGCGCTTGCGGCGACGGTAATGCTTGACCTCGCGGTAGTTTCTGCGTTCGCCGCCGGCCTGGCGGCCGAGGTAAAACTCCTGGATGTCCTCATTGGCTCGCAATTGCTCGGCGCTGCCCTCAAGCATGATGCGGCCGCCCTCCAGGATGTAGCCATGGTCGGCCAGCGCCAGCGCAGCCTGTGCGTGCTGCTCGACGATCAGCAGCGACAGTCCGTCGGCACGCAGCCGGGCCAGCAGGTCGAATATCTCGTGCACCATCATCGGCGCCAGGCCGAGCGAAGGCTCGTCGATCATCAACAGCTTGGGGCGCGCCATCATCGCGCGACCGATCAGCAGCAGTTGCTGCTCGCCGCCGGAAAGGTAGCCCGCAGTGCGGTTGCGCAGGTCGCCCAGGCGCGGAATCAGCCCGTACACGCGGTCCAGGCCCTGGCGCACGTCGGCCAGACGCGGCAGGCGGTGGCCGCCGACCACCAGGTTCTGCTCGGCCGTCATATGGCGCAGCACACGCCGTCCCTCGACCACGTGCACCACGCCCTGGGCCACCATCTGCTCGGGCGCCAGGCCCGTGACCTCGTGCCCGGCCATCTTGACGCTGCCCGAGGAGACCTGCCCCTCCTCAACTCCCAGCATGCCCGAGATCACCTTCAGCGCTGTGCTCTTGCCGGCGCCGTTGGGTCCGAGCAGGGCGGTGCATCCGCCCGCGGCGACCTCCAGCGAGACGCCTTTGAGCGCCAGGATTACGCCGGCGTACAGGACCTCGACGTTGTGCAACGCGATCAGCGGCGCGGTCATGGCAAGCTACTTACCATTTCTCGAGCTTGGGCACCGGGACACCGGCCGCCACGGTGACGATCTTGCCGCCGACCACCGAGCCGATGTTGATGCGCACGTCGCCACTCGGAAACGGCGCGTCGGCCGTGAAGCTGACGTCGCCGCTGGTAAAGCCGAACAGTTCCTTGGCCGGGATCGTGTGGTCCAGCAGGGTCCGGTAGATGATCTCGCCGGTGAGCTTGTCGCTGCCGTGCTTGCGGGCTGCCGCTTCGACCGTGCGCGCCAGCACCAGGCTGCCGTTGATGCCGATGTTGGTCAGCGCGTGCCAGGGCGCCTTCAGGTTGTATTTGGCGACTAACATGTCGTGGAAGCGTTTGGCCTCGCTGTTTTCGCTGCCTGCGATAACCCCGCTGTAGGCTTCGTAGTCGCCCTCCATCGCGTCCAGGCTGCCGATCAGCTTTTCCAGCATGCCCGGCGAGTTGTGCATGCTGTAGACGATGGGTACTTTCTTGCCGAGCGCTTGCATCGCGCGCTTGACGGCCACCGCCTGCTGGATATTCGTCGGCACTAGCACCAGCTCGGCGCCGGCGTTGAGCACCCGGCGCAACTGCAGCGTGACGTCGGCCGGCTGCGGCTCGATGTAGACCATCTCCACCAGTTCCACCACCTGCGGCTTGGTCTTGGCGTAGGCCACGACGCCCTTGCCCATGTCGGCGAAGGAGGGTGATGCCTCGCTGGTGAACATCGCCACCTTCACCGGCCGCGTGCCGCCGGCCTTGTTCTTCTGAAACCACTCGATGAAGCCGGCGATTTCGTGCACAAAGGTCGGTCGCGTCGTGAGCACCCACTGGTTGGGCCGCCAGCCGAAGCCGTTGGCCGCCGAGCTCAGGATCATCGGCACCTTGTCGGTGGGCAGCCGCTGTTGCAGCGCCGCGGTGTCAGGCCCCCCTAGCATCAGACCCACCAGCGGCTTGGTCGCCAGCACGCCGGGCCACAGGCTCGCCGTCTGCGCGGTGTCGTAGCGCGTGTCGTAGAGCTTGAGCTCGAGTTTGATGCCTATCTTGGCACCCACCTCGGTATTCCACCAGGCCACCACCGACTCGCGGCCCGGCGCCACCATCGGCATGATCGCCGCGAACGGACCCGAGAAGTCCGACATCGCCGGGACCTGGTAAACGGTCTGCGCGCTGCCGGGGGCTGCGCCGGCCAGCGTTCCCGCTGCCAGCAGGGCTGCGCGGCCCATCCATGATTGAGGTAGTTTCATGAGGTTTGTCTCCTAGGTTGAAAAATGCCGGCCTCGCCGGCGGTCAGTACGGGAACGGCCAGATTCGGTACGCGCGCTTGAAGACCTCCACGCGGTACATCAGCCCCTTGGGCTCGAACAGAAGAAACAGGATAATCACGGTGCCCAGCAGCACATTCATGGCGGCGAAGACGAAGTCCTGCCCCACTGCAGGCAGCATGCCGACCAGGCTCGGGCCGAGGCTGGCGACGCTCTCTCGCGCGAGTTGGATCACCAGGGTGCCGACCAGCGCACCGACGATCGAGCCCAGGCCGCCGACAATCATCATCGCGATCATCCAGATGGCGTTGAAGAGCGTGAACTGCTCGACCGACACGTGGCGCAGTGCCACGGCCCACAGCGTGCCGGCCACGCCGGCGTAGAACGCGCCGACCAGGAACGCGCGCACCTTGGTCGCGACCACCGGGATACCCATCATGCCGGCGGCCACGTCGTCGTCGCGCACCGCCTCGAACGAACGCCCGTGGCGCGAGCGCACGATGCCGAAAGCGCCGGCCGTCATCAGCACCAGCGCCGCCAGCGAGAACAGGTAGGTGGCACGGTCGTTGTCGAGCCGCAAGCCGAACACGCTGGCCTGCTCGATGTGCACGCCGCCGGCGCCGCCGAGCCAGGAAGATGGCAGGTTGAGCACCAGGAAATGGAACAGCGCCTGCGCAGCGATGGTCGTCAGTGCCAGGTAGAAGCCCTTGATGCGCGCAGCGGTCAGGCCAAACAATACGCCGAACACCGCGGCCGCGGCGCCGCCGATGGCCGCCGCCGCCACCGCGTCCCAGTGCAGCCGGTACAGCACCAGCGCGCCGCCGTAGGCACCGATGCCCATGAAGGCCGATTGTCCGAGGTTGACCTGGCCGGCGTAGCCGGTGCAGATCTGCAGCCCGACGACCGCGATGGCGGTGATGAACATCGTGTAGCCGATGCTCACCCAGCGCTCCGACGCCCACCAAGGCAGCGTGGCCAGCAGCAGCAGCAGCAGCGCCAGCATCGTCCAGTGGGAACGCGTGCGAACCAGCGAGCGGTCGCCGTGGTAACTGGTAAAGAACACTCCGGAGGCATCCATGGCTCAAACCCTTTCAATGTGACGCCAACCGAACAGGCCCGTGGGCCGCAACAGCAGGATCACCAACATGAACACGAACGGCACGATACTAGACGCCGAGCCGCCGATGCGGGGGTCGATGTAGGCCGCCACCAGGGCCTGCACCACACCAACGATGGCGCCGGCCAGGAGCAGGCCCCCGATCGATTCCAGCCCCGCGAGCAGCGCCACCGGCAGCGCCGCCAGCGCGACGTCGGCGGTCTGCACGGTCAGCGAGCGACCACTGAGGAAAACGATGGCCCCCAGGGTCGCGATAGCTGTGCCCATCATCCAGGCCAGCGTCACAGCGCGCCTGACCGAGATGCCGAGCGACAGCGCGATGGTCGGTTCCTCGGCGACCGCAGTCAGCGTCAGGCCGAAGCGCGTGCGGTTGAAGAAGTAAGACAAGCCGACCGTCAGGACCAGCGTCAGCAGCGCGCCGATCACCAGTGAAGTCGGCAGGATCAGTTCACCAACGATGATCGGCGCGACCGGCAGCAGCACCGGGAACGGCCGGTCCGCCGCTCCCCACACCACCAGCACCAAGCCGCGAATCAGGATCACCAGGCCGATGGTCACCATCACCATCGAGAACACCGATTCACCCACCAGACGCTCGAAGAACAGGCGCTCGACGACCCAGCCGAAGATGACAGCGCAGACAAAGGCCAGCGGGATTGCCGCCCAGGGCGGCAGGCCGGCACCCAGGGTCAGCGTCCAGACCGCGTAGGCGCCCAGCATCATCAGCTCGCCCTGGGCGAAATTGAATACCTTGCTGGCCCGGTAGATGACGACGAAGCCCAGCGCTAGCAGCGCATACAACTGACCTTGCAAGACGCCGTTGAGAAGGTAGTTGACGAAGTCCATCATGTGGTCACTCCCAGCGGCGCAGCCGCGTCTCGCGACCCCGCCAGCGCGGAACCGTCCAGCCTGACATCGGCGCGCAGCACGCCGCTGCGCCCGTCCTGGTAGCGCACGGGCACCTCGAGTGCCACCATGTCGCCGTCACCGTACAGTGCTTCGATCAGCTTGCCGTAGCGTTCTTCGATGAACTCGCGCTTGAGCTTGCGCGTGCGCGTCAGCTCGCCCTCGTCGGCATCGAGCTCTTTGGGCAGGTTGGCAAAGCGGCGCACCCGCGCGTGCTCGGGTAAGTGGCGGTTGATCTTCTCGATCTCGGCGGCCACCTGTCGCAGCACCGCGGGGTGCTGCGACAGATCGGCGAAGGTGGTGTAACCCACGCCGTGATGCTCGGCCCAGCGGCCGAAGACTTCACCATCAATATTGACCAGTGCCGCTACAAACGGATGGTGAGCGTCGCCGATCACCATCACCTCGCGGATGTACGGAGAGAATCGCAGCCGCACCTCGATGAACTGCTTGGAGAAGCGCGCACCAACCGACAGTTGGCTCATGTGTTCGACGCGATCATAGTAGACGAGCTGGCGGCCGTCGGCGGCCACGCCCACGGCGTCGCCAGTGCGAAACCAGTCGCCATCGAACTTCTCGGCAGACTTCTCCGGCAGGCCCCAGTAACCTTCGAAGCCGGTGCCGCCGCGCACCTGCAGTTCGCCCTCTTCGCTCAGGCGCCAGTCCAGCGGCCCACCCCAGACCGAATGGTGCTTGATCGGAGCGCCTATGGTCTCAGCGTCGATGCGGTCACCCTGGTGACTGGCGATCAGTCCGATCTCGCTGCAGCCGTAGATGGACCGCAGCATCACGCCCATCGCGGCGAACAGGCGGAAGATCTCGGGCGCCATCGCGGCGCCGCCGATCAGCGCGATGCCGGCATGTTTGAGCCCCAGTTGCTCGCGCAGCGGGCGCAGCACCAGGGTCTCGGCCAATGGCAGCAGCGCACGCGCCCAGGCGGGCACTGCCCGGCCTTCGATCCGTGCCACGCGCGTGGCCTGGCCGACGCGCAGGCCCCAGTCCACCAGCTTGCGGCGCCAGGCCGGCGCATCGAGCATGCGTGCGTGCACGAGCGCGGCCAGGCTCTCCCACTGGCGCGGGCCGAAAAATACCATTTGGCAGGCCAGCTCGCGGATTGCCTGCTGGATCTGATCGGGCGCTTCGGCGAAGTTCACGCGTATCGGCCGCATCAGCCCCAGCGTGACGCCGACCCACTGCTCGGTGCCCCACGACAGCGGCACGTACGACAGGTACTCGCAATGCTCGGGCACCTGCAGCACGTCGGCCAGCAACTGTGCGTTATGCATCAGCGAGGCATGGGTGGTGATCACGCCCTTGGGCCGGCCGGTGGTGCCCGAGGTATAGCTCAGCAACGCGATCTCGTTGCTTCGCCCGGCGAGCACCTCCTGCTCGAACCATGCGGCGGCGTCGCGCCCGGGCGCCTCGCCCAGGGCTTTCAGCGCGTTCCATTCGAAGAGCACCGCGTCACGGTAGCCCCACAGGCCGCCCGGCTCCCACCAGACGACGGTGTGTATGCCCTGGTGGCGCGCGGCCACCGGCAGCGCCTTGTCCACCTGCTCCTGATCCTCGGCGAAGATGCACACCGCCTGCGCGTCGCCGGACACGAAGTCGAGTTCGGCTTCGGCGGCGTCGGGGTACAGCGCCACCGCCTTGGCGCCGAGCGACATCGCCGCCCATTCGGCCCAGTACATCTCGGGCCGGTTCTCGCCGATCAACAGCACTGTCTGGCCGCGCCGCACGCCGCGCGCCGCCAGGCCCAGGGCCAGAGCCTGCACCTCGTCGCGGATGGCGGCCCAACTGAACTCGCGCCAGATGCCGTCGCGCTTGTGGCGTTGGCCGATCTCGGTGGGGCGCACGTCCGTGCGGTGCAGCAGCCACTGCGGCAGGGTCTGCGGTCCGGCCTGGAGCAAGGACCCGGCATTCATGCGCCACCTCCCAGGTAGGCTTCGATCACCGCCGGGTCGCGCTGCACCGCCGCAGGCGTTGCATCGGCGATCTTGCAGCCAAAGTTGAGCACCACCACGCGGTCGGCGATGTCCATCACCACGCCCATGTCATGCTCTACCAGCACCACCGGAATGCGATGCAACTCGCGGATGTCCAGGATAAAGCGCGCCAGATCTTCCTTCTCCTCGCTGTTCATGCCGGCCATCGGCTCGTCGAGCAGCAGCATGCGCGGCTGCATCGCCAGCGCACGCCCCAGGTCCACGCGTTTGCGCATGCCGTAGCCGAGCGTGCCCACCGGGTGGTGGCGCAGGTGCTCGAGTTCAAGGAAATCGAGGATCTCCTCGGCCACTGCGCGCTGCTCGACCTCCTCGCGGTGCGCGAAGGGGTAATAGGCGAAGGCCGCCGCCAGGCCGGTCTTCATGTGCATGTAACGCCCGACCAGGATGTTGTCGAGCACGCTCATGTGCGGCAGCAGGTGGGTCCCCTGGAAAGTGCGCGCCAGCCCTGCCCCGGCGATTCGGTGCACGGCCATGCGTGTGACGTCGTGGCCGTTGAAACGCACACTGCCCGCGCTGGGCCGGTAAAAGCCCGACAACACGTTGAGCAGCGAGCTCTTGCCGGCGCCATTGGGACCGATCAGCGCCACCAGTTCGTCGCGCCCGATCCGCAGCGACACATCGGACAGCGCCACCACACCGCCGAAGCGCAGCGTCAACTGCTCGGCCACCATCATCGGCGCGTCAGGATCAGCGTCCGTCGAGGGAACAGCGCGCCGCGCGAGCATCGTGGATTCAGCCATGGTTGCCGGCCAGCGCCTGGAAGCGCGGTGCAACCGCCGCCTCGATGACGCCGTTCGCTTCGGTGCGGTAGATGCCGCGTGCCACGTTGTGTGGATGGCCGGCGGCCTCGGCGAGGCTCAGCACCGGTGCGAAACAAACGTCGCTGCCCTCGAGCAGCGCACACCAGTGGGCTCGCGCCCGGCTCGCGAACAACGCCGTGAAGCGCGCCTTCAGCGCTGGCCAGGCCGCCTTGTCGTACTGCCTGGCCGGGTCCACGTCGGCAAAACCGAGCTTGCCCAGCAGCAGGGTATAGAACTGCGGCTCCAGTGCGCCTAGCGTGATGAAACCACCCTCGGCGCAGGCATAGACGTCGTAGAACGGCGAGTCGTGGAATGGGCTTGGTTCGGGGCCATCGATCTGCCCGCTGGCGCGGACCCACTGTGCGATGTTGCCGAGCATGGCCAGCACATCGACGATGGCACCGTCCACCACGCGACCGTGGCCGCTGGCACGTGCCTCCAGTAGCGCGCAGGCAATGCCGAAGGCCAGGCCCAGCGCGCCGGCGGCGTCGCCGACCACCGTCGGCGGAATAATGGGGAGTTGACCGCGGTGCGCCGACAGCGACAGCAGGCCGGTCAGTGCCACGTAGTTGAGATCATGCCCGGCGGCCTGCGCCAGCGGTCCGCTCTGGTCCCATCCCGTCATGCGGCCGTAGACCAGTTGGGGGTTGTACTTCGCGCAGTCGGCCGGTCCCAGGGCCAGCCGCTCCATTACGCCGGGACGGTTGCCCTCGATCAGGGCATCAGCTTCTTTCACCAACGCCATAGCCTCGGCTCGCGCTTGTGGGTTCTTGAGATCAAGATCAACGATCGACTTGCCACGACGCAAGGGGTTCTCACCACCGCCACCCAGTTGCGCGTTCACCGCACGTTTCTGGGGGCGTGCGATCACGGTCACCTGCGCACCCATGTCGGCCAGCATCATGGCGGCCAGAGGCCCTGGACCGATGCCTTCGAATTCGACAATCCGAATGCCGGACAGTGGGGGTTTCATGGGAACAACTTCCGAGCGATCAGGTCTTTCATGATCTCGTTGGCGCCGCCATAGATCTTCTGCACGCGAGAGTCTGCATACAGCCGGGCAATAGGGTACTCGGTCATGTAGCCATAGCCGCCAAAGAGCTGCAGGCACTCGTCGGTCACCTTGCACTGCTGCTCGGTGCACCACCATTTGGCCATGTACGCGGCTTCGGCGTCGAGCTTGCCGTCCAGCAGGCGCTGTATGCAGTCGTTGACGAAACTGCGCACCACATGAGCGAGGGTGGCGCATTCGGCGAGCTTGAAGCGGGTGTTCTGAAAGTCGGACAAGGTCTTATCGAAGGCCTTGCGCTGGCGCGTGTAGTCCACCGTCAAGGCTACGGCAGTCTCGATCACGGCAGCAGCCGGCACCGCCAGCAACAGGCGCTCGTAGGGCAGTTGACTCATCAGTTGCACGAAGCCCTTGCCCTCGGTCGGGCCCAGCAGTTGATCCGCCGGAATGCGCACGCCGTCGAAGAACAGCTCGGCGGTGTCGGAGGCGTGCTGACCCAGTTTCTCCAGCCGCCTGCCAACTCGAAAACCTGGAAGGTTTTCGGTCTCCAGCACAACCAGCGAGACGCCGCGACTGCCGGCCTCGCCGGTGCGCACCGCCACCACCAGCAGATTGCCGGTAAAACCGTTGGTGATGAAGGTCTTGGCGCCGTCGATGACGTACTCATCACCCTCGCGCCGGGCGCGCGTGCGCAGCGCCTTGAGGTCGGAACCGCAACCGGGTTCGGTCAGTGCAAGGCCGGCCAGCATCTCACCATTGACGAGTTTGGGCAGCCAGCGCCGTTTCTGTGACTCGGTGCCGTAATCCAAGATGTAATGGGCGGCGATGGTGTGCACGGCGGTGTTTTCCGGGACCTCGGCCTTGGCTAACTCGTCTTGCACCACCAGTTGGTAGGCCAGCGAGGCGCCGGCACCACCGTAGGTCTCGTCCAATTCGGGTAACAGGAAACCCATTTGTCCGAACGGGCGCCAGACCTCGCGCGGGATGTAGCCCTGGCGGCGCCAGCCGTCGAGCTGCGGTGCCAGCTCGCCGAGGACGTAGCGGCGCACCTGTTCGCGAAAGGCCTCGATGTCTTCGTCCATCCAGGGGTGTTGCAGCAGTTGGGGCA
>QYPX01000060.1 GCA_007280205.1 Comamonadaceae bacterium
CAGGGCCATCGGGCGAGTCTGGGCAACCAGACAGACCACGAAATCAAGGCCGGATATAAGTAAGCAGCCGATTTTTTTACAACACAACACAAATTCTTCTTGCTATCCGGGAGGCATCCATATAAGTCCGGGATGACAAACCACAAGTCCGGGATGACAAACCACAAGTCCGGGATGACAAGCCTGGAGTTGTTGCGGTAAGCCACCAATTTCGCCTTTTCAAACGAGATGCACTGCAATGCTTTCGCACGCGGCCAAATAGGGCTGTTGGCTCCTCTCTTCCGCCCGGCGGGGCGGGAGAGAGGCGGGGGAGAGTGAGTGGGGGAAAGTAGCCGATGCGCTGAACTGGGCTACGATGACAAGGGACTGGACTGTATGAGCTTCTGGATCGATACCCACTGCCACCTTGATGCGAGCGAGTTTGCCGGCGACGTGCAGGCGGTGCGCGCGCGCGCCAGAGCGGCTGGCGTAGCGCACTGCGTCCTGCCTGCGGTCTGTGCAGCGAACTTTGCAGAAGTGCGCCGACTGGCCCACGCCAACGATGACAGTTACGCGCTGGGCATTCACCCGATGTACGTGGCGCAGGCGCAGGACAGTGACCTGGCCACGCTCGACGAGGCGCTGCATCAATACGGGGCAGATACACAACTGGTGGCGGTGGGTGAAATCGGACTCGACTTCTTTGTGCCTGAACTTTGCGTGAGTCCCCTGCGCGAGCGCCAGCAGTACTTTTACACCGAGCAGTTGAAGCTCGCACGCAAGCATGATCTGCCGGTCCTGCTGCACGTGCGCCGCTCGGCAGATCAACTGCTCAAGGGTTTGCGCGCACAGGCCGCTGGTAAAGCATGGCAAGGCATAGCGCACGCCTTCAATGGCACTGAGCAGCAGGCCCAGGCCTTCATGGCGCTGGGGCTGAAGCTGGGCTTTGGAGGTGCGCTGACCTATGAGCGCGCGCTGCAATTGCGCCGGCTGGCCGTGAACTTGCCGCTCGAAGCCTTGGTGCTGGAGACCGACGCGCCGGACATGCCGCCGCACTGGTTGTATCGCAGTGCCGCTGAGCGCGCTGGCGGTCTCGCGCAGGCGCGCAACGAGCCCTGCGAGTTGCCGCGCATTGGTGCCGAGCTAGCCAGGCTGCGCGGCATGGAGCTGTCGGAACTGGCGCTCGCCACCAGCAGCAACGCGCTGGCCGCTTTGCCAAGACTGGCGCTTCACCATCACGACCTCTGAGTTGACTATGATCGTTGGTGCGCGATGCCTGCAACCCGGTACCGTTACCGACGAATCTGAATATGCCAAGACGTATCAATATTCTTTCCTTTCTGCTGAGCACCTTGCTGCTGGCGACCTGCGGCGGCGGTGGCTCGGCATCGACGCCTGTCACACCGGTCACGCCCGTGACGCCCCTCACCCTGAGCTTGCCCGCACGTTCCATCAGTGCCAGCCAGCTGGCTGTGATCGTGGCCACCGGAGATCCGCTTTCCGAGGCGATCGCCAGTTACTACCAGACTGCACGGGGGATACCGGCGACCAACATCATCCGGGTGACGTTGACGACCGGCGTGGACACAATTTCTGTCACGGACTTTGCGGCACTCAAGGCGGAGCTCGACGCCAAACTACCCAGCACGGTGCAGGCGACGCTGCTGACCTGGACCGCGCCCTCGCGCGTGGTGGGCACATGTGCCATGAGCATTACCAGCGCGCTGGCGCTGGGCTTCGATGCCAAATACTGTGGCAGCAGTTGCGCCAGCACCGCCGCTTCGCCCTATTTTGACTCCGAGTCGGCGCTGCCCTGGGTGGATCACAAGCTGCGCCCGTCCATGATGCTGGGAGCCAGCACGCTGGCTGCCGCCAAGACCCTGATTGACCGCGGCGTGCAGGCTGATGCCAGCCTGCCCACGGGCGACGGCTACCTGCTGCGAACCAGCGACGTCAACCGCAGCGTGCGCTACACCGACTACGCGGCCTTGCCTGGCCTGTGGGCCGGCAACAGCGGACTGCAGCTGAACTACATCGACAACTCGGCCGGCGCGGCCAGCGACGGCATCAGCGGCAAGAGTAACGTGCTGTTTTATTTCACCGGGCTGGCGGGCGTGCCGCCCGGTCTGACTAGCAATAGTTTTCGCCCCGGCGCGATTGCTGACAGTCTGACCTCCTTTGGCGGCTATCTGCCGGGTGGCAACGGCCAGATGCCCATCACGACCTGGCTTGACGCTGGCGCCACGGCCAGTTATGGCACGGTGGAAGAACCCTGCAACTGGACGGCGAAATTCTCGCGGGCCTCGGTGTTGATTGACCAGTATTACCGCGGCGCCACGCTGATCGAAGCCTACTGGAAGTCGGTGCAGTGGCCAGGCCAGGGACTCTTTGTCGGTGAACCACTGGCACAGCCGTTCCGGGACAGCCCGGCTTTCAGTGTGGATGCCGGTCAGTACCTGATCAGCACGCGCAGCCTGCGCGCCAACAGCAGCTATGCCTTGCAGTACCAGAATACCAGCGCTGGCAGCTGGGTCACGCTGGGGAGTTTCAAGCTGACCCGGGCGCAGCCGCAGAGCTGGCGCCTGGCATTGCCAACCGGGGCCGCAACGCAACTGCGTTGGCTCGGGCCCTGTCCAGCCAACACGGCGCTACAGTGCACGCTAAGCACCTCGCCCTGACCAGGCAAAAAAAAGGGGCTCCTGTGACAGGAGCCCCGAACCTTGGAGCCGTCGCCCTCAGGCGAGCTGCGCAAACTCAGAAGCTGTGGCGTGCGCCGAACTCGTAACCGGTGCTGCCACCGCCCGGTGTGGTGGTGTTGTTGCCGCCACCTACGGTGAACCTGGTGCCAACGCCGTCATTGCTGAGCTGCGAGTAGTTGGCATAAAGCGCCGTGCGCTTGGACAAATCATGCACATAGCCCACCGCCCATTGCGTTGCATCGTTGGCCACCTTGTCAGCTTTGAGCATGGTGTAGGCAAAACGTACTTCGCCCGTGCTCAGCTTGTACTGCGTGCCCACCATATTGGCGGTCGTGCTGGTCACACCGACTTCGTTCTTGCCCCACAGATACATCAGCTTGGCTGCACCGAACTGGTAATTGACGGCAAAGTTGCTCTGCGTGAAGTCGCCCGTGGCGTATTTCGTCGTACCCGTGGCGATGGACATATTGAGAGCGCCGGAGCGGTAGCCGACACGAGCACCCATATGCTTGCCATCATCCGCGATGGCGCCAGCTGGCACGCCCGCGTTGCTGGCCTGCTCACCCATCGCATACATGAAATGACCGGTGAAGCCGCCCAGGTTGGCCGGCAGCAAATAGCCGATCGAATTGGAAGCCCGGACATTGGTGCGCGCTGTGGTGCCGCCGGTGTTGACCTGATAGAACAACTGACCGGCATTGCCCACACCGTTGGTGCCAAACGGGTGCCAGGAGGCCGTCAGGTTGTTGAAACTCGGGACGTAATCGCGGCCCAGACGCAACTCACCAAAGCTGCCTGCCAAACTCACCGTGGAGCGCCGACCAAAGGTCAGACCGGCACTGCCGTTGATGCCGGCAGCGCCCGCACCTTTGTTGTCCAGACTGGTAGAGCCGCCGACACCGCTGTCCGGGCTGACCGATGATTCAAGCCAGAAACTGGCCTTCAGGCCGCCACCCAGATCTTCCGTGCCCCTGAAGCCCAGGCGGCTCGAGGTATTGCCGTCGGTGTTGATGGAGCTGGCCGAACCATTGCCGTCAGCGCTGGTGTAGAGGTAGCCTATGTCGAGCAGACCGAATATTTCGACCGTCGCTTGCGCGTGGGCCAGGCTGGCAACGGACGACAGGGCAGCTACGACGAGAGCGGGACGAATTTTCATGGCTTCTCCTGGGTTGAATTTCATCCCGAATGTTAAGGGGACCATGCCTTTAATCCGTTCCATGCACCCAACACCAAGGGTATATACCTACCCAGGGTTCTAGATTGGTTGACTTTTCGCAACGGTGCGCACGCCGCACGTGCCCTGGTACCCATCGAGCCCGCACTCTCGTTCTTCTGAGGCGTGCAGATCAACTTTGGAGATAATGAAAGCATCTTGAAGAAACGCAGCCACGCCTTACCCGAAGTCAATTTCTCTGACGAGGGTCCGCTGCGCCATCTGCATTTGGGCACCGAGTGGATTCAGGGCACCATGGTGCTGGATGCACCCACGGCGCTGTACCACGAGTACATCCAGCGCATGATGGCCTGGCTTTTGTTTGTTGAACCTGACAGCGTGGCCAAGCGCCAGGCGATGCAGCTGGGGCTGGGTGCCGGCTCGCTGACCAAGTTCTGCCACAAAGAGTTGCGCATGAAGACCACCGCCATCGAGCTCAACCCCCAGGTGCTGGTGGCATGCCGTGGCTGGTTCAAGCTGCCGGCAGAGAACTCGCGCCTGCAGGTGGTGCTGGCCGACGCCGCGCTGGAAATCGAAGACGCCAAGTGGTGGGGAACCGTGGACGCGTTGCAGGTGGATCTGTACGACCATGAGGCGGCCACGCCAGTGCTCGACAGCCTGCCGTTCTATGCCAGTTGTCGGCGCTTGCTGACACCCGAGGGCTGCATGACGGTGAATCTTTTTGGCCGCTCCTCGAGTTTTGTGCGCACTGTCGAAAAAATTTCTGCTGCCTTCGGCGCACCAGCGGTTTGGGCTTTCAAGCCAACGCGCGAAGGCAATACCGTGGTGCTGGCTCAGCGCACGCCAAGCCGGCCACGGCGTGAGGTGCTGCTGCCACGTGCTGAAATCATCCAGACGCTGTGGGGCCTGCCCGCGACCAAATGGGTGCGGACTTTCAAACCGATGCTGACATGAGCAACACTGTGCGTTCCAAATCCCCCAGCAGAATCGATTTCAGCGGACCGCTTGATTGGCGCCGCCTGGTGGAGTGGCTGCAACTCGATCAGGTCATCAGTGCACAGGAAGCGCAACGCATCACGGCGCGTTGCGCGCAGGCCGAGAGCGTGCAACACCCGCTGCTGCGCCTGGCCAGTGTCTCGGTGCGCCGTGCCAGCGACGACAAGGCGCTCGACATCGAGTTGCTCACGCAGTGGCTGGCCGGGCGCGCCGGACTCGACTATTTGCGCATCGACCCGCTCAAGGTCGATGTTGGCAAGGTGGCTGACGCCATGAGCGCGGCTTTTGCCGAGCGCCACAAGATCTTGCCGGTGCTGGTCAGCACCGCCGAGCTGGTAGTGGCGGTGACCGAACCCTTCATCATCGACTGGGTTGCCGAAGTGGAGCGCCAATCGCGCCGCACGGTGCGCCGGGTGCTGGCCAGTCCGCTGGAGATTCAGCGCTACACCGCCGAATTTTTCGCTCTCGCGAAATCGGTCAAGGCCGCTAACAAGGCAGGCGGCAACAGCGGCGGTGCCAGTTTTGAACAACTGGTGGAACTGGGCAAGAGCAACAAGCAGATCGACGCCAATGACCAGAGCGTGGTGCAGGTGGTGGACTGGCTCTGGCAGTACGCCTTTGACCAGCGCGCCAGCGACATTCACCTGGAGCCGCGGCGCGAGCAGGGCGTGATCCGTTTTCGCATCGACGGCGTGCTGCACCCGGTCTACCAGATGCCGATTGGCGTCCTCAATGCCATGACTGCGCGCATCAAATTGCTGGGACGCATGGATGTGGTGGAGCGGCGCCGCCCGCAAGATGGCCGCATCAAGACGCGCAATCCCAGGGGCGATGAAATCGAGATGCGCATCTCGACCTTGCCCACCGCCTTTGGCGAAAAAATGGTGATGCGGATTTTTGACCCGGAGACCGCGGTCAAGGATCTTGACGCCCTGGGCTTCTCCGGCCACGATGCACAGCGTTGGGAGGCCCTGGTCAAGCGCCCCACCGGCATCATTCTGGTCACCGGCCCGACCGGCTCGGGCAAGACGACGACGCTCTATTCAACACTCAAGCGGGTGGCGACAGAAGAGGTGAATGTGAGCACGGTGGAGGACCCGATCGAAATGATCGAGCCCGCCTTCAACCAGACCCAGGTGCAACCGCAGCTTGATTTTGGTTTTCCGGAAGGGCTGCGCGCCCTGATGCGCCAGGACCCCGACATCATCATGGTGGGCGAAATCCGCGACCAGCAAACGGCGGAGATGGCAGTGCAAGCGGCACTGACCGGGCACCTGGTGTTTTCCACGCTGCATACCAACGACGCGCCCTCGGCAGTGACCCGTTTGCTCGAACTCGGCGTGCCGGCCTATCTGATCAACGCGACCCTGTTGGGTGTGCTGGCGCAACGCCTGGTGCGCACCCTGTGCAAGCAGTGCAGGGCGCCGGATCCGGAGGCGAAGCGCGAAGCGCTGGCCGAGGTGGTCAAGCCCTGGCAGATCAACGGTGCCTACAAACCCTTCAAGCCGGTCGGCTGTGTGGATTGCCGCATGACCGGCTTCATGGGTCGTATGGGGCTTTATGAACTGCTGGTGGTGAGCGAAGCCTTCAAGGAAAAAGTGAACCGCGAACCCAATGCCGACGCGCTCAAGCGTCAGGCCATCAGCGACGGCATGCGTCCGCTGCGACTGGCCGGCGCGCTGCGGGTGGCTGAAGGCTTGACGGTGCTCGAAGAGATTCTCTCGGCCACACCGCCGCTGAGCTGATCCAGCGGCCCGTATGCAGGTCAAGTGGCTTGAAGATCTGGTGGCCCTGGCGCAGACGCGCAGTTTCACCCGCGCAGCAGAATTGCGACACGTCACGCACCCGGCGTTTGGGCGGCGCATCAAGGCGTTGGAGGAGTGGGCTGGCGTGGCGCTGCTGGAGCGCGGCAAGACGCCACTGACGCTGACCGCTGCGGGTGAGCGACTACTGGAAGACGCGCGAGACCTGCTCCAAGGCGTGGGCCAGGCGCGCGAGGCGCTGCAGGGCGCGGCCGGTCAACAGGACCGCACGGTGACGCTGGCCACCGGTCGCACGCTCGCGCGCACGCTGGTGGCCGACTGGTTGCTGCGTCTCAAGCCGCTGCTGGAGCGGACACAGGGACAGTTACAGATCCGAACCCGATCGCTGGCTGAGACCGCACAGATGCTGGACCGCGGCGAGGTCGACTTCATGCTGACCTACCATCACGCGCTGCTGGCGGTGCAGCTCAATGCCCGACAGTACAGCTACATCACGATGGCGCAGGATCGGCTGGTACCCGTGACGCGCTGTGAGGCCGGCGGCCTGCGCCGTTTCGATTTTGCGGCTGGCGCTCCGGTACCCTACCTGGCCTATGCGCCTACGTTGGCGCTGGGTCGACTGGTAGCCGACCATCTGGCCAACCACCCGCAGGCACCCCAGTTGCAGCGTGTCGTCGAATGCGATTCCGCCGATGCACTGCTGGAGTACACCCTGCAGGGTTCAGGCATCGCCTGGTTGCCCTGGTCGCTGGTGGCTGCGGCGTGCAAAGCCGGGCAACTGGCCCTACTGGGTGATACGCGGTTGACGATTGCCTTTGAAGTGCGCCTGTACCGCGCCAAGAAGCGGCTCAGTGAACTGGCCGAGGCGATGTGGAAGACGGCGAAGCCGCGCTGAGCATTTGATCAGAGGTCGCAAGGATGTGCCAAAACGGCACCGTCTTGTGTTGGTACGGCATGACCCGGACTGCCTGGCTCATCACAATGGCAGTCTTCAAGTCCACAACAAAAGGCCATTTCATGACCCAAAACACCCGTATCTTTTGTCTGAGTCTGCTGGCCAGCCTGGTGCTGCTGGCGGGCGCGCCAGCGTTGGCGCAGTCCGACAATTACCCGAGCAAGCCGATCACCATCGTTGTTGGCTATCCGCCCGGCGGCAGTACCGATCTGACCGGGCGCACCATTGGTGTGGAACTGTCGAAGCGCTTGGGGGTGCCTGTGGTGATCGAGAACATCGGCGGCGCCGGCGGCGCGATCGGGGCGCAGAAGGTTGTCAATGCCGCGCCCGACGGCTACACGCTGCTCTCAGGTGCCAACAACGAGATCGCAATCAGCCGGCTGGTGTCGGCAGCCGTGAAGTACCAGATCAAGGATTTCACCCCCATCGGCCTGATCGCCTCGCAACCCATGGTGCTGGTGGCCTCCAGCAAGAGCGGCGTCAAGAGCGTGGATCAGTTCATCAGTCTGGTTAAAAGCAACCCGGGCAAGTACAGCTACGGCAGCTCGGGCGTCGGCACGGCGCTGCACCTGGCCGGCGAAATGGTCAAGGACCAGGGTGGCCTGTTCATGACCCACATTCCGTACCGTGGCGTGGCACCTCTGGCCAATGATCTGCTGGGCAACAACATCGAGTTCGGTGTTTTTGTGCTCTCCAGCGGCCTGCCGCATATCAGGAGTGGTCGGGTCGTTGCCCTGGGTACGACCGAAGCAAAGCGCTCTGCGGTGACACCCGAGATCCCGGCGCTCGCTGAAAGCCCGAAGCTGAAGGGCTTGGACATCAATGTCTGGTTCGCCCTGATGGGGCCGGCCAACCTGCCCGAACCGGTGGTTGCGAAGTTGAAGAAGGCGCTGGCGGAGTCCTTGCAGTCGCCTGACTTGCGCAAGAAGCTGGAGGAATCGGGCTCGGCCATCGCCCCGCTGAATGTGGACATGGCGAAGTTTCTGAAGGATGAGACCGCCAAGTACCAGCGTATCGTCGACTTTGCCAAGATCAAGGAATGAGCGCCAACGAATCGCCCGTTTTTGTCCTGCCCAAGCCTGACATCACGGCTTGGCGGGCGGGCAACACCGGCACCGAAGGGGTCTGGCACTTCGACTCCGGCCAGCGCGGACGCCACGTGATGATCAGCGCGCTGGTGCATGGCAACGAACTCTGTGGCGCCTGGGCGCTCAAGGGTCTGCTGGAGGCCGGCGTTCGTCCGCAGCATGGCTCGTTAACCCTGGCGTTGTGCAATCTGGCCGCATTTGACCGCTTTGACACCCTTGATCACGATACGTCGCGCTTTGTTGACGAAGACCTGAACCGGCAGTGGTTGATCGAGCGCATGGACAGCGGTGGCACGCAGGAGCGTGCCCGTGCCGCGGCACTGAGACCGTTTGTCGAGAGGGCCGATTGGCTGCTCGATCTGCATTCCATGCACGAACGCGGCGCGCCCCTGTTGCTGACCGGGATGCAGCCACGCAATCAGGCACTGGCGCGCGCGCTGCGCGCGCCGCACCATGTGGTGATCGATGCCGGCCACCAGGACGGCGTGCGCATGCGCGATTTTGGTCGCTTTGGCCTGCCAGACTCGGACGCACCCGACACACGGTCGCTGTTGATCGAATGCGGCTTTCATGGCGATTTGAGTAGTCGTGCGGTGGCGCAGGACCTGTGCCTGCGCTTCTTGGTGGAGGCGAACTCGCTTGATGCCGGAGTGGCGCAGTCCTGCTTGCCTGGCTGGCGTGGTTCTGACGCGCAGCACCAGTGGGCACTGCAGGTCACTGGCGCAGTGGTCGCGCGCAGCGAACACTTTTGTTTCACGCAACCGTTCCAGGGACTGGAGATCATTGACAAGGCAGGCACGGTCATCGCTCACCAGGGCGGCCCTGGACTGGGCGAGTCCGTCAGTACACCCTACGACAACTGTGTGCTGGTCATGCCCTCGGTGCGGCAGGCACGCGCCGGAGTGACCGTGGTGCGCTTTGCGCAGCGCCTGATACTCTGAACCCGGTCGCCAGCGCGACATAGGTGAAAGCCACAGGATGGAATGGCCCAATTCCCGTGCACAATGGCGGCTGGAATTTTTGCAGGAGTCAGTGAATGAACATCAAGAGTCAAAAAGACTTTTTTTCCGGTCTCATGTTCATGGGCGTGGGCGTTGCCTTTGCCTGGGGTGCGACCACCTACACCGTAGGCAATGGCGCGCGCATGGGTCCGGGCTATTTCCCGCTGCTGCTGGGCGTGCTGATGGCCATTCTTGGCGCAGTCATCACCTTCAAGGCGCTGGTGGTGGAAACCGAAGACGGAGAAAAAATAGGCAGCTGGGCCTGGAAGCCGCTGTTTTTCATCATTGCCGCCAATTTGCTTTTCGGCCTGATGCTCGGCGGCCTGCCCAGCATCAAGTTTCCCGCCTTTGGCATGGTCGCTGCCATTTACGGGCTGACCATCGTAGCGAGTATGGCGGGTGAGGAATTCAAATGGAAAGAAGTCCTGATTCTGGCCACCATCCTGTCGGTCATGAGCTACCTGGCTTTCATCGTGCTGCTCAAGCTGCAGTTCCCGGTCTGGCCTACCTTCATCACCGGTTAAGGAACTGAACCATGGATCTTGTTGCCAACCTCTCCCTCGGTTTCGGTGTCGCCTTCACACCGATCAACCTCATGTACGCCTTCATAGGCTGCCTGCTCGGTACGCTCATCGGCGTGTTGCCGGGCATCGGCCCGCTGGCTACCATCGCCATGCTGTTGCCGGCTACCTACGCGCTGCCACCAGTTTCGGCCCTGATCATGCTGGCTGGTATTTACTATGGCGCCCAGTACGGCGGCTCCACCACTGCCATTCTGGTGAACCTGCCAGGCGAAGCCTCCTCGGTGGTCACCATCATCGACGGCTACCAGATGGCCCGAAACGGCAGAGCCGGCCCGGCGCTGGCCGCAGCCGGCCTGGGCTCGTTTTTTGCCGGCTGCGTCGGCACCCTGGTGCTGGCGGCCTTTGCCGTACCCCTGACCGAAGTCGCCTTCAAGTTCGGCCCGGCCGAATACTTCTCTCTCATGGTGCTGGGCCTGATTGGCGCGGTGGTGCTGGCCTCGGGCTCCTTGCTGAAGGCCGTTGGCATGATCTTTCTGGGCCTGCTGCTCGGACTGGTGGGCACCGACGTGAACTCCGGCGTGGCACGTTTCAGCTTTGACATCCCCGAACTTACCGACGGCATCGGCTTTATCGTGATTGCCATGGGCGTTTTCGGCTATGGCGAAATCATCATGAACCTGGGCAAGCACGAGAGCGAGCGCGAGGTCTTCACCGCCGACGTCAAGGGCCTGATGCCCACCAAGCAGGACTTCAAGCGCATGGCACCTGCCGTGCTGCGCGGCACGGCGCTGGGCGCCATGCTGGGTATTCTGCCCGGTGGCGGTGCCGTGATGGCCGCCTTTGCTGCCTACACGGTGGAGAAAAAAACCAAGCTGCAGCCAGGTGAAGTCCCCTTTGGCAAGGGCAATATCCGCGGTGTGGCGGCTCCCGAGTCAGCCAACAACGCGGCCTCTCAAACCTCGTTCATCCCATTGCTGACCCTGGGTATTCCGCCCAACGCCGTGATGGCGCTGATGGTGGGCGCCATGACCATCCACAACATCCAGCCCGGGCCGCAGGTCATGACCAGCAACCCCGAGTTGTTCTGGGGCTTGATTGCCTCCATGTGGATTGGCAACGCCATGCTGATCGTGCTGAACCTGCCCCTGATCGGGATCTGGATCAGGCTGCTGAGCGTGCCCTACCGCTGGCTGTTCCCGGCTATTGTGTTGTTCTGTGCGATCGGTGTGTATTCCACCAACAACAACACCTTTGACATCTGGATGGTGGCGATCTTCGGCGTCATCGGTTACATCTTCATCAAGCTCGGGGCCGAGCCGGCGCCATTGCTGCTGGGTTTCATTCTGGGGCCGATGATGGAAGAGAACCTGCGGCGCGCCCTGCTGCTGTCCAGAGGGGACTGGAGTGTCTTTGTGACACGCGGTCTCTCAGCCAGTCTGCTGGCGGTGGCGGCGTTGCTGCTGGTGATCGTGCTGCTGCCTTCGATCAAGAAGAAGCGCGAAGAGGCGTTTGTGGAGGACTGAGCCCGCGCACGATGATGAGAACGGCACTTTAGGGTGCCGTTTCTTCTTTGCACAATGACAGACCGCAGACAAGGCAAAGCGCATGAACTTTGATTACCGCAATCCCTACACCTCGACTCGTTTGCCGCTGTTTGCCCGCAACGTGGTGGCCACCTCGCACCCGCTGGGAGCACAAGCCGGCCTGAAGATGCTGTACCAGGGTGGCAATGCGGTCGATGCTGCCGTGGCTGCCGCCGCCGTGATGGCAGTGTGCGAGCCGGTCAGCAATGGCCTGGGCAGCGACGCCTTTTGTATTCTTTGGGACGGCAAGGAGTTGCACGGCCTGAACGCATCGGGTCGTGCGCCACAGGCCTGGACGCCAGAATACTTTCAAGGCCGCTACGGCTCGGACGCGGCAACGCCGCCCAAGCGCGGCATCGATTCCATCACCGTGCCGGGCGCGGTCAGTGCCTGGGCAGCCTTGAGCGAACGCTTTGGCAAGCTGGCGTTTTCCGATCTGATGGCGCCGGCCGTCGACCTGTCTGAACGCGGTTATCTGGTGCCGCCGGTGGTGCAGGGCAAATGGCAGGTGGCGGCGCAGGAACTGGGTGCGGCGCCCGGCTTTGCGCAGACCTTTCTGCCGCGCGGCCGTGCGCCCCAGGTCGGTGAACTGTTCCGCTTTCCGGCGGCAGCGCGGGCCCTGCGTGCTATTGCGCAGAGCCGGGGTGAAGCTTTCTACCAGGGCGAGATTGCGCAGGCCATCGCCGCTTTTTCAGCGCAGCATGGCGGCAGCCTGACTCTGCAGGATCTGGCCAGCCACCGCCCCGAGTGGGTCATGCCCATCAGCAAGAATTACCGGGGCTACACCCTGCATGAGATACCGCCCAGCGGCCAGGGCATTGCCGCACTGATGGCGCTGGGCATGCTGGACCACTTTGACCTGACAGCGTTGCCGGTGGACGGTGTGGCGTCACAACATCTGCAGATCGAGGCCATGAAACTGGCTTTTGCCGACGCTTACCGTTTCGTGGCCGAACCTTCCAGCATGGAAGTCAGCGCCGCGCAGTTGCTCGACGATGCTTATCTGGCGGCGCGCTGCAAGCTGATTGATCCGCAGCGTGCCCAGCAATTCGGTGCTGGCAGTCCAGCGCAGGGAGGCACCATTTACCTCACGGCTGCCGATGAATCCGGCCTGATGGTCAGCTTCATCCAGAGCAACTACATGGGCTTTGGTTCCGGTTGCGTCGAGCCCAGCTTTGGCATCAGCCTGCAGAACCGGGGTCACGGCTTCAGCCTGCGCTCTGGCAATCCGAATATCGTGGCGCCGGGCAAGCGGCCTTTTCACACCATCATTCCGGGTTTCCTGAGCAAAGACGGGCAGCCGGTGATGAGCTTTGGAGTGATGGGTGCGCACATGCAACCGCAAGGTCATCTGCAGACGCTGGTGCGCATGCTCGACCATGGCCAGAACCCGCAGAGCGCCTGCGATGCGCCGCGCTGGCGCGTCAACGCCGGTATGGAAGTCAGTGTCGAAGCAACGATGAGCGCCGCCACCGTGCAGGGCCTGCGCGATCTCGGGCATCAGACGCTGCTGAGCAAGGATTCCTACCAGGACTTCGGTGCCGGCCAGTTCATCTGGCGCGCCGGCGACCCCCAAGTCGAAGGCTATGTTGCCGCCAGCGATAGCCGTCGGGATGGGCAGGCGGTCGGGTTTTGAATTGGCGCCGGATCGGCCTTGTCGATGCGCAGGTCTTACCGGCCTGAACCCTTGTCTGGCCTGGCACGCCGAGGTTTGGCCGCCGTTTTGGCCGGCACCTTCCTAGGTAACACCGCGCGGATTACTTGTTCGCAATCCTCCTGCGACAGGTAACTCGGCACCGGGTAATTCAGATTGGCCTCGCGACAGGCGGCGCGGGCCAAGGCCGGGATGTCCTTGGCACGCAGCGCTGCCAGATGGCGGGGAATGCCCAGACGCCTGTTCATGGCGTCAATGGAATCGAGGAACTTTTCGGCCAGATCGGCACTGCTTTCCGATGCCTGGCCAAGCCGGGCATGCTGCGCCAGCACGGCCAGTTTGGCGGTGATGGTTGGGCTCAGAAAGCGCAGCACATGCGGCAGCATGATCGCATTGGCGAGGCCGTGCGGCGTGTGGTACAGGCCGCCGAGTTGGTGGGCGATGGCGTGCACGTAGCCGACGTTGGCCCGGGTGAAGGCCTGACCGGCGTAGCTGGCGGCCAGGGCCATCCGCTCGCGCGCCACCAGGTCATCACCATGGGCGTAGGCCCGCGGCAGGTTCTGGTAAATCATGCCCACACTGGTGAGCGCCATGCGGTCGGTGAAGGCGGTTCCCCAGTGGCCGATGAAGGCTTCAATGGCGTGGGTCAGCGCATCCATCCCGGTTGAGGCCGTGATGTGTGCGGGCAATCCGGTCATCAGGCTCGGATCGAGTGCCGCCATTTTCGGAACAATGCGGGTGTCGGCAATCACCAGCTTGCGCTGGCTCAGCGGGTCGGACACCACAGCTGCCACGGTCACCTCGGATCCGGTACCGGCTGTGGTCGGCACGGCGTAAAGGGGAGCCGGAGCGTGCAAGCCCTTGAAGTAACCGACCAGTCGCAGCGGGTGCTTGTTGTTGGCAGCGGACAAGCCAATGACCTTGGCCGCATCCATGACCGAGCCACCGCCGAACGCCACAATGGCATCGCAACCCTCGGCGTTGAAGAGGGCAACGCCTTCTTCAATCTCGTCGATCGGGGCGTCAGCGCTGATCTCATCGAAGACGACAAACTCGGTGCCGCCTGTTGTGAGTGCCCGCGTCAAGGGCAGCATCAAGCCCAGTCTGACCATGGTGGCGTCCGTGACAATCAGGATCTTTCGATGACCAAAATCGTTAATGGCCTGACCCAGGCGCTCGCTGGCACCCGGCCCCACCATCATCGTCGGTTGCGGAATCGGCAGCAGTCTTGTGGCCAGACCTGCCAGGCGCATCATGCCCGACAGACCCACGTTGCGCGCGACGTCGGTCAGCGTATTGGCAGCCATGGAAACACTCCTTCTTGTTAAATGACGGTTATTTGAGCCATTCGAGGTTCCAATGATGCATCCGGTAGAAGAATTCTATTAGTTGCATCACTCCAAATCACGCTCGCCATGAAGACAGTTGTCGGGATCAGCCTGGGTGCAAGTGACCAGGACTTCAAATTCAATACGCCCTTTCTGGGGCAACAGCTCGCCGTGCATCGCGTCGGCACCAATGGCAGCATGGCCAAGGCAGCCAGACTGCTCAAGACCTGGGAGTCCCGCGCGGACGTGATTGGCCTGGGCGTGATCAAGGATCACTACGAGGCTGGCGCGCACCGTTTTGTTGAAAAGGACAGCGCGCGCCTGCGGGCCCTTGTATCCAGGGTGCCGGTCACGGTTGGCGCCAGGCTCGAGGAGATTTTGCAGGAATGGGCGCTGCGGCACGCGCAGGCGCAACTGGGCAGCTATTTCAACAACGCCCGCGTGCTCGTTTTTTCGGGTTTGAAGAGCTACAAGCTGGCGCTGGCGCTGTCAGAACACACCGAAAACCTGATGTTCGCCGATCCGCTAATGCAGCTTGGCGTGCCCAAACTGCTGACCTCCATGGGTGCACTGCAGTTGTACGGGGCCGGCGCCCACTACGTCAAGGACTGGACCCTGCCGGACGTCGTAGCCGATGGAACGCTCAGGGACTGGACCCGCTTTTTATTGCGAAAGGCGATGCACAAGGCCAGCGTGATCGTCGCCACCCTGACTGAACTCGACGAGTTCGGACCCGAGGAACTGGCCGGCAAGACCATCATCACCTCCACCGCCAGCGAGCAGCGCATCGCCCAGCTCAGGGGCAAGGGCGTTCATCTGGTGATCGACGGCTCGCCCGTCATCAAGAGCCGGGTCGTCGGGCCCTACCTGCTCGATGCCATGATTGCGGCCGCCACCGGCAAGACCCCTGAGGCGATCCAGGAAGACGATTACCTGGAAATCATTGGCGACGAGCAACTGGCACCGCGCATCATTTACCCGAGCGGCTTCAAGCGCGTCAATCGCTTCGCCTTCGTGATTCACCCCCTGTCGCAGGAGTATTTCAAGAAGGTCAAGCCGATTGATCTGCTGTCGCAGGTATCGCCCCCGGTGCTCATGAACACGCTCGAAAAAATCATGGCGTATGCGCCGCCTTTTGTCTATTCGCGCATCAGTGGTATTCGTTCGCCTACCGGCGTCGAAGCCGAAGGTTGGCTGATTTCGGTGGGTGGCACGCCCCGGGAAATCATGCAGCACAGTCCCGAGTTCACCTACCGGCGCCTGCTTGATGCGGCTGCCATGGCGCAGCGTCTGGGCGCGCAGATCATGGGTCTGGGCGCCTTCACCAAGGTCGTGGGCGATGCTGGAGTGTCGGTCGCCCGACGCTCGCCACTGCCCATCACCACCGGCAACAGTTACAGCGCCTCGGGCGCGCTATGGGCAGCGCACGACGCCCTGCTGCGCATGCGCTTGCTGCCCGCACCGAAGGGCCGGGAACGTGTCAAGTTCAAGGCCATGGTGGTTGGCGCGACCGGGGCCATTGGCTCGGTCTGCGCGCGCCTGATGGCCAAGGCGGCCGAGGAGGTATATCTGGTCTCTCCGGAGACCGCCAAGCTGCTGGCCCTGAAGGAATCGATTCTGCGCGAGACGCCGGACGCCAGGCTGTTTCTGGCGGCGCGCGCCGACAAGGACATCGCCGCCATGGACATGATCGTCACCGCAACTTCGGGTGCCGGCAAGAAGGTGCTTGACATCATGCAGGTCAAGCCCGGTTGCGTCATCACCGACGTTGCGCGCCCGCTCGATCTGCCGGCCCAGGAGGTCGCCAAGCGGCCCGATGTGCTGGTGATCGAGTCCGGTGAAATTCAGCTGCCGGGCGACGTGCACATGAAGAACATCGGCTTGCCCCCCGGCGTGGCCTATGCCTGTCTGGCCGAAACCATCGTACTGGCGCTGGAAGGCCGTTTTGAGAATTTCACCGTGGGTCGCGCCATTGAATGGGAAAAGGTGCGCGAAATCTACCAGCTTGGACTCAAACACGGCATGAAGCTGGCCGCCATCTCCGGCGTCAACGGTCCCTTCAGCGACGAAGACATCGAAAGTGTGCGCGAAAAGGCACTCGCTGCCCGGGCCGATCAGGCCGCGCTCGCGAGTCGGGCAGCCAAGCGCCCCCGGGCGAAGCGCCTGCAGAAGGCCTGAGCGGCGTGCAAGTCCAGCGGACGGCCTGCTGTGTTGAGGGCGTGTCGTTTTGACGCACAATCGGTGGAATTCAGGGGTCACACTATGCCGTCTGCCATCAATACCAATCGGGCTGCCCGCATCAGGCTTCGTATTACTCCGCCAAACGAGGTCTTGTCTCCGGAGGCTTTTCGGTCGTTTGTGGCGGCCTGTGAAGAGCCGGCCAGCCCGACTTCGGCGCTGCAGGAACTGATGGCCCGGCGCAAGGCAAGCCAACCATCATCTCAAGGAATCGCCACGCTGGCGGAGACCAAGACAGATCCATGAGCCAGACTCGATCCGGGATCCATGGATTGCGGGTCAAGCCCGCAATGACAACTGATGCATCCGCAATGAAGGCTGGTGCGCCCGCAGTGACAAACAGAGTGTCGGCAAGAGCCGTCACCAAAGAAGCCATCTTCCATTACTGCTACGCCGTACTGCACGACCCGCTGTACCGCGAGAAGTACGCGCAAAACCTAAAGCGTGAGTTTCCACGCATCCCGTTCTATGCTGACTTCTGGCAATGGGCGACCTGGGGCGAGGCGCTGATGCAGTTGCACATCGGCTACGAGCAGGTCGCGCCGTTCGCGCTGTCGCGCGCCGATGCGCCCGACGCAAAAGCGCGTGCCGCGGGTCTGCAGCCGAAGGCCATGCTGCGTGCCGACACCGCCGCCGGCAGTATTGCGCTCGACAGCGAGACCACGCTGCGCGGGGTCCCGAGCGAAGCCTGGACTTACAAACTCGGCAACCGCAGCGCCATCGAATGGGTGCTGGACCAGTACAAGGAAAAGAAACCGAAAGACCCGACCGTCCGCGAGAAGTTCGACACCTACCGCTTTTGTGATTACAAGGAAAAAGTCGTTGACCTGTTACAGCGCGTGACCACGGTCAGCGTCGAGACGGTCCGCATCACCGAAGCGATGGCGAAGGCCAGCCGATAAGTTGTTCGTCACCAAGATTCCCAACCACAATGACGTCAAACCAATCTGCGCTCACCAATACGGGTGGATTAGGCCACTGGGGCACTCAGCTCCGCGGCTGTCCCCCGACCTGCGGTCTCCTCCTTTTACAGGGACTTCCCACAAAGTCAAGCAACGGTTTTTGGTTTTCGTGGTTTTGGTTATCTTCCTTGATAAACGGTATTCCTGCATTTGCGTTCTTCGAAGTGGCTGTAAAACTCGGAACAGACTGCAC
>QYPX01000236.1 GCA_007280205.1 Comamonadaceae bacterium
ACATCCGGGATCCAGTGCCACGCATACACTGGATTGCGGCTCAAGGCCGCAATGACACCCCTCCAGAAAGCCAGCACTGACAGCCCTCCGGGAGGCCAGCTGTTGTCATCCCGTCCCCGGATCAAGTCCGGGGTTACAACATCCGGGATCCAGTGCCACGCACACACACTGGATTGCGGCTCAAGGCCGCAATGACAGCTGGAGCCATCAGAATGTCTTCTTGATCAACCTGGCTGAGTCGGTGACTAGCGCTGGCCCCTGGTAGATCAGGCCGGTATAGATCTGCACCAGATCGGCGCCAGCCCTGATCTTGCTCACTGCGTCCTGGGCGCTCATGATGCCCCCCACGCCGATGATGGGAAAGCCCGCTCCCAGCGCAGCGCGCAGCTGCGTGATGACGCGGTTGCTCTGCGCCAGCAGCGGCGCGCCGGACAGGCCACCGGCCTCTGCGGCGTGCGCCAGACCCTGCACGGCTTCGCGCGCCAGCGTGGTGTTGGTGGCAATCACGCCATCCATGCCGTGGCGCTGCAGGGTGCTGGCAATGACCTCAATCTGCGCGGCGTCCAGGTCGGGTGCAATCTTCACGAACAGGGGCGTGTTCTTGCCATGTTGTTTGGCCAGGGTTTTGCGACGCTTGGCCAGGGCTGCGAGCAGGCCATCAAGCGCCTCGTCACTCTGCAGCGAGCGCAGGTTTTTGGTGTTGGGGCTCGAGATATTGACAGCCACATAGTCGGCGTACTGGTAGACACCGTCCAGCGCAATCAAGTAGTCGTCGGTGGCACGCTCGATCGGCGTGGCCGCGTTCTTGCCGATGTTTAGCCCAAGCAGCATCGGTGCCTTCAGCGTCTGGCGCTGCTGGTGCAGAGCCGAACGCTTGACGTTGGCAATGAAAGCATCCAGTCCCTCATTGTTGAAGCCCAGGCGGTTGATCAGGGCCCGCTGCTGCGGCAGGCGGAACATGCGTGGTTTCGGGTTACCGCTTTGCGCTAGCGGCGTCACCGTGCCTACTTCAACAAAGCCGAAGCCGATGGCGCCCAGTGCGTCAATGCAGCGCGCATTTTTGTCCAGACCGGCAGCCAGGCCGACGCGGTTCGGAAAGGTCAGCCCAGCCAGCTTGATCGGGTCTTCCACCCGACGCGACTTGTACGCCAGTTGCAAAGGCGTCCCTTGCGTGCCGGCCAGCGCGTGCAGCGTCAGCTCGTGTGCCGTCTCGGGATCCAGGCTAAACAAAAATCGGCGCGCCAGCGCATAGGGGACGAGAGACATTGGATAATTCCTGCAAAGTATTCAACTAACCTGACTGATTTTCCCAGATGACACAGCAAGCAACTTCCAGCATCACCACGTTGACACAAGATGAACTCAAAACCATGGTTGGCCAGGCCGCCCTGCAATTTGTGGTGCCGGGTGAGATTGTCGGCGTTGGCTCGGGCTCCACGGTCAACAAGTTTATCGAGGCGCTGGGGTCCATGAAGGACCAGATCAGGGGTGCGGTCTCGAGTTCCGTGGCCAGCACGCAGCGTTTACAGGCCCTCGGGATTGCAGTGTTCGACTCCAATGAAGTCGAGCGGCTGTCGGTTTACATTGACGGTGCCGATGAGATCGACCACCGGGGCAACATGATCAAGGGCGGCGGCGCGGCGCTGACGCGCGAGAAAATTGTGGCAGCACAATCCACCCGGTTTGTCTGCATTGTCGACGAGTCCAAACTGGTCCAGACCCTGGGCAAATTTCCGGTGCCGGTGGAAGTGATCCCGATGGCGGTGCAGCGCATCACGCGCCAGTTTGCCGCGCTCGGTGGCAGCGCCAGCGTACGCCTGAAGGACGGTCAACCGCTAGTCACGGACAACGGCCAGTTCATCCTGGATGTGGCCGGTTTGCAGATCAGCGATCCGCTGGCGTTTGAGTCCGAGGTCAGTCAGTGGCCCGGCGTCGTGACAGTCGGTGTGTTTGCCTTCCAGAAAGCGCAAGTCTGCCTGTTGGCCGCAGCGGCCGGTGTCAAGACGATGATGTTCTGAGTCTTTGCGGGACAGATCTTCAGCTCTGTCCCCAACACAAAACGGGATGTTCAGAACCGGATGCCCGCCGGATTGGGCGGCGCGGCGCTCGGTTCCACAACGGGATCGCGCGGCGGCTGCGCTTCACTGGCAGGCGCTGCCGCTTTCTGTGCCATCACCAGCGGCGTGGCCGGTGGCGCACGGTAGCTGGCCGGCAGCGCCGAGGTTTTCGGGTAACCCGCAGCATCCAGAAACTGTGTCCATTCAGCGTCGGAGTAGCCCTTGATCTGCTGGCTGCCTATGGTCAGAAAAGGCAGCGAAGTCCCGCCGCTGATACGCTGCAGCGCATCGCTGTCATCCGCGGTGCTTACTGTTTTTTCGGCGTAGGGTATGCCGCGGCCATTGAGCAGGTCGCGACCCGAATTGCAGGGAGCGCAGTTGCTCGCTGTGTAGAGCGTGACCGGGTATTTGCTGGCAAGCTGCCGCAGTTCCGCAGGCAGCGCCACTGCCGTGACGGTCAACGGCCTCCCGCCGGCCCCCAGCACCGTCGCGTTATCGGTTGCAGCGGGTAGCTTGTCAGAGAAGGTGACGCGGCCATCGGCGCCCACCACCCGGTAAATTGTCTGCGCCTGAGTGGCGCCCGCCAGCAGCAGCGCCGCAACGCAGACGCTGCAAAGTGATGCGCTGAGGATTCGCGCGCCTGGCTTGCGGGATGGATTCTTGATTTTCAAAATCGACCTCTTCAGTTCTTCGTGCTCATGCCCTGATGTCGCAGCAGGGCGTCGAGTTGGGGCTCGCGTCCGCGAAAAGCCGTGAAAGATTCCATGGCTGGGCGGCTGCCTCCGACCTCCAGAATAGTTTGCCGGAATTTTCTACCAGTTTCAACATTCGGCAAACCGTCCGGGTCCATACTTTCCTCAAAAGCCGCGTAGGCATCGGCACTCAACACCTCAGCCCACTTGTAACTGTAATAACCTGCTGCATAGCCACCGCCAAAAATATGGCTGAAGGTGTGGGCCGTGCGACTCCACTCGGGTGACTGCAGTACCGACACTTCGGCGCGAACCTGGCGCAGCAGGGTCATCAGGTCGGTGGCCGGATCATGCGAGGTATGCAGCAACATGTCAAACAGGGAGAACTCGATCTGTCTTAGGGTTTGCAGGCCGCTCTGGAAGTTCTTGGCAGCGAGCATCTTGTCGAACAACTCGCGTGGCAAGGGTTGCCCGCTATCGACGTGGGCTGTCATGTGGCGCAACACATTCCACTCCCAGCAGAAGTTCTCCATGAACTGGCTCGGCAGTTCGACTGCGTCCCATTCGACGCCGCTGATGCCCGAAACGTCAAGTTCCTCGACCTGCGTCAAGAGGTGGTGCAGGCCGTGTCCAAATTCGTGAAACAGGGTGGTGACGTCATCATGGGTCAGCAACGCGGGCTTGTCACCCACGGCGTCGGCGAAGTTGCATACCAGGTGGGCTATGGGCGTCTGCAATTGGCGTGTGTCGGGGCGCAACCAGCGCGTGCGCACGTCATCCATCCAGGCGCCACCGCGTTTTCCGATGCGCGCTGCGGGGTCCAGGTAGAACTGGCCGACCAGCGCGCCAGCACGCTCAATCCGGTAAAACCCGACGCCTGCATTCCAGACCGGCGCCTGGTCCTGACGGATTTGCACATCGAACAGGGTTTCGACGATCTTGAACAAACCTGCCAGTACTTTGGGCGCTGGAAAGTACTGCTTGACCTCCTGCTCGCTGAAGGCGTAGCGCGCTTCTTTCAGTTTTTCTCCAATAAAGGGCCAGTCCCAGGGCTGAGGGTCGCTCAGTTGCAGATGCTTTGCGCCATAGTCACGCATGTCAGCCACGTCCTGTTCGGCAAACGCTCGTGCGCGGCCCGCCAGATCACGCAGGAAAGCAATGACCTGCTCGGGTGACTCCGCCATCTTGGGAACCAGTGACAGTTCGCCGTAGTTGTGATAGCCCAGCAAAGCGGCCTCTTCACGACGCAGACTCAGGATCTCGGCAATCAGGGCGGAGTTGTCAAATTTCTCTGGCTCGATCTCGGTTTGATCCGAGGCGCGGGTGACATAGGCGCGGTACAACTTCTGGCGCAGCGCGCTGCTGCTGGCAAACTGCATCACCGGCAGATAGCAGGGCATCTTCAGTGTCAGCTTGAAGCCTTGCTTGTCCTCGGCCTTGGCCAGTGCCAGCGCAGCCTGTTGGACATCGTCCGGCACGCCAGCGAGCTCGGTCGCATCGGCGTAATAGGCAAAGGCATCGGTGGCGTCGAGCGCGTTTTCGCTGAACTTCTGGCTCAACTCGGCCAGGCGTTCCTGGATGGCCGCAAAGCGCTCGCGCTGGGCACCGGCCAGTTCGGCACCACCGAGGACAAAGTTGCGCAGGGCGTTCTTGTGGGCCTGGCGTTGCTCGGCGGTCAGCGTAGTCGGTTCAATCTGTTTGTACTTGGCATAGAGGCGCTGGTCCGACCCCAGGCGCGTGAAAAATTCGGTGACTTTGGGCAAGACCAGGTTGTAGGCGGCGCGCAGTTCGGGCGCATCGGCAACGCCCTTGAGGTGGTTCACCGCGCCCCAGGAGCGGCTCAGTCTCTCGACCGCGACGTCCAGCACGCCAGCGATGGCGTTCCACTCTGCGGCAAAGCCGGTTGCGGTGACGCTCTCCAGGGCGGCATCGGCCTGCGCCAGCAAGTGTTCCAAGGCCGGCGCCACGTGCTCCGGCCGGATCTGGTCAAACAGTGGCAGATCGTCAAAGGAGAGCAGGGGATTGTTCATTTAGGTCGCTGCCCGCTCCGCTGCTTCCAGCGTGTTGACCAGCAGCATGGTGATGGTCATCGGTCCAACGCCGCCGGGCACCGGGGTAATGAAACTCGCCACTTCCCGGACGCCGGCAAAGTCCACATCGCCGCACAGTTTGCCTTCCGGGTTACGGTTCATGCCAACGTCAATCACGATCGCACCGGGCTTGACCATGTCGGCCGTCAGCACGTTGCGCTTTCCCACGGCGGCGACAACGACGTCGGCTTGCCGTGTGTGCTGCCCGATGTCGGCGGTGCCACTGTGACAAACCGTGACGGTCGCGTTGGCTTGCAGCAGCAGCAGGGCCATCGGCTTGCCCACCGTGTTGCTGCGACCGATCACGACCGCATGCTTGCCGCGCAAATCGACGCCCGTGCTCTCTATCAATTTCATGCAGCCGTAGGGCGTGCAGGGCCGAAAGCCGGGCGCGCCGGTCATCAGTTCGCCAGCCGACAGGGTGGCATAGCCGTCCACATCCTTGCTGGTGGCAATGGCTTCAATCACCTTGTGTGGGTTGATGTGTTTGGGCAGCGGCATCTGCACCAGAATGCCGTGCACAGACGGGTCTGCGTTGAGTGCGGCGATGCGCGCGAGCAGATCAGCCTCGGGCAGTGTGGCTTCGTACTTTTCGAACACGGAGTGCACGCCGGTGTCGGCACAAGCCTTGACCTTGTTGCGCACATAGACGGCGCTGGCCGGATCCTCGCCAACCAGGATAACCGCCAGCCCGGCGCTGCGGCCGCGCGCTTTGAGCGCCTGCACGCGCGCTGCGACTTCGCTGCGTAGCTGGGCAGAGAGGGCGACGCCATCAATGATCTGGCCACGCTGGTTTTCTTGGTTCGTCATAGGTTTGCTTGTATCGGTTCGTCTACAGGATCCAAAGCTTCGTCATTGCGAAGGCCGAAGGCCTGTGGCAAGCCATGCATGGACTGCCACGCTTCGCTCGCAGTGCCGCTGCCGGGTTCATGGCCAGCGCAGGCCTCTTCAGGCTTTGCCAGCGGCTTGTCCCAGCGCAATTTTCAAAAGATCGGCGACGGTGTTGGCGTTGAGCTTTTCCATGATGTTGGCGCGGTGCGCTTCCACCGTCTTGATGCTGATGCCCAGGTCGTCTGCAATCTGTTTGTTCAGTCGGCCGGCCACGATGCGTTCGAGCACCTGGGCTTCGCGCAGGGTCAAGCGGGCCATCAAGGCGCCACGGTTGGCTGCGCTCTGGTGCTCGGCAAAGGTTTCTTTGGCCTGGTCGAGCATGCGCTCCACCAGGGTCACCAACTGGTCTTCCTTGAAGGGCTTCTGGATGAAGTCCATGGCACCTTTCTTCATGGTGTCGACCGCCATCGGTACGTCGCCGTGACCGGTGATGAAGACAATCGGCAGCGGCGAGCGGGCTTCGATCAGGCGATTTTGCAATTCCAGACCCGTCATGCCACCCATGCGGATATCGACGATCAGACAGGCCACTTCGCGCGCATCGTAGCGACTGAGAAAGGACTCGGCGGAGTCAAAGCAGCGTACGCGGTATTCCTTGCCTTCCAGCAACCACTGAAGCGAATCGCGCACTGCCTCGTCGTCATCAACGACGTAAATCGTGCCTTTTTTCGGTATCAAACTCATGCATTATCCCGGATTGACCCTGGAGTCCTTGGTTATCTGAGCGCTAGCGGTGCCGCCGACGAGTCTGGCTCCGTCACCGGAATCCAGAATGAAAAACAGCACCCTTTGACTTCGGTGCCATTGTAGATGTTCTCGGCTTTCATTCGACCCAAATGTGATTCTACGATGGAGCGGCACAGGCTCAGACCGATGCCCATGCCGTCTGCCTTGGTCGAGTAAAAGGACTCGTAGAGCCGCTGCATCACTTCGGGCGCAAGGCCCTGACCGGAGTCGACCACCGTGAATTCGATCACCGGCTTGTTATCGACCTGACTCGGCGCGACCCGCAACCTGACACTGCGCTCGGCGGTCGGTCGCTGCGCCGAATCAATCGAATCGGCTGCGTTCTTCAGCAGGTTCACCAGTACCTGCTCGATCAGGATCGGGTCCACCAGCAGCGGCGGCAGACGCGGTGCCAGGTAATGCGTCAAGCGGACATTGCGCCGGCGCATCTCGATCTCGGCGAGTTCAAGTGCTTCCTCGACCATGCCGGAGACTTCCGACAGTGAACGGTTGGGCTCGCTGCGCTTGACGAAGGAACGGATGCGCTGAATGATCTGGCCCGCGCGCTGCGCCTGCCGCGCCGTCTTTTCCAGTGCGCCGAGCAGGTCCGCGTCGCTGATATGCCCGCTCTTGATGCGCGAGACCATGCCGTTGCAATAGTTGTTGATGGCGGTCAGCGGTTGATTGAGTTCGTGTGCCACGCTCGAAGCCATTTCACCCATGGTGATCAGCCGGCTGGCGTTCTGGGCGCGCTCGGTTTGGGCGGCCGACTGTGCCTCGGCGATGCGGCGCGCCGTGATGTCCGTGGCGATCACCATCTGGGCCAACCGGCCATCGACCCAACTCAGGTAACGCGTGCGCACTTCCAGCCACTTTCCAAGTGCATCCAGATAGACTTCGGAACTCTCGGCTTCGCTGTCGGGCAGCGAATTGGTCGGCAGGCCGGCAAAAGCGTCGACATGGTCCAGCGTTTCGTCGGTGGGCGGCGTTGCCGGCACGCCGGCCTCAGCCACCAGTTGCAAATGCCCGCCGGCCTGGGTGCCGAACCAAAGGCGGTACAGCTTGTTGGCAAACAGCAGTTCGTCGCTGCCCAACGGCGCCACGGAAATCGAAGCGTCCAGCGCTTCAAGCACCGTGGTGAAGCGTTCGTGCGAGGCCGACAACTGATCGCGAATCCGGTTCGGTTCGGTGATGTCGGTCATGGATGTCATCCAGCCGCTTTGCACACCGTAGGCGTCAATCAGGGGCGAGACGTAGAGCCGGGCGTCAAATAGCGTGCGATCCTTGCGCATGACCCGAAACTGCACGCCACTGGGCAGAATCTTGCCTGCCAGTTCTTCTTCCAGACGCGAGTTCAGGGAGTCGCGATCAGCTTCCGGCCAGTACGGAAAGGGTGCGGTGCGACCCACCAGATCGGACTCGCTCCAGCCTGTCATCTTGCAAAATGCGGCGTTGACGTAGGTGATCCGCCCCTGCAAATCGAGCGCGCGCATGCCGGTGAGCATGGAATTTTCCATGGCCCGGCGGAACACCGTTTCCGACACCAGTGCCTGCTGTGCCTGCATGCGTCGGCGCGTGTGGCGCCAGTTGGCGATCAGCATCCAGGCTGTCATCGCGCTCAGGGCTGTCACCAGCCAGAACAAACCGCTGCCGATGACGCCGAGCGAGGTTCGATAGGCTTCGCCGCGAACCATCAAGGCGTTGCCAACCGGAGAAACCGGAACTTCGTAGGCGTTCACCGGGCTGTCCCACGGCAGCAAGCGGGTGGCCGGGTTGCGCGCAGGAATGGTCGCGCCGGCCAGCAGGCCGCCTTTGGCGTCGTGCATTGAGACGGCGTAGCGGGCTGTCACCTCAGCCGGTACACCATAGCGAAACAAGCCATCGACCGAGTACTCCGCCAGCACCACGCCGGAAAACCGCGCGCCTTCACTCAGGGGAATGTGCAGTTGCAATGTGGCAGACCCGTCGGGCGTTGCCGCGCGCTGGGCGTAAATGGGCTGTTGCAGATCGCGCGCCAGACTGAAGGCGCTTTCTGTTTCACCCAGGTTGAAAGTACTGCCGATGGTACGCAACTGGCTGCTCGTCAGATTGCCGGTATCGACGATGGCTTTGATGCGGCGTCGCTCATCAATCCAGCTCAGACTCTGCAGTTCGGGGTAACGGCTGACCAAGGTTTCGGCGCGACCCTGGAAGTCTTCGGCATCGATCTCATGGTTGGCGAGTTCGCGGCCGACGCGCATCAGTTGCTCCTGGCGCTCCAGCAGGCGCAGGCGCAGGCGCTGCTGCGTGTATTCGACATCGCGCTTGACAGCCTCCTGTTCGCGGTCGATTTCTTCCAGCCGCAAATAGCCAAAGGCAGTCACGATGGCGGCCAGAAACAGCAGCACGGCTGCCAGCGGCGCCAGCATGGCAAAGCGGTCCTGGCGCTGCGGCGTCTGGCGTCGCCACCAGCGCCGCCAGCGCGCCAGCAGCGGCAGCTTCATCGAACTTGGCAAGGCAGCAGGACCGGGCAGTGGCATGGTATCAAGTGTAGGTGAGTGCGCCAGCAGCCAGGTCAACTTGGAAACAAGGTAATTCAATAAATTTCATATAACGGAAGTAGATGGCACTATTTGAAATATTTGAGAAACTGTGAGAGAATCCGCGAACTGCACTAAATTACACCATTACACAGGAGACAAGCATGTCAGCAGTTCCCGAGAATTCGGTCGGTTCAGCCGCGCGTGACGCGGACAGCCAGGAGACCCGTGAGTGGATGGACGCGCTGTCGGCTGTCATTCAGAGCGAGGGGCCAGAGCGCGCTCACTTCTTGCTTGAACAGTTGCTTGATCACGCGCGCCAGAGCAGCATTGACATGCCGTTTTCTGCCAACACGGCCTACGTCAACACCATCACAGTTGACGAAGAGGAACGGTGCCCCGGCAATATCGAAATCGAGGAGCGCTTGCGTGCCTACATGCGCTGGAACGCCATGGCGATGGTGGTCAAGGCCAATCGACATCACCCGGTCGATGGCGGCGACCTGGGTGGCCACATTGGCTCCTTCGCCTCCTTGGCGCACATGTTTGGCGCTGGCTTCAACCATTTCTGGCACGCCGAGAGTGAAAACCACGGCGGCGACTGCCTCTACATTCAGGGCCACGTGGCGCCGGGCGTCTATGCGCGCGCCTACATGGAAGGGCGCTTGACTGAAGAGCAACTGCTCCATTTTCGCCAGGAAGTCGCTGGCAAGGGGTTGTCGAGCTATCCGCACCCCAAACTGATGCCGGCGTTCTGGCAGTTTCCGACGGTCTCCATGGGCTTGGGACCGCTGATGGCGATTTATCAGGCGCGCTTCCTGAAGTACCTGCAGGCACGCGGCATTGCGGATACCGCGAACCGCAAGGTCTGGGTGTTCTGTGGCGATGGCGAGATGGACGAAGTCGAGAGTCGTGGCGCCATTGGCCTGGCGGCGCGTGAGAATCTGGATAACCTGATTTTTGTTATCAACTGCAATTTGCAGCGGCTTGATGGGCCGGTGCGCGGAAACGGCAAGATCGTGCAAGAACTCGAAGGCGAATTCCGTGGTGCCGGCTGGAATGTCATCAAGCTTTTGTGGGGCACCGAATGGGACCCGCTGCTGGCGCGCGACAAGGAAGGCGCGTTGCGCAAACTGATGATGGACACGCTGGACGGCGACTATCAGTCCTTCAAGGCCAACGACGGTGCCTATGTGCGCAAGAACTTCTTTGGCCGCGACCCGCGTACCGCGGAGATGGTGGCCAAGATGAGCGACGATGACATCTGGGCTTTGCGCCGGGGCGGCCACGACCCGCAAAAGGTTTACGCCGCCTACCACGCTGCCGTGAAGCACGTCGGGCAGCCCACCGTGCTGCTGATCAAGACGGTCAAGGGTTTTGGCATGGGCAAGAGCGGCGAGGGCAAGAACAATGTGCACCAGACCAAAAAGTTGACCGATGAGGACATCAAGATCTTTCGCGATCGCTTCAACATCCCCATTGCGGACTCTCAAATTGCCGATATCCCGTTTTACAAACCGGCGGACGACACCCCCGAGATGCGCTACCTGCACGAACGCCGCAAGGCGCTCGGTGGCTACCTGCCGAGCCGGCGCAGCAAGGCCGATGAGCAGTTCACCGTGCCGGCACTCGACATTTTCAAGTCGGTCATCGAGCCCACCGCCGAGGGGCGTGAGATCTCGACGACGCAGGCCTATGTGCGTTTTCTGACCACCCTGCTGCGTGACAAGGCGCTGGGCTCGCGTGTGGTGCCGATTCTGGTAGATGAGGCGCGCACTTTTGGCATGGAGGGCTTGTTCCGGCAGATTGGCATTTACAACCCGCAGGGTCAGCAGTACACACCGGTCGACAAGGATCAGGTGATGTACTACCGCGAAGACAAGGCCGGGCAGATCCTGCAGGAAGGCATCAACGAGGCCGGTGGCATGGCGAGCTGGATTGCCGCGGCTACCAGCTACAGCACGAACAACCGCATCATGCTGCCGTTCTATGTGTATTACTCGATGTTCGGCTTTCAGCGCATTGGCGACCTGGCCTGGGCCGCCGGCGACATGCAGGCGCGCGGCTTCCTGCTCGGTGGCACGTCGGGGCGCACCACGCTCAACGGCGAAGGCTTGCAGCACGAGGACGGCCACAGCCACATCATGGCGGGCACGATTCCAAACTGCGTGAGTTATGACCCGACCTTTGCGCACGAGGTCGGCGTCATCCTGCACCATGGCTTGAAGCGCATGGTCGAGGCTCAGGAAAACGTTTTCTACTACATCACCCTGCTCAATGAAAACTACGCCATGCCGGGCCTGGCTGCAGGTACCGAAGAGCAGATCATCAAAGGCATGTACCTTTGCAAGGAGGGCGGGGAACAGGCCCCCACGCTTGCCGCTGGGCGTGCTGGGCAGCCCGGCGGGCAGACCCCCACTCTGCGCGTGCAGTTGTTGGGCTCCGGCACCATCCTGCGCGAATCGATCGCGGCGCAGACCTTGCTGGCAGAGGACTGGGGCGTCGTTGCCGATGTCTGGAGCTGCCCGAGCTTCAACGAGCTGGCGCGCGATGGACAGGACTGCGAGCGCCACAATCTTCTGCATCCGCAAGCCGCGCCGCGCGTGGCCTTTGTCAGCCAGCAGTTGGAAAAACACGCCGGCCCCGTGGTGGCTTCGACCGACTACATGAAGGCTTACGCCGAGCAGATCCGCTCCTTCATTCCCAAGGGTCGCGGCTACAAGGTGCTCGGCACCGACGGTTTTGGCCGCAGTGATTTCAGATCCAAATTGCGCGAGCACTTCGAGATCAACCGTCACTACATCGTGCTGGCTGCCCTCAAGGCCTTGAGTGAAGACGGCAAGCTGCCGGTCGCCAAGGTCACAGAAGCGATTCGCCGTTACGGCATCCAGGTCGACAAGATCAATCCGCTGTACGCATGAAAAACGTCCTCACCGTGATTGTCATGCCGGACCTGATCCGGGGCCGCAATGACAGTCTTGTGATCTGCAAGTGATTAGGAGATATACATGTCTGTTATAGAAATCAAAGTCCCGGATATTGGCGACTTCAAGGATGTAGCTGTGATCGAGATCATGGTCACGCCGGGCGACAACATCAGGCTCGAGCAGTCGCTGGTGACGGTCGAGTCCGACAAGGCGGCGATGGAGATTCCGTCCAGCCATGCCGGTGTGCTCAAGGAGCTCAAGGTCAAGGTGGGCGACAAGGTCAACATCGGAGACCTGCTGGCGCTCCTGGAGGGCGCGGCAACCGTGGCGGCTGTTGCCCCTGCCGCTGTGCCAGCGTCCCCTGCGGCCACCGTGCCGACTCCGGCTGTTGCTCCGGCTCCAGTGGTGCCCGCAGCCGTCGCGCCGGCAAGCGCCGCCCCCACATTAGCGGCACACAAGCCGACGGCGCTGCCGTTGCAGCTGCCCCATGCCTCGCCCTCAGTGCGCAAGTTCGCGCGCGAGTTGGGTGTGCCGCTGAGTGAAGTCAAAGGCAGCGGTCTGAAAGGCCGCATCACCGAAGCCGACGTGCAATCCTTCACCCGCTCGGTGATGAGTGGAGCCGTGCAGACCGCAGCCGCTGCGGCGCAGAGCAAGAACGACGGTGCTAACGACGGTGCGGCCTTGGGTCTGCTGCCCTGGCCGGTGGTGGACTTTGCCAAGTTCGGCCCCATCGAGCGCAAGGACCGCTCGCGCATCAAGAAGATCAGCGCCGCCAACCTGCACCGCAACTGGGTCATGATCCCGCATGTCACCAACCATGACGACGCCGATATCACCGACCTGGAGGCCTTCCGCGTTGCGACGAACCTGGAAACCGCAAAATCAGGCAAGGCAGGAATTGACGCAGGCGTCAAGGTAACCATGCTGGCCTTTTTGATCAAAGCCTGCGTGGCAGCGCTGAAGAAGTTCCCGGACTTCAACGCCAGCATCGACGGCGAGCAACTCGTCCTCAAGCAGTACTTTCACATCGGCTTTGCCGCCGATACGCCCAATGGCCTGATGGTGCCTGTGATCCGGGACGTTGACAAGAAAGGCATCTTCCAGATCTCGCAGGAAATGGGTGAGCTGGCCAAGAAGGCGCGTGACGGAAAACTCAGTCCGGCCGAAATGTCGGGTGCTGGCTTCACGATCTCCAGTCTGGGGGGCATTGGCGGGCGCTATTTCACGCCCATCATCAACGCGCCCGAAGTGGCGATTCTGGGTGTCTGCAAATCCACCATGGAACCGGTCTGGGACGGCAAGGCGTTTCAGCCGAGGCTGATGCTGCCGCTGAGTTTGAGCTGGGATCACCGTGTGATCGACGGCGCCAGTGCCGCGCGTTTCAACGTCTATCTGGGCCAGATCCTTGGAGATTTTCGCCGCGTCCTGCTTTGACTTGCCGAGGCCTGAGGTGACAGAGTGTGGGGCATTGGACCCCGCCTCATGCTGTCAAAGGCCCAGAAATCGGCGGGGCCCAACACCCCACACTCTGCGGCGAGCGTTGTGGCACTGTAAGGTTCGAAAAATATTCTGATTGATTGGAAAAAAATGGCACTCATCGACATCAAGATTCCCGACATCGGTGACTTCGCCGAAGTGACCGTGATTGAACTCATGGTCAAGGTGGGCGACAGCGTCAAGCCCGAGCAAAGCCTGATCACCGTGGAGAGCGACAAGGCCTCGATGGAGATTCCTTCATCGCATGGCGGTGTGGTGAAAGAGCTCAAGGTCAAACTCGGCGACAAGGTGAAAGAGGGTTCTTTGGTCTTGCTGCTGGAAAGCAATGAGGCGAGTTCCTCTTCGGGACACGTCGGCTCGCCCTCACCCCAAGCCTCTCTCCTGCCGGGGGAGGACAGAGCAGGCACCACGGCCGCTACGGCGGCGCCGGGCATCTCGGAGCCTGCCGCCACCACGTTTGCCGGTGCCGTCGATCTGGATTGCGATCTGCTGGTGCTCGGTGCCGGTCCCGGCGGCTACTCGGCAGCTTTTCGCGCAGCCGATCTGGGGCTCAAGGTTGTGGTGGTGGAGCGCTATGCGCAACTCGGTGGCGTCTGCCTGAACGTGGGTTGCATCCCGAGCAAGGCCTTGCTGCATGTGGCCGCGGTGATGGACGAGGTGTCGCACATGGCAGCACTCGGTGTTGACTTCGGCAAGCCAGACGTCAATGTTGACAAGTTGCGTGCTCACAAGGAAAAAGTGGTCAGCAAGCTTACCGGTGGTCTGGCTGCCATGGCCAAAATGCGCAAGGTAACGGTGCTGCGCGGCTACGGCGCTTTTGTTGGTACCCACCATGTGCAGGTCGAAGAAACTACCGGCAGTGCGCAGGAGAAGACCGGCAAGACGCAGACCGTCGCTTTCAAGAACTGCATCATCGCGGCCGGTTCACAAGCAGTACGTTTACCCTTTATGCCGGACGATCCGCGCGTTGTTGATTCCACCGGCGCCCTGGCCCTGAAGGAAGTCCCCAAGCGCATGCTGATTCTGGGTGGCGGCATCATCGGCCTGGAGATGGGCACCGTCTACAGCACGCTCGGTGCAAGGCTCGATGTGGTTGAAATGCTCGACGGCCTGATGCAGGGCGCGGACCGTGACCTGGTCAAGGTCTGGCAGAAGATGAATGCGCCGCGCTTTGACAACATCATGCTCAAGACAAAAACCGTCGGTGCCAAAGCCACACCTGAAGGTATCGAGGTCACGTTTGCTGCAGCCGAGGAAGGCGGCACCGCCCCCGCACCGCAGACCTACGACCTGGTGCTGCAGGCGGTGGGACGAACACCGAACGGCAAGAAGATTGCCGCTGAAAAAGCCGGAGTCACGGTGACCGAACGCGGCTTCATCGACGTCGATATCCAGATGCGCAGCAACGTGCCGCACATCTTCGCCATCGGCGACATCGTCGGCCAGCCCATGCTGGCGCACAAGGCAGTGCACGAGGCGCATGTGGCGGCCGAAGTCATAGCTGGGGAACTGCTGGGCAACAAGGATTTGGCCAGTGCCGCTTTCAACGCCCGCGTGATTCCGAGCGTGGCCTACACCGACCCCGAGGTGGCCTGGGTTGGTCTTACCGAAGACCAGGCCAAGGCGCAGGGCATCAAGGTCAAGAAAGGCTTGTTCCCGTGGGTTGCCTCCGGGCGCGCCATTGCCAACGGGCGCGACGAAGGCTTTACCAAACTTCTGTTCGATGACAGTGAAGAAGCCCATGGCCACGGCAAGATTCTGGGCGGCGGCATCGTCGGCACCCACGCCGGCGACATGATTGGTGAGATTGCGCTGGCCATTGAGATGGGTGCCGACGCTGTTGACATCGGCAAGACGATTCACCCGCATCCGACGCTGGGAGAGAGCATCGGCATGGCCGCAGAAGTGGCGCATGGCAGTTGTACCGACGTGCCGCTGGCGCGCAGGTAGGGGTTTCGTTCGCAAAACGTGCTTTAATATGTCGATGAAATTGGAAAATGTAAACACGTATTGCTTACATGTCGATGGCGTCGACATGAGTTGGTCTCGTGTCTGAAAATGGACAAATATCGACGTGACCAAATCATCCCCAGTTTGGCGTGTTGACCAGCCCTGGAACCAATTGCCGCCATTGCCGCCGGCAGTGGAACTGGAGACCAAGGCCGTTCTCAAGCAGTGCATCACGGCCCGGGCCGCGCTTGCCGAGCTGAAACAGGCCGCCGAACTGATTCCGAACCAAACGATGCTCATCAACACCATTGTGTTGCTTGAGGCCAAGGACAGCTCGGAAATTGAGAACATCGTGACCACCACAGATGAGCTGTTTCAGTACGCTCAGGGAGGCGACAACCTAGCCAATGCCGCCACGAAAGAGGCGCTGCGCTATCGGACGGCGCTGTACCGGGGCTACCAGTCCTTGGCCGCGCGTCCGCTTTGCACAGCTACGGCTGTGGAAGTCTGTCGCACCATCAAGGCGGCCGACCTCGACATTCGTCGCACGCCTGGCACCCAGCTCATCAACGACCGCACCGGCGAAGTCATCTACACCCCGCCCGAAGGCGAAGCCTGCTTGCGCGAGCTGCTGGCCAACTGGGAACGCTTTTTGCACAATCAGACTGATCTGGATCCCTTGATCCGCATGGCAGTGGGTCACTATCAGTTTGAGGCCATCCACCCCTTTAGCGACGGCAACGGACGCACCGGAAGGGTGTTAAATATTCTCTTTTTGATTCAGACTGAGCTGCTGGCGCTGCCCATCCTCTACCTGAGCCGTCACATCATTGCTCACAAAGCCGATTACTACCGACTGCTGCTGGATACCACTCGCACCGGCCAGTTCGGACCATGGATCATCTTCATGCTCCAGGCAGTGGAAGAAACCGCCAAGTGGACCACCTGGAAGATTGCCGCCATCCGTAAGTTGGCCGAGCACACGACCGAGCACGTGCGCGAGCGTCTGCCCAAGATCTACAGCCGCGAGCTGGTGGACGTGATTTTTGAGCAGCCTTATTGCCGCATTGGCAACCTGGTCGAAAAAAACATTGCCCAGCGCCAATCGGCCTCGCGTTACCTCAAAGAGCTGACGGCCATTGGCGTCCTGCGCGAGGTGCAGGCGGGCAAAGAAAAACTATTCATTCACCCCAAACTCATGCAACTGCTTGGGCGTGACGGCAATGTGTTCGTCCCCTACGCGCAATGAGAGCATTGGCTACACCCAACACTCAACCCGAGGGCGACTCGAAACTGGGTGACTATTTTCGCGACCCTGACGCCGTGCTGGACTCTCCTACAGCGTGGGCGCTTGAAAATAACACTGAATTGGTGGATGCCTTGCGCTCGCTGTTTCAGGGGGCCGGCGGACTAGTACGCTTGCGGGTGTGGATGCTGTTCACACTGGTTAGCCAAGGTAAGGCCTATCTCACGCGCGAGGAGCTAGATCAGCATTTTTATGCAGTTCGCCCAGAGGCAGTGGACAGTGTGGTCAAGCGTTTTCGCGAAGCCGCTGTGCTCACCTGGGACGATTCGATGCGTCAGTATGGGCTCTCGCCCATTGCGCAGCGCATTGTGAACATGCTGGCGCCCGTGGTCGAACCCGTGTCAGATGACTTGGCAGGCTTGCTGAGTCAGGTGGTGGGGGCTGACCAACTGGGCACCTTGCAGGGGAACCAGGTGCACATGCTGCAAGCCCAGTTGGTCCGTTTGCATCATGAATTTTCCGATGCGATTGCCAGCGGCTCGGAGTTTCGCTTGCGCGAAGCGCGCAGGCGATACGACCGGGCTGCTCGACTGATTGATAAAGCCTCGGACACCATAACTGCGATCATCAGCAATGCGCGTGGTCAGCGCACGTTGGAACAGGTGGCGCGTGCGCTGGGGTTGGCGCAGTCGCGCTTGCTAGCGATGGCTAGCCAGTTTAATCGGGCACTGCAACAAGTGGACCGCCAGCGCGTTACCTTGGGTACCACTGGCATTACGAGTACCGATGTCAAGCTGTGGTTGCAAACCCAAGCCCAAACCCAATTACAGCACCTTACGGAACTGGCGTTGAACCGCTCTGTGGCCGTTGTTGTATTTGCTCATCATGAGATGCTGGATGTGACTGAGGCAGAGTTTGCACGCGACCGTTTCGAGGCTCTGCGACCTGAGCCCTTGCCTGCGGCGCAAGTCGCGCCACAGGGTGACCTCGCGGCGGTGGCGCTTCCGCAAGAGCTGAGGGACTTGTCGGCACTGTTGGCCGACTGGGCGCACGTCGAGAGCGGCGAGGCTGTGAATGCCGGGGGTGTTGTCGTACGCACCGTACATGCTGCTTTGCTGGAAGATGCCAATGGCGTGGCCGCGCGGTACGCGCAAGTCGCCTATAAAGCACAACTTTTGCCTCTGTTAGGTGATGCCCAAGCCAAAGGTCTGCCGGGCGCTACAGGTGATCTGGCACGCCAGCCGTGGCGACTACGGTGGGACAACGATCTGTCCACTTCGGAGCATCCCGCAATAACCCATTTGAGCAGTGGGCAGTTGGAGCACTTCAGCACCACGCCTACCCAGACGCACCATGACTAATACTGCCGATAATGCAGCGCAACTCATTGCAGAATTGTTGTCGCGCAGATACCTGCTGCGCACCCATCCCCGCGTCAAAAATGCATTGTCCGATGCTGAACTGTTTTTAGCCGTGGAGCAAAGGCTCGCTCAGGTGGGCTTGCGTTGGGTCGATAACGTGTATGCGGAGCACGTCACATTGACCCTGCTAGCCACGCCGTTGGCCGATGTGCTGGGTGAAGCGGGAATCAATGCCAATAACAACCTGGATTTGCCGCGTGACGCGGTGGCTTTGCTGGTGGTGTTGTGGGCGCTGATAGTGCTCCCCAAACGCGAGCGCCAAGCTAGCCGAGTGGAGCCTGATGTTCAGCAGAACGAGATGTTTGCCTCCAGCAAGCCGCTGCCCTCGGCGCGTAGCGTCAGCCCTGTGCTGTCCTACAAGGCTTTGCTGGAAGACTACGGTGCGCAGTTGGGGAAACGCATCCGGCTGGACGGCAACCTCAAATTGCTGGAGCGCCACGGCTTCATTGTGCGATCGCAGGACGACATAAAGGAAGGCCCGCTGCTTGACCTGTTGTTGGACTATGACGTCCTGGCACCTCGCATTCTGAATGGCGCGCTGGCTGATGTGCTAGCTCGTGAGCAGGCGGAACTGGCGCAGCACGGTAATGATGCCACCACGTCAGTTACCGCCAACGATCCGACATCGGACTGACTCTATGTTTCATTTACATAATCTTGAGCTCGTGCACTGGGACTATTGCCAGCGCGTGTGCCTGCCGCTCGATGCCTCCATCATCACCATTGCTGGTCCCAACGGCTCGGGTAAGACCACTTTGTTGGATGCCATGCGCACCTTGCTGGGGCTCAAATGCTCGCAACCCCGCGACTACAAAACCTATGCCCGTCACGCCGGGGCCAGCGTCGCTTGGTTGCGCGCCGTAGTGGACAATAAGCCGCACACTCGCCAGACCTCCAGCCGACCCTTCGCCCGTCGCCTTATGTATAGCGACCAAGTCACGCTGGCTTGCCGCATTGATCGCAATGGTGGCGACTGGGTGCGCCATTACCTCTTGGCGGAGGGCGATGTCAGTATTGAACAGTTGAGCGAGCGGCCGGACAAAGAGCTGCAAGTCATGGGCGTTGAAGCTTGGGGACGCACGCTGGCCGATGCTGGCCTGTCGCCGGCCATTGCCAAAGTGCTGTCGCTGGAGCAGGGCCAGACCGACCGATTGTGCGAATACAGTCCGCGCGAGCTGCTACGCTTGGTGTTTGACGTATTTGGCGACCAGGAGGTGCTAAACCAGTACGATAGCGCCCGTGAGAACCAGCAGCAACTCGCCCGAGAAATGCAGCAGGCCGAAAATGAACTGGATCACAGCAAGGTGCAGTTGGCCGAGTTGAAAAACAAGGTCAACAATTACTTGAGCTGGCGGCACAAGGTGCAGGAGCGCGAACGTCTGGCTACTGAAGTGCTGCCGGTGTTGGAGTGGCACGGTCAGCGGCAAAAACTCACCGAACGCAGCCGCGAGCACCGCCGTCAGCGCCACCAAAGCGCCCAAGCGAATGCGGATCGCGCACAGAAAAATTCCGAGCTATTGACGCTGCTGGAGGCGCGCAGCGAGGCAGATGCCGAAGAAGCTCGTTTGCTGCGAGAGCGCGACAACGCCGCAAAGCAGCGCGACAGCACCCGGGACTTCGAGCGTCCGCTCGAAGCGCTGGCCCAGCGCGAAACAGAGCTGCTGGCCCTGGTGGACAAGGAAAGCGATGCCGACGCACTGAACCTGCGCTTGAGCGAACTGCGTGTGCAGGACGAGGCGCTGCAAGGGAAACACAATGAATTGCTGGGACAAAGAAAGAGTCTTGTGCAGGAGCTATCAGGGCTAGAGGGACATAAGGCTCCTCCTTTGCCCGAAGACGCGCGCCGCTTGCGGCTGCGACTGCAGTCTGCTGACGTTGGCAACCGCTTCCTGGCTGAGGTGGTGGATGTGCGCAACGAGCACTGGCGGGCCGCTATTGAGGGTGTGCTGCGCCCGCTGCGTTGGATGGTATTGTTGGAAAAGGCCAGCGACCTCGGCAACGCAGACGACATTGCTTCCACCGAGCGCTACCGCCACTACGTCGTGCCCCCGGGCGAAACGGTGCCTGCGGCAGAACCGAATTCATTACTGGCTCAGGTGCAGTTTGATGCCAAAGTGCCACGCTGGCTGATCCAGCAGTTGCAAAACTTGCGCTGTGTGGACAGCCCCAGTGATGGACGCAAGACAACCGGTAATTGGATCACGCCGCATGCCTATAGCTTTGACGGACGCGGCGCCCGATCAGTGTGGGTGGAGCCGCGTGACCACCAGTTTGGTGCCGCAGCCCTGCAAGCCAAGCGGGAAGGGCTGGAGCGCGACCTGCGCAAAGTGGAAGAGAGGCTGATGCCAGTGACGGACGGCTTGCTTAAGGTAAAGCGCCAAATTGACGACTGCAAGCAGGCTCTTGCGGGTCACAGCGCGTCCCAGGAGCTTGCGCGGCGCAGCGAGGAATTTGCCGCCGCGCGCCAAGCGCTGCCCGCTGCCCGGCAGGCGCGCGTCGCCGCAGCCACTCGTTGGCAGCAACTGGATACCGACTACGGCAACGCCAGAGTCAAGTTGGAAAGAGCCGGGTTTGAATACCGGAATATGGAAGCAACGATGCGCGATAAATTGCGGGATGCAGAGCGCCAGGCCGCAGAACAGATGCAACGGCGCCAGCAGCTCACCGTAGACGTTGACAGCTCGCAACACCGCCGTCGCCAGATTCCTGCAGGTTGGCGCAAGCCCGACGTGCTTCAGGAACTGGTTGTCAAGTACCACAACGACACCCAAGCCAAACTGCGTCTAGATGCTGTCGAGGACGACTTGGCTCGGGGCACTTGGGAAAAAGACGACACAGTGCAAGAACGATACCGTCGAATGGAAGCTACTGTGCGCGAGCGTGGCGACAGTTTGGATGACCACAAGGCCAAAAACGCCCAGGCAGCTACGGCGGTGCTTAGGGCGCGCGCGAGCTATATCGAGGTGCTGCGCAGTACTGTTCGTCGCTACCGCAGCAACATCCAGGAATTGGGGGGGTTGGCCGGCGTGGAAGTGTCTGCCGAATTGCCGGCACTGGAAAACGACGACGCAGTATTGGCCCAGGCTGGTCTGAAGGTGAATTTCAACTTCGATGGCAAGGGCAACATTGGTCTGAACGACGGCGAGGCTTCCGGTGGGCAGCAGGTAATTAAGTCGCTGATTTTGCTGGTGGGTTTGCTGAAAGACGAAGACGGCGCTTCCGGCGGCTTTGTGTTCATCGATGAGCCCTTTGCCCACCTGGACGTGCGCAATATCCAGCTGGTCGGCCACTTCCTACGCTCCACGCAATCCCAGTATGTGTTGACCACACCCATTACCCACAACCTCGAAGTGTTTGAGCCCGCCGAGATCACCTTGGTCACGAGCAAGAAGCCGCGCGACAGTCGCTGGGCGCCGCCGATTGCCGTGGCCAAGCGGCGTGGCGTGCCGACGTTGTCGGCGCTGTAAGGTCGCGATGGAGACAGCAATGCAAGTAACGCCGGTAGGCAAGGGCAAACGCAGGCGCCAAATGCTTACGCCGATGCTGCAACTGCCAACGCTCACTGCCGCCCAACAAACGGTGCTGCTGAAGTGGCTAACGTCGGACGCCGGGGAGCGCAATTGGCAGAGTCTGCTGCAGGCCGCTGGGACCAACCATGTGGAAGTTGCCGAGTCGCTATTACACGCTCTGTTGCAAGCGGGTGCTGTGGCGGTAAAAGAGGAGTTTCACCATGGACAGTGGCGGTCGCAGCGTGTGGTGTGGACGGAGCTCGAAGCCGTTCAGCGCTTAGCCAACGTGTCGACGCGGACTGAGCGTGCTGCCACCAAGGAAAACCTCAATACGCAATTGGAAGCCCTGGCTAAAGATCACCCGTGGTTGGTTCCGGCGGTACAAAGCGTGTTAAACGACACCTTGCCCGCTAGCACACGGAAGGCACGTGCCGAATTGCTGCAGGCCTTGGTTCCGTGGCAGCAGGCTCAACGACAAGCCCTGCGCCAGGACTTTGCGCTGGCAGCGCGCGAACACACTAAGGCCATCACTGCGGCGGAGTGGGACTGGCTGGAAGCCATGCTGCCACTGGAGTCTCTGGGCATTGGTCGGTTTGAGCCGCTGCTGTGGCTCAGTGGGGCCATCACCCTGCGCCACGTTGGCGAAGGGCAGGGCGACCTGATGGCGTTGCAGCGTTTCGGCTTTGTTGGGCTGCCGTGTCGGCAGTTCTGCTTACCGCTGGGCGTGGCCATGCCGCCACAGCGTTACTGGTTGATTGAGAACCGCGCGAGTTTTGAGCGCCAGTCGCACAAGCTCGCGCCTGGCGTGTGTCTGGTGTGGTTGCCCGGTCGTCCCGGCAAAGCTTGGCTGGAGGCCATGCACTGGCTCCTGGCGCAAGCCCCGGCGACTGCGACCATCAGCTGCGACCCCGATCCAGCAGGCATTCAGATTGCAGTGACAGCAGGCCGGTTGTGGGACGATGCAGGTGTGGCCTGGCAAGCCGCCCATATGGACATCAGCTATTGGCAAAGCGGTAAGACCTTGCCTTTGACGGATTACGATCACCGAGTTCTAGCCGAGCTGCAGGTCTGCGACGGTTTGTCGCCAGCCCTAGCGAGCTTGCGCGACTACATCTCTTCGTCGGGTACCAAAGCCGAGCAAGAGGGGTGGCTCTAGTATGGGGTTAGGCAAAAAGCCGGAATCACCAGTTTCAGCCTTTCCCATTCCGAGTGTGGCCTATACCGAGCCCGCGCTCGCCTGGGTCGGTCTCACCGAAGACCGGGCCAAGGCAAAAGGCATCAAGGTCAGGAAGGGCCTGTTCCCCCGGGGTGCTTCAGGCCGTGCTATCGCCAATGGGCGCGAACGCTGTCACAGTAGCCAATGCTTGCCCTGCATGGGCCTGTCACGCACGGGCCACACAGGGCAAAGCATTTGCACAACCTCCATCAGGCTCAACCATTCGGCGATGGGGTCGATCCCGCAAGCCATGCCCAGCGGCGGCTGAAACGGCACACCCGCTTCACGCACCAGCACCGCACTTGCATCGGCACGGTTGAGTGCCGTTTCAATAGGTGTATCGGACTTATCCGAGAAGTTCATTGAGAAGTTCCGATTTGCTGAACAGGGCAAAGTAATCCCGCAACTCATTCATGTCGAGCGAAGCGAGGTGTATTTTCAACAGTGCGCGAATGTCGTCCAGGTCACGCGTTCGCGTTGCATCGTTCACGAAGCCTTGCAGTTTGAAGCCGATCAGCCCTTCGACGCTGATGATGCGCATGCGGCCCATCGGTGTCTCGCGCTCCGATGCCTGCGCCAACAGGCGGCGTGCAAGGGGACGATGCGCGTAAAGCAAATCCAGACCTTCCGCTGCGCGCACATAGTTGGCGGCGTCTTCACTACGGTACAGGCACCGATAGCCCAAATCCAGCAGCGCGGCATGTACCCTGTCCGCAGCTTCGGCCTCCACCAGAAAATCCACATCCTTGGTGGCGCGCACCACCTGGTGCGCAACCACCGCCAAACCGCCAATCAAGGCTGGCTCAATGCCGTTGCGCGCAAACATGGTCAGTGCTTCGCGAATTTGTTCGGCCAGGTTGGACATGTCTACAGCGTGAAAGGGTGGATGCGGGCATCATAGCGTCTGCTGCGGCGTTCACCGACCGTGGCTTCATCAACGTAGACATCCAGATGCGCACAAACCTGTCCCACATCTTCCCCGTCGGCGACATCGTCGACACAGCCGTGCGGAGCCAAGTTCGCTTGCCCGTTGTGCGCTGATAGAATTTCCCCAGACTATCGAGCAACCATGATGGGCAGGCGAACATGCACATTGATCACCACGATCTCTACACCGAATTCCCCGACATGCGTGAGGCCATCGCTGTCCTGAAGGATGAAAGTGGTTACTTCAGCAACCTCTTCGGGCGTTACAACCGCCTCACTGGCAAGGTCGAGGACCTCGAGGAGCACGACATGCCAGTGGCCGACTTCACGATCGAGGACATGAAGAAGGCACGTGCCAGACTGAAAGACGAGATTTACCAGTTGCTGCTGGTCTTCCGCTGCGGACAGCGGCATCAAGCCTGATACTTAGCCCGGCGCCCGGGATGCGATACTTGGCCAGGGGCGGCTCAGTTTCCTGAGCACCCTGTTTTTTTGAGGCAAACATGTCTGAAGAAATTTTGCTCGGCGACGAAGCCGTTGCGCGCGGCGCGATTGATGCGGGGATCAGCGCGGCCTATGCCTATCCCGGCACGCCTTCCACCGAGATCTACCAAACCATACAGGATTACGCCAAAGAGCACAGCCTGCCGGTACGCGGCATGTGGTCGACCAACGAGAAGGTGGCACTCGAAGAAGGCGTGGGTGTCTCCTACGCAGGTGGCCGCGCCATGGTCTCGATGAAGCACGTGGGCCTCAATGTGGCGGCCGATCCGTTCATGAATGTGGCCGTCTCCGGCGCCCATGGTGGACTGGTGATTGCCGTGGCCGACGATCCGTCCATGCACAGCTCGCAAAACGAGCAGGACTCGCGCTACTTTGCCGACTTTGCCATGGTGCCCTGCCTGGAGCCTGGTGACCAGCAGCAGTGTTACGACTTCACTCGGGAAGCTTTCGAACTGTCGGAGCGCCTGCAGGTGCCGGTGTTGCTGCGCCTGGTGACGCGTCTGGCGCACAGCCGCGCGGCAGTGAAGCTGGGCGCAGCGCGGGCGCAGAACGTGCCCAATTATGTGGAAGACTCGAGTCGCTTCACGCTGCTGCCGGTCAACGCGCGCAAGGCGTATGCCAAGCTGGTCGACAAGCAAGCGGCGTTCCAGGATTTCTCGGAGAACCACGCCGGCAATGCGTTGACACTGCGCGGCAACGGCAAACCCGGCATCCTGGTCAGTGGCCTGGGCTGGAACTACCTGAAAGAGGCGATGGGCGAGGCGCTGGACGGCTACAACCTGCTGCGCATTGGCGTCTATCCCCTGCCGGTGAAGAAGATCCGCCAACTGCTGGACGCCTCCAGTGAAGTCTGGATTGTGGAGGAGGGCTATCCCTTCATCGAACGCTATGTGAGCGCGCTGGGTCTGATGCGCGAACGTCCGATTCACGGCAAGCTCACCGGCGCCCTGCCGCGCATGGGTGAGCTGACACAGGACACGATCCGGCGCTGCTTCGGCCTGCCGGTCAGTGTCTCGCTGCAGATCGAGGGTCTGTCCGAGGTGCTGGTGGGTCGACCACCTCGCCTGTGCGACAAGTGCCCGCACACCGACGCCTATATCGCCATCAACCAGGTCCTGACGCAGTACGGACCGGGTGTGCGCGTGATGGGCGACATCGGCTGCTACACACTGGGCTACCTGCAGCCCTACAACGCGATCCACTCCTGCCTGTGCATGGGCTCTTCCATCGGCATGGCCATCGGTGCCGCGCACACCGGCATGACGCCCTCGCTGTGCGTCATCGGCGACGGTACCTTCACGCACTCGGGCATGGCGCCGCTGCTGGACGCGGCGCGCGACAACACCAACATCAAGGTCTTCATCCTGGACAACAGCATCGTCGCCATGACCGGCGGGCAGCCGACCATGGCTACCGACGAAGAAGTGGTGGATCTGGTGGCCGGACTGGGGGTGCCGCGCGAGCACATCCGAATCGTCGTGCCGCTGCCCAACCGCAAGGAGCAGACGCTGGCCATCATCAACGAGGAACTGCCCTACAAGGGGTTGTCGGTGATCATTGCGCGGCGCGCCTGCGTCACTTACGCCAAGCAGATCAAGCTCTACAAGCGCGCCTGCGAGGATCAAACTGAATGAACTACGACCTGGTAATTTGCGGTGTCGGCGGCCAGGGCGTGTTGTCGATTGCCTGGGTGATTGATCACGCGGTTCATGAGGCTGGTCTGCACTTCAAACAGTCCGAGGTGCACGGCATGGCGCAGCGCGGCGGCGCCGTCTCCGCCTTTGTGCGCATTTCGGACCAGCCGGTGGCCAGCGACCTGATTGCCAATGGTGCGGCCAGTCTGGTGCTGTCGGTCGAGCCCATGGAAGCCTTGCGCTATACCCAGTTGCTGCGACCGGACGGCTGGATCGTGAGCGACGTCACGCCGCTGGAGAATGTGGACGCCTACCCGCCACACGAAGCCCTGTACAAGGTGTTGTTTTCGGTGCCGCATCTGGTGGCGCTGGATGCCACACGATTGGCTACCAAGGCCGGCACGGTGAAGGCGCAGAACATGGTGGTGCTGGGCGCTGCTGCCTCACAGCTGCCCTTGCCGGTGGACTTGCTGGAAAAGCAGATCCATGAGATCTTTGCGAGCAAGGGTGAGCGCATCATCAAGGCCAATATCAATGCCTTTCGCATGGGCACGGCTGCCAGCCAGTTCGCAGCGGCGCTCTCGGCAGCGGGAGCGCCTTCTTCCGTGCTGGCCCGGGTCTTGCCGCGCCTTGCCTTTGAGCCGCAAGCGGTGGCGCAGCCGGCACTGGATGCCTGGTGCAAGCGCCTGCTTGCCGCCGACGCCGCGCAACTGGCGCTGCAACTGTTCCAGTCTGATGCCGTGCTGACGCTCGACGCCGTGCCGGCCTAGATCGTCGATCCGGCTAGCCAGTCTGACCGCTTGGGGCGTCGTCGCCGAACAGCGGCTGCACATTCCAGATTTCACTGGCATATTCGCTAATCGTTCGGTCCGATGAAAACGGCCCCATCGCGGCGATGTTCAGGATCGCCTGGCGTGTCCACTCGGAGGGCTTGCGGTACAGCGCATCGACGCGTTGCTGCGCTGCCAGATAGTCCGGAAAGTCCGCCAACAACTGGTAATAGTCCGACTCCAACAGGTTGCGCGTGAGGTCCTGGTAACGCTTTGGCTCATCTGGCGAGAAGGCGCCATCGGCGATGCGGTCAATCGCCGTCTTGAGTTCGTAGTTGTTGTCGTAGTAGCGGCGCGGTTGATAGCCGTGCGCGCGCAGTTCGCTTACCTGCTGCGTTCGGTTGCCGAAGATGAAGATGTTTTCCATGCCGACGTTCTCGGCAATTTCGATGTTGGCGCCGTCCCAGGTACCGATCGTCAACGCGCCGTTCAGTGCGAACTTCATGTTGCCGGTGCCAGAGGCTTCGGTGCCGGCCATCGAGATCTGTTCCGACAGGTCGGCCGCCGGAATGATCAGCTCGGCCAGCGTCACGCGGTAGTTGGGAACGAACACCAGTTTGAGCCGGTTGCCTACATGGGGGTCGCTATTGATGACGCTGGCAACATCGTTGATCAGGCGGATCACCTGTTTGGCCATGTAATAGGCAGAGGCCGCCTTGCCGGCAAAAATCACCGTACGTGGCACCCAGTTCGCCTGCGGATTGGCCAGGATCTGGTGGTAGCGGCTGATCACGTGCAGCAGGTTGAGCAACTGGCGTTTGTACTCATGCATGCGCTTGACCTGCACGTCAAACAGGCTCTCGGGGTCAAGGCGGATGCCGAGTTCGTGCCCTATGTAGTCGGCCAGGCGGCGCTTGTTTTGCTGCTTGGCCAGGTGCACCGCGTTGTTGAAGGCAGGTTCGCTGGCGAGCGGGCGCAATTGCGAAAGCTGATCCAGATGGCGGCGCCAGTTGCGACCGATCCGGTCGTCGATCAGCCGGGCCAGTGGCTGGTTCGCCTGCGCCAGCCAGCGCCGTGGCGTGATGCCATTGGTCTTGTTGCAGAAGCGCTCTGGAAAAAGGCGCGCGAAATCGGTGAAGATGGTCTGCACCATCAGCTCACTGTGCAGGGCCGAGACGCCGTTGATCTTGTGGCTGGCGAGCAGGCACAGGTAGGCCATGCGCACACGCCGGTGTCCGTTCTCCTCAATCAGTGAAACGCGCTGCAGCAGATCAGGCTCGCCCGGATGGCTTTCGTGCAGACCGGCCAGGAAGCGCGCGTTCAGATCGTAAATGATGCGCAGGTGGCGCGGCAGCAGCCGGCCCATCAGATCCACAGACCAGGTTTCCAGCGCTTCCTGCATCAACGTGTGGTTGGTGTAGCTGAAGATGCGGCAGCACAGCGACCAGGCGCTGTTCCAGTCCAGTCGGTGCTGGTCCACCAGCAAGCGCATCAGTTCCGGCACGGCCAGCGCCGGGTGCGTGTCGTTGAGGTGGATCGCCACCTTGTCGGCCAGCGCGTCGAAGCTGCTGTGGCTTCTCAGGTAACGGCGCAACATGTCCTGCAGCGAGGCGCTGACGAAGAAGTACTCCTGGCGCAGGCGCAACTCTTTGCCGTGGTCGGTGCTGTCATCCGGATAGAGCACGCGCGAGACGTTTTCGGACTCGTTCTTGGCTTTCACCGCGCGCATGTAGTCGCCCTTGTTGAAAGCATCGAGGTTGATGACACTGGTGGCCCGCGCTGACCACAGACGCAGCGTGGAGACCGAGGTCAGCTCGTAGCCCGGCACACCGCTGTCGTAGGCGGTGGCGATGACATCGTCGGTGTCGACCCATTGCACGACGCCGTTCTCGGTCGTCAGGCGCCCGCCGAAGCGCACCGTATGGCTGAATTCAGGCCGCATGAATTCCCACGGATTGCCGTTGACGAGCCAGCTGTCGGGCTCCTCGACTTGCTGGCCGTCCACGATGCGTTGCGCGAACATGCCGAAGTCGTAACGGATGCCATAGCCCATGCCGGGCAAGCCGACGCTGGCGATGGAGTCCAGAAAACAGGCTGCCAGGCGACCCAGGCCGCCGTTGCCCAGGCCGGGGTCGGCTTCCAGATCCGTGATCGCATCAAAGTCGGCACCCAGTTGCGCGCAGGCGGTTTTGGTCTCCTCAAAGATGCCCAGGGCCATCAGCGCGTTGGTCAGCATGCGCCCGGGCAGGAACTCCATCGAAAGGTAATAAACACGTTTGCAGTCGCCGTCCTCAGCCGCATTCAAGGAGGCGCGCCAGCGGTCCATGGTGCGGTCGCGCAAGGCGTAGAAAATGGCAAACAGCCAGTCCCGTTTTGTTGCCGAGCGGACATCCTTGCCCACCTGGTACACCAGCCGATTGGAGATCGACCGGCGCAAGGCATCGACGGTGTTGGTGGGTTGATCAAACTGAAAAGGTTGTACGCTGGACATCGACTGTCTCCGAAAGAATTGAACTCAAAAACGAAGGGGTGCTGCGGTTAGCGCGAGCAGAGTCTGGTAAAGCGCGCGATAGGCTTGCGCCGGCTCCTGCCAGTCAAAGCGCTGCTGCATCGCGTGGCGTTGTACCGCGCTCCAGTCCGATGGTCGGCGCTTCAGCGCAAAGGCACGGCGCATGGCACCCAGCAGGCCGTTCGCACTGAATTCATGGAACGCGAAGCCGCTGGCGCGGCCCTCATCGAGGGCTTCCAGGCTGCAGTCAGTGACGGTGTCGGCCAGTCCACCCACCGCGTGCACCAGCGGCAGGGTTCCATAGCGCAGAGCGTACAACTGGGTCAGACCGCAGGGCTCGTAACGTGAAGGCACCAGCAGCACGTCAGCGGCGGCGATGATGCGGTGCGCCAGGTCTTCGTTGTAGCCGGTGCGCAGGGCGGCTTGCCCCGGGTGGCAGGCCAAGGCCTCGCGCAGGGAGGCTTCGATGCCGGCGTCGCCACTGCCGAGAATCACCAACTGGCCACCCCGATCGATCAGTTCCGGCAGCATGGCAGGCACCAGGTGCAGACCTTTTTGTTCGCTCAGGCGGGTCACCGCCGCAAACAAGAGTGCGTCGGGCCGTTCTTCCAGACCCAGCAGACGCTGCAGGGCGCGTTTGACGCGGGCCTTGCCGCGCATGCGCTTGCCATCGAAGTGGGCGTTGAGCAGTGGGTCGGTGGCCGGGTTCCAGAGCTCGTAGTCAACGCCGTTGAGGATGCCGCTGACACGACCGCGCCGGGCGCGCAGCACGCCGTCCAGGCCGCAGCCCTGCTCTGGCGTCATGATCTCCTGGGCGTAGCGTGGGCTGACAGTCGTGATGGCGTCGGCAAATTGCAGACCGGCTTTCATGAAGGAAAGCTGCCCGTGGAATTCCGCACCGTCGATGGTGAACAGGGACTCTGGCACGCCGAGTTCGGCACAACTGGAGGCGGCAAACAATCCCTGGTAAGCCAGGTTGTGAACGGTGAACACGCTGGGCGTGACACGGCCAGCGCCGGCCAGCAGCTTCTGGTACAGCGGAGCCAGACCGGCATGCCAGTCGTGCGCATGCACCACGTCGGGTTGCCAGTCGGGGTCGGCGCCTTGCCCTAGTGCCGCAGCGGCCCAGCCCAGCAGCGCAAAACGCGCAGCGTTGTCACTCCAGTCCTGGCCCGCTGCGTCCTGGTACGGGCCGCCCTCGCGCTGGTACAGGGCCGGCGCATCCAGCAGGTAGACCGGCTGACCGCTATCGATCACATGGCCGCGGACCAGCATCGGTGGCGGCTGCAGTGTGCGCAGCACATCGGGACCGCCTTCAACCGGCAGGCGCAGCGCAGGCGCATCGGCGCGCACACCGGCGGCAATCGATGCGAACGCCGGCAGCAGCAGGCGCACATGGCAACCCGCTGCCCGCAGGGCCGCCGGCAGCGCCGCACCGACGTCGGCCAGGCCGCCGGTTTTGAGCAGCGGATAGAGTTCGGTGCAGACGTAGAGGATCTTCACTGCGTTGTTTCCTCGGTGTTGACACCTTGTGCCAGACGCTCCAGCATCGGACGCGTGACCAGCACCACACCCTGTTCGGTGCGGAAGAAGCGGCGCGCGTCCTCGGCCGGGTCCAGACCGATGCTCATGCCGTCGGGAATGCGACAACCCTTGTCGATCACGACCTTGCGCAGATGGCAGCTCTGGCCCACTTCAACCTGCGGCAACAGCGCCGATTCCTCGATCTGGCTGAAGGAGTGCAGTCGGACCTTGGAGAACAGCACGGAGCGGCGCACCAGCGCGCCCGAAATAATGCAGCCACCCGACACCAGTGAATCGACTGCCATGCCGCGGCGAAGCTCATCGTCGAAGACGAACTTGGCTGGCGGCAACTGCTCCTGGTAAGTCCAGATCGGCCAGTCGCGGTCGTACATATCGAGATCGGGCACCGTGCGTGTCAGGTCCAGGTTGGCGGCCCAGTAGGCGTCGATGGTGCCCACATCACGCCAGTAGGCCGGTGCTATGGGCGAGCTCTTGACGCAGGACAGGCCGAAGGGATGGGCCACGGCTTCGCCACGCGCCACGATCGCCGGTATCAAGTCCTTGCCGAAGTCGCGGCTCGAGCCCTCGACTCCGGCGTCGGTCTTGAGCGCCGCGTAGAGGTAGTCGGCGTCGAACACGTAAATGCCCATGCTGGCCAGCGCGTGGTCGCTTTTGCCCGGCATGGGTGTGGCGTGCTGCGGCTTCTCGTCAAAGCTGACAATGCGGCGCTGCTCATCGATGGCCATCACGCCAAAGGCGCTGGCCTCGGCCAGCGGCACTTCAATACAGCCCACGGTGCAGCGCGCACCTTGCGCCACATGGTCGGCAATCAGGTTCGCGTAGTCCATCTTGTAGATGTGGTCGCCGGCCAGGATCAGGATGTAGTGGGGTCGGTGCGAGCGCAGGATGTCCAGATTCTGGAACACAGCGTCCGCCGTGCCATGGTACCAGGAAGACTCGTCAATGCGCTGCTGCGCCGGCAGCAGGTCAATGAACTCGTTGAATTCGCTGCGCAGGAAGGACCAGCCGCGCTGCAGATGGCGCAGCAGGCTGTGCGACTTGTACTGCGTCACAACACCGATGCGGCGTACGCCCGAATTCAGGCAGTTGGACAGGGCGAAATCGACGATCCGGAACTTGCCGCCGAAATAGACCGCGGGCTTGGCGCGGCGGTCGGTCAGGGCCTGCAGGCGCGAACCGCGTCCACCGGCGAGCACCAGAGCGATCGTGTGGCGTGCCAGCCATTGCGGTGAAGTGGTTTCCATGGGGACCTCCTTGTGCGGTGGATTTGGTTCAGTTTCGAGATCCATTGTCGGCGAGCGGCAGCGGCTGGACCAGCGCCATCAGCGTTGGTCCGGATACAAGCAAGGTCGATGCCACCTCGGATGGTGCGCCGGTGTCAGCTCCGGCCGCCCAGTTGCTGGCGCTGTCGAGCAGAAGTTGCCACTTTCCCTCGGGCAGGCAGACTTCCACTGGCGCTGGGTCGGCGTACAGAATCAGCAGCAAACGTTCGCGCACCGGTTGCAAGTCTTCACCCACACCAATCACGCAGACCAGCAGGCGCTGGTCGCGCTGCTCCCAGTCGGCGGCGCTGGGCGTCTGGCCACTCGCGGTGCGCCATTCGATGTCGGGCCGCGCGGCGCCCTCGGTTGCAGCACCGGTGAACCAGCGCGGATGGCGCAGGGCAGGGTAGCGCTGGCGCAGATGCACCACTTTGGCGATAAAGCTGCCCAGATCCTGGTCCGCCTGCGCCCAATCGAGCCAGGTGATGGCGTTGTCCTGACAGTAAGCGTTGTTGTTGCCGCCCTGGCTGTGCCCCAGTTCGTCGCCTGCGAGCAACTGTGGCGTGCCCTGTGAGCACAGCAGCGTGGCCAGCAGGGCGCGGCGCCATTGCCCGCGCAGGCGCAGGATGGCAGGCTCCTGGGTCGGCCCCTCGTGGCCGGCGTTGGCGCTCAGGTTGTGGTCGTGGCCGTCGCGGTTGTGCTCGCCGTTGGCCTCATTGTGCTTGTGCTCGAACGCGGTCAGGTCGGCCAGCGTGAAACCGTCGTGCGCCGTGATCAGGTTGATGCTGGCCAGCGGTGTGCGGGCACTGCCCTGAAACAGGTCGCTGGAGCCCGCCAGGCGCCGTGCCATCTGCCCCGGTGTGCAGGGGTGGCCCAGCCACCAGGCGCGTGCGGTGTCGCGAAACTGGTCGTTCCATTCGGCCCAGCGCGCGCCAAAGCGCCCGATCTGGTCGATCTGGTAACCCTTGGGACCCAGGTCCCAGGGCTCTGCGATCAGCTTCACGGCTGCCAGCACCGGATCCTGCGCGATGGCAGCAAACAGCGGGGCCATCGCTTCAAAGTGCGCATCCGGGCCACCCCGGCGCCCCAGTGCCACCGCGAGGTCAAAGCGAAAGCCGTCCACGCCGAAGGCCTGCACCCACCAGCGCAGGCTGTCCATCACCATCTGCACGACCTTGGGCTCGCCCATGTTGAGCGTGTTGCCGCAACCGCTCGGGTTCAGGTACGCGCCCTTGTCGTCCAGTGCGTACCAGCTCGCGTTGTCCAGGCCGCGCCAGCACAGCGTGGGCCCGAGCGCGTCGCTCTCAGCTGTGTGGTTGTAGACAACGTCGAGGATGAGCTTGATGCCGTGCCGGTGCAAGCTGTCCACCATGGCACGGAACTCGCTACGCACTGCGGCGTCGTCCTCGTAAGCCAGCGCGCGTGCCGCCGGCGTGGCAAAGCGCGCATCCGGCACAAAAAAGGAAAGCGTGTTGTAGCCCCAGTGGTTGCGCAGACCCCGCTTGACCAGATGCCGCTCGTCCTGATGCAACTGCACCGGCAGCAGGCACAGCGCGGTGACGCCCAGGCGCTGGTAATGCGCCAGCATGGCCGCACTGGCCACACCGGCATAGCTGCCGCGTTGCGCCTCGGGTACATCGGGGTGCAGCGCCGTCAGCGCCTTGACCTGTGCTTCGTATAAAACCGTCCGTGCCATCGGCGTTTGCGGCCCGGCTGTGATGGCGGCGCCGGCTTGCAACTCCGCCGCGAAATCGATCACGCGCGCTTTGGGTATCTGTTGGGAGGCGTCGTCAGCCGCCAGCGGACCGCATAGCGAACGCGCCCAGGGATCGAGCAGCAGGCGCTCCGCGTTGAAGCGGTGCCCGGCGTCGGGTTGCCACGGTCCGTGCGCGCGCAAGCCGTAACGCTGGCCGACACCGGGGCCCGCCACAAAACCGTGCCAGACGCCGTCGCTGCAGGCGCTCAGCTGGATGCGTGCGGTCTCTGAAGCGGCTGCGTCATCAAACAGGCAGAGCTCGACTGCCGTCGCATGGCGCGCATACACCGCCACGTTGAGACCGCTTTTGCCGTCAAAAACGCTGGGTGTGACGCCCATCGGCCAGGGCCGGCCCGGCGCGCAGGCGTCCTGCGGGGAGGGTCGGTCAGCCTGATTCATGGCGTACTTTTCGGCTCAAGCCAGAGCACGGCCAGCGGTGGCAGGTTCAGATTGAGCGACTGAGCCTGTCCGTGCATGGGCACCGGTTCTGCCTTGACGCCGCCGTGGTTGCCGACGTTGCTGCCGCCGTAGTGATCGGAGTCGGTGTTCAGAACCTCGCGCCAGACTCCGCCCTGCGGCACGCCGATACGCCAGCCGGATCTGGGCATCGGCGTCAGGTTGCATACCGCCAGCAGTTGCTGCTGCGGCGTCGCGCCCAGGCGCAGAAAGCTGTAGACGGAATGGTCGGCATCGTCGGCCTCGATCCAGCGAAAGCCACGGGCGTCGTTGTCGCGCGCGTGCAGGGCGGGCAGGCTGCGGTAAAGGCGATTGAGATCGCGCACCAGGCGCTGCACACCGGCATGCGCCGGGTCCTGCAGCAGGCCCCAATCGAGCTCAGCGTCGTGGTTCCATTCGGACGGAGTGGCCAACTCGCTGCCCATGAACAGCAGCTTCTTGCCCGGAAAGGCGTACATCAGCGCGTACAGGGCGCGCAGGTTGGCGCGCTTTTGCCAGGCGTCACCCCACATCTTGCCCAGCAGCGAGCCTTTGCCGTGCACCACCTCGTCGTGTGACAGTGGCAGCACAAAGCGCTCGCTCCAGGCGTAGGTCAGGGCAAAAGTGATGCGATGGTGGTGCCAGCGGCGGTGCACCGGGTCCAGCGCGAAATAGGCCAGCGTGTCGTTCATCCAGCCCATGTTCCATTTGAAGTCAAAGCCCAGGCCGCCCGCGTCGGCTGCACCGGTGACCCGGGGAAAAGCGGTCGATTCTTCGGCCATCGTCAGCACGCCCGGCACTTCGTTGTGCAGGGTCTGGTTGGTCTGCTTCAGGAAGTCAATGGCCTCGTAGTTCTCGCGGCCGCCATCGCGATTCGGCAACCACTCCCCGGCGGCGCGGCTGTAGTCGCGGTACAGCATGGAGGCCACGGCGTCCACGCGCAGGGCGTCCACCGCGTACTGCTCGATCCAGAACAGCGCGCTGCCCACCAGAAAGTTGCGCACCTCGTTGCGGCCAAAGTTGTAGATCAGCGTGTTCCAGTCCTGGTGAAAGCCTTCACGCGGATCGGCGTGCTCGTACAGGGCGGTGCCGTCAAAGCGCGCCAGTGCGTGCGCGTCGGACGGAAAGTGCCCGGGCACCCAGTCCAGAATCACCTTGAGGCCGGCAGCGTGTGCGGTGGCGATGAAGCGGCGCAGTGCGCGCGGCGAGCCGTAGCGTGCCGTGGGTGCATACAGGCCGGTGGGCTGGTAGCCCCAGGAGCCGTAAAACGGGTGCTCGGTGACGGGCAGCAGCTCAATGTGGGTAAAGCCCAGCTCGGCCACGTAGGGCACCAGCGTGCCCGCCAGAAAGTTCCAGTCCGGCACCTGGCCACCGGGGCGGCGCCAGGAGCCGGCGTGCACCTCGTAAATAGCCATCGGCGTGGACAGGGCGCTGGGCAGATCGGCCACCGGCTCGGCTGCCGTGGCGCTGTCGGCACTCGGCCAGTCGCAGACCACGGCGGCGTTGCCGGGCGGGCCTTCGTTGCGCAGTGCGTAGGGGTCGGTCTTGAGCGTCAGCTGACCCTGCACGTCGACGACTTCAAACTTGTACAGGGCACCGCCCTGCACGCCGGGAACAAAGGTCTCCCAGACGGCACAGTCCGTGCGCAATACCATCAGGTTGAGGCGTCCGTCCCACAGGTTGAAGTCGCCCACCACCGAAACCCGCTGCGCGTTGGGTGCCCAGACGGCGAACGCAGCGCCAGAGACGCCATCCTGCCGCGTCAGATGCGCGCCCAGCTTCTGCCACGGGCGCAGATGCTTGCCTTCGCGCATCAGCCAGGCGTCCATCTCACCCAGCCAGGCACTGGCGTTCTGGCTGGTTTCGGGGGCAGGTTGTGGGGTGTGAGGGGGCATGGTTGCTCGTCGCGGTTGCTGCTGTTGTTAGCTGCATTCTGGCATCCCCGCACGCAGGGGCTTGCCGGACGCGCCCAGGTCGCTACTTTTGCTGCCAGTTGTCGCCTGGGTTCAAGCCCTGCGGCGCGGCCAGGCGCGTGCGTGCTGCGGCATCGTTCAGCAGTGTGGCACGCCACCAGTCGGCTGTGATGTTGGCCACCAACGCATGATGTGCCGGCTGCAGGTCGCGCGTTAATTGTTGCCGGGGCACGATCTCCGCTGCGCGGCCGGTCTGCCCGGCAAAAGTCATGTGGTCGGCCTCCATCAGCACCAGCTGCGCCTTGTTGTTTGCCGGTAGTGCATCAAACACGGCGCGCCGGCGCTCCGGCGTGGCGCCAACGCCCACCACATCGGAATCCAGTGTGCCGGTGAGGCACAACAGCGGCCGCGTGATGCGCTCGAACACCTGCCTGGCATCGCCCACAGCGGGCAGGGAGGGTGAAAACGCGATAAACGACGCCAGCCGTGGCTCCGTCACACCTTCAAAGCCAGGGTAGCGTTGCCCAGCCAGGCCGAGTGTGGTGTGCGCTCCAAACGAATGGCCGCACAGGCCCAGTTGCACCGGACGCACCGAAGCCCAGCGCTCTTGCCTGGCTGCGTGGCGCCGCCCGATCTCATCGAGTGCGAAGCTCACGTCGCGCAGCCGCGCCAGCAATTGCGCCGGCCCTGCGGCAGAGCGTAGCGCCCGCTGATCCGTGAAGCTGTTGGTGACGGCGCGCACCGCCGCCAGATCGCTGCCAGCGTGCTGCAGATGCACGACCACAAAGCCCGCTGCAGCCCATGCCTCGCCCCACACCGCGCCGCCCTCGCGCGTGCCACCGAGTCCGTGCGAGAACAGAACGACCGGAAGCGGCCCGGCACTGGAAGCCGCTGCATCAGGCCAGCGCACCTTGACTGGCACCTCGCGTTGTCGCGCGGCATCCAGCCAGACTTCATCCACCACGGCTGGTTTGCTGGACTGCGCCTGTGCGTAAACGCCGGGCAGGGCGCCGCAGGCCAGGGCGCTGATGCAGGTGCGGCGGTTCAGGTTCATCGCTCCAATTATGAAGCCCTAGAATGCCGAACACGGAGGAGACATGACGCCAGAGCAGAAAGCCCGAGTCAGCATCGACGCCTTGCTTGTGCAGGCTGGCTGGCACGTGTGCGACATGGCCCATGCCAACATCCACGCGGCACGCGGTGTGGCGCTGCGCGAATTTCCCCTGAACCCTGGCTACGGTTTTGCCGACTACCTGCTCTACATCGACGGCAAAGCCGCTGGCGTGATCGAGGCCAAGAAAGAGGGCAGCACACTCACAGGTGTGGAAGTGCAATCGGCCCGCTATGCGCAGGGTCTGCCCGCCGCGCTGCCGGCCTGGGTGCGGCCCTTGCCCTTCAGCTACGAGTCCACCGGGATCGAGACCCACTTTACCCAGGGGCTGGACCCGCAGCCGCGCGCCAGAGCGGTGTTTGCCTTTCACCGGCCCGAGACGCTGGCCGCGTTCTTGAATTACATGCCGGGAGCCGGGGCGGCCATACCCACTGGTGCTATCCATACCGGTCCGGGTGTTCCGTCTGGAACCGACTTTATCGGCCCGACCTTCCTCAGCCGCATGCAAGCCCTGCCGCCCCTGATTGAAGACGGCCTATGGCCCGCGCAAATCATCGCCATCCGCAACCTCGAAGCCTCGCTCAAAGCCAACAAGCCGCGCGCCCTGATCCAGATGGCCACCGGTAGCGGCAAGACCTTTACCGCCATCAGCTTCATCTACCGCCTGATCAAGTTTGCCGGTGCCCGGCGCGTGCTGTTTCTGGTGGACCGGGGCAATCTGGGGCGTCAGGCCAAGAAGGAATTTGACCAGTACAACTCGCCCTACAACAACTACAAGTTTGGTGAGGAATACATCGTCCAGCACCTCACCAGCAACCAGCTTGACTCAACCGCCCGCGTCACCATCTGCACCATCCAGCGCCTGTTTTCCATGCTCAAAGGCCGCGAACTGGCGGAAGAAGATGAGGAGCAAAGCGTGGATCGCCTTGGCAATCTGTTCACCAAGCCCGAGCCCATCGGCTACAACCCGAATTTTCCGATCGAGACCTTTGACATCATCGTTACCGACGAAGCGCACCGCAGCATCTACAACCTGTGGCGCCAGGTGCTGGAGTACTTTGACGCCTACCTGATCGGCCTGACCGCCACGCCGTCCAAGCAGACCTTTGGCTTCTTCAACCAGAACCTGGTGATGGAGTACGGCCACCCACAGGCCGTGGCCGATGGTGTGAACGTCAACTACGACGTGTATCGCATCCGCACCCAGGTGAGTGAGTCGGGCAGCCAGATCGAAGCCGGTTTCTCGGTGGGCTACCGCGACCGCCTGACGCGCAAGACCCGCTGGGAACAACTCGACGAAGACCTGGCCTACGACGCCGACGCACTGGACCGCGCCGTGCAGACGCCGGACCAGATCCGCACCATCGTCAGAACTTTCAGGGACAAGCTACCGCTGGAGATCTTTCCCGGCCGCACCGAGGTGCCCAAGACCCTGGTGTTTGCCAAAGACGACAACCACGCCGAGAAGATTGTCGAAATCCTGCGCGAGGAGTTTGCCAAGGGCAACGACTTTGCGCAGAAGATCACCTACCGCACTACGGGCGAGAAGCCCGAGAACCTGATCAGCGCCTTCCGCAACAGCTACTTTCCGCGCATTGCCGTTACAGTGGACATGATCGCCACCGGCACCGACATCAAGCCGGTGGAAATTGTGATGTTCATGCGCGCCGTGAAAAGCCGCAACTTCTTCGAGCAGATGAAAGGCCGGGGCGTGCGCATCATCGCGCCGACCGACTTGCAGGCCGTAACGCCCGACGCCAAAGTCAAAGACCACTTCGTCATCGTCGATTGCGTGGGCGTCTGTGAGCAGGACAAAACCGACTCCGCGCCCATGGACCAGAAGAAGTCCGTGCCCTTCGACAAGCTGCTGCAAGCCGTGGCGCTGGGCAACGTCGAGCCCGAAGTACTCTCCAGCGTGGCCGCGCGGCTGGCGCGCCTGAACCGCGAACTAACCGAGGGCGACAAGCAGCGTGTGATGCAAGCCGCCGGTGGTACGTCCCTGCAAGACCTCACGCGCGCCATCGTCGATGCCCTCGACCCTGATGTAGAGGATGTCATTGCGGCGCAGGCCGCAATCCAGGCAAGTGTCCGCCCCTTTGCCTCGCCCGAACTGCGCAACCTGCTGATAGACCTGAAGCGCAAAGCCGAGCAAATCATCGACACCGTCACGCAAGACACCCTGCTGCAAGCCGACTTCAGCGAGGCGGCGCGCGAGCGCGCGAAGGGCACGGTCGAATCGTTTGAGAAATTCATCGCCGAGCACAAGGACGAAATCACGGCCTTGCAAATTCTCTACAGCCGACCGCAAAGAATGAGTGGAAGTGGTGTCCACGGCGTTGCCGGTGCAGACGCGAGCGCGAGCGTTGAACCTTTGACGTTCGAAGCGCTCAAGGCATTGGCCGACGCCCTGCAAGCCCCGCCGCATCTGTGGACCGAGAGCCAGCTCTGGCAAGCCTACGCCGCGCTGGACAAGAGCAAGGTCAAAGGCGAGAGCCGCCGCCGCATCCTCACCGACCTGGTGAGCCTGGTGCGCTTCGCCATGCACCAGGACAATGAACTCGTGCCCTTCCCCGAGCGCGTCAACGCCAACTTCAAAGCCTGGCTGGCACAGCAGGCCGTGGCTTGTCATTCCGGCGAAGGCCGGAATCCAGGCATCCCTTTCACCCCTGAACAAATGCATTGGCTAGAAATGATCCGCGACCACATCGCCGCCAACCTGGGCATAGTCCCCGACGATTTTGAATATTCCCCCTTCGCGCAGGAGGGCGGCATCGGCAAGGTGTACCAGTTGTTTGGCGCGGAATTGCCCAAGGTGCTTGAAGCGATGAATCGGGAGTTGGCGGCGTGAGTGAATTTCAAACGACCCGATTGGGCGACATCACCACAAAAGTAGGCAGTGGTTCAACACCGCGTGGTGGCGAATCGGCCTACCAAAGTGAAGGCATACCGCTGATTCGCTCAATGAATGTTCACTTTGACGGTTTTCGTCGCGATGGACTGGCCTTCTTGAATGCGGCGCAAGCCGCAGCGCTGAAGAATGTTGAAGTGAGGGCGAACGATGTTCTTCTGAATATTACGGGGGCTTCGATTGGTCGTGTTACTTCCGCGCCGACTGAAATGGATGGCGCCCGCGTTAATCAGCATGTTTGTATTATTCGGCCAGATGATCGCCTAGAGAGTTCCTTCCTTCGCTGGTTTTTGGCATCCCCATCGCAACAGCGCCTCATCAACGGCATTGAGTCTGGTGCGACCCGTCAAGCCTTAACCAAAGAAAAGATTCTGGACTTCGAGATTCCTTTGCCGGCGGTTGATCAGCAACGCGAAATCGTCGCCGAACTCGAAAAGCAGTTCTCCCGCCTCGACGAAGCCGTCGCCAACCTCCAGCGCGTCAAGGCCAACCTCAAACGCTACAAAGCCTCCGTCCTCAAAGACGCCGTGGAAGGCCGCCTCGTCCCCACCGAAGCTGAACTAGCCCGCCGCGAAGGCTGCAGCTTCGAAACCGGCGAGCAGCTTTTGCAGCGGATTCTTGAGACGCGGTGCATCAGTTGGATAGGGCGAGGAAAGTTCAAGACACCTGACGCACTGGAAACAATGGGGCTGTTGGAATTGCCAAGCGGCTGGGCGTGGACCAGCGTTGAACAAATCGCTGAAGTAATCAGCGGCTTGACCAAGAACCCGACCCGTGAATCCCTGCCATTGAAGTTGCCATATTTGCGCGTGGCGAATGTCTATGCAAACGAGCTTCGCCTTGATGACATGGCCGAAATTGGGGTGGCCGACAACGAGTTGCAGAAGCTAATGGTCCTAAAGAACGACCTGCTTGTTGTCGAGGGAAATGGCAGCCCGGATCAAATTGGTCGGGTTGCGAAGTGGGACGGCTCCATTTCGCCGTGCGTCCATCAGAATCATTTGATCAAAGTACGAGCGGTAATCGCAGAGCCAGACTGGATGCTCAATTGGCTCATTTCTCCTGGCGGGCGGAAGCAAATTGAATTGGTTTCAAGCTCCACCACTGGACTTCATACATTGAGTAGCGGCAAGGTCGGCCATTTGCCAGTGCCGCTTCCGCCAGTGGCAGAGCAGCAACGCATCGTTTCAGAAGTTGATCGACGCCTGTCACTCATTCGCAGAGTTGAGACCGAAGTCGATACCAACCTCAAGCGAGCGGAGCGATTGCGGGCGGCAACGCTACAGAAATCTTTCGGTGTAGGACGATTAGGGGGAGATTGATGAAAAACCCGGCCACGTTGTCTGAGCTTCGAAACCACCTTTGCCAGGTGGCCGAAAAACGATGGTTATGGTCGCTTTACCTTGCTGCGATTGCCCTCTTTGTCGCAGTGGGAGCGGCGTTCAGTCAGCAACTCTGGGTCGGTGGAACTGCTGGGCTTGTTGGTGTCATACTGCCTTTGGCGGTCGCATGGCTTCGAGAGACTGCTTCTGGCGAACTATTGCAGTGCGACAAATGCCGCAGGCTAATTCTCTATGCCGACGGTCTTGGCCACGACATCCCTGCTTCACAATTGCTTGGTGTGCGGGCTTGGGGGCTGGGCGCAAGTCTAGGACCAGCGCCCTTTACGCCCCCCTACTACGCGTCAAAGCTACCGGTTGGTCCGCGCCGTCTCGCTGACATCATCACGGAGTCCGCATTCTTTACGCGCGCCCTGGCTGGCAAAGTTCAGTTCGTACTTTGGATCGTTGTTGGTGTCGGCGTTGTTGCCGCAGTGTCTGCATTGCTACTTAGTGACTTTGCAAAGGGCAGCTCTTCGGACTCCGTTCTAGCTGTCGCAAAGTCCATCGGACTTTTTGTTGCTTTTCTCATCTCTGGCGATACAGCTCTCCTTGCAAAGAAATACGGTGACCTTGAAAGAGCGGCGCATCTCACCTTCGACCGTTGTGCCAGGCTTCGAGACGAAGCGGCGCCTTCATCAGAAGACGTCCGCGCTGTGGCAGAAGACTACGGTGTTGCACTACTGCAATGCCCGCCAATTCCGTCTCGGCTTTACTTGCTATATCGGGACTCACTCAACGACCTGTATCGCGACTCTCACGATTGGGTGGCCTGAATGCGGTCCCAAGTTAATCCGCAGGTAAACATGCTTGCATTGGCGGCTCGCCTTCAACCGCAGCCAGTTGAGTTGCAATCAGCACGGCTGCACCGAACTAGCGCGCGAGCAAGATTAGAAAAGTCGTTTGATATCAGCGGCATCGTGCATATCGGAAGTCACGCGCGCGGAACAGCCGTGCGTTGGTTCAGTGATCTTGACATGCTGGTTGTACTGAGAAGAAATGAAGCAAAGTGGGGCGGAGACATGGTCTCTTCCTACACGGTACTCGGGCGGGTGATCGATGAGTTGCAGGCACGTTTTGCAAGTACCAAAATTGGTCGGGATGGTCAAGCTGCCGTTGTTGCTTTCGCAGCCGGCCAGCAGAGTCTGGATGTTGTCCCAGCCATTTTTCAACGCTTTGAAAGTATGCGCCCTGTATATCTCATTCCTGATGGCGCAGGTGGTTGGTTGGAAACCGGCCCGCAGATTCATGATCGCTATTTTGCAGCGGCTGATGTTCAGAGCGGCGGCAAGCTAAAGAAGCTTTCTCAACTCATGAAGTGGTGGAAGTACAGCCGAGAAAAACCGATCCCAATGCAGACGTTTCACCTGGACGTGCTTCTTGCAAACAGTGGCATTGCCGTCGGCGTCAAACCGTACACCCACTGCGTTTATCAAGCGTTCAAATTGCTCGCAGACAGAGAGTGTCGCGGCCTACGTGATCCATGCCAGATCGCTGGGACCATATATGCCGCGCACACTACGCCGCAATGGGAAATCTTGGACAACGCCGTGAAATACGCCTTGGAACATTCAACAGCGGCACTTGCAGCGGAGGCGGTTAGGAATTTTCCTGAGGCTAACCGTCAATGGAATATTGTCTTTAACGGTGAATTTTGAGTCTGAATATCAGAGGTAATAGATGAAATCCGATCCCTTTACTGTCCAGCAAATTTTCCAAGATCGTCGCCAGTACCGTGTGCCGTTTTACCAGCGAGCATATGTCTGGACAAGAGGCAATCAATGGGAGCGCCTCTGGGAGGATATTCGAGACAAGGCGGATGCGCTTTTGCAGGGTGATGACCCTGTTGCCCATTTCATGGGAGCGGTCGTTTTGGAGCAGCAGCAGAAACCCGGACTGCTTGGTGTAGAGCGACTGCATATCATTGACGGCCAGCAACGGTTGACGACACTCCAATACGTGTTGACCGCGCTTCAACATGTTCTGCGTCAACTTGCCCAGCCTGGGCTGCTCCCATTGGTGGATGGTTGTTTGGTGAATGGTAATCCAGACACCATGGAAGAGAAGGAGGTCGAGCGCTTTAAGTTGTGGCCCACTTTTCGGGATCGAGATCAGTTTGTCAGCGGCATGACCGCGACCACGATGGAGGATTTGCGTACCCGCTTTCCAGAAAGCTTTACGCAGGCAAAACGACTCAAGATGATCGGCGTCAGACACCCGCCGACGCTGGAGGCCATCATCTATTTCCGTGATGTGATGTTCGAATGGGCCAACGACACTAAGGACTTCGATTTGCCGAGCCGGGTCATGGCGCTAGCCAAGGCGGTACTGACGAAACTAAAAATGGTCTGTATCTTGCTGGACAAAGAAGACGATGCTCAAGTCATCTTTGAGACTCTCAACGGTCATGGCGCTGAGCTGCATGCTACGGATCTGATTCGCAATTTCATCTTCATGCGGGCTGGCAACGACGCTGTCGATTTGTATAAAAACGTCTGGAGCCAATTCGAAACCACCCTTTGGTCGGAGAAGCAATCCCGTGGCCGTCTGAATCGCCCACGGCTCGAATGGTTTGTGCAGTCGGCCGTACAGGCTGAAACGGCTGAGGAGATAGACATTGGCCGCCTGTATGCTGGTTACCGCCGCTTTGTGGATGCGGACGCCAAGCTTCATGGTGCCGCACCACAGTTGGCACTACTTAACCGCTACGGTGAGCACTACAAGGCATTGGTTACAGGTAAGGGAAATGAACCGATTGCAGTGTTTGGCAGACGTATATCGCCTTGGGATGCGTCAACGGTGCACCCGGTATCTTTACGGGTTGCGGCATCCGAGCTAAGTGCGGATGCGCAGAACGAAATTTTCGGGTGCATTGAGTCTTATTTTGTGCGGCGTGCTATCTGCGGGCTTTCCCGAAAGAACGTAAGCGCTCCACGAACCCCAGACTTGTAAACCAAATCTGAACCCGCCATGCTGGCCCATCTAACTTCAGATGGAAAAACGAGCATGACGATGACAACAAAGCAATACTGGAGCCGCCACGTCGCGGCAGTCAAAGCC
>QYPX01000125.1 GCA_007280205.1 Comamonadaceae bacterium
GGGCTGCTTGGTTCCCCACCTGACCCGGTTGGCCGCTTCACCATGCGGGAAGGCCCGTCAAAAAGTATTGTAAGGGCCAACGCAGAATCAGGGTCGGGCTTTAGAATCGGTCCCCATGTCCTACCTCGTGCTGGCCCGCAAATACCGCCCCCGCAACTTCACCGAAATGGTGGGGCAGGACCATGTGGTGCAGGCACTCTCCAACGCTCTGGGCACGCAGCGCCTGCACCATGCCTACCTGTTTACCGGTACGCGCGGTGTTGGCAAGACCACCGTCTCGCGCATTCTGGCCAAGTCGCTCAATTGCCAGGGTCCTGACGGGCAGGGCACCATCACCGCTACGCCTTGTGGCGTCTGCCAGGCTTGCCGCGATATTGATGCCGGCCGTTTTGTAGATTACACAGAACTTGACGCAGCCTCCAACCGCGGCGTCGATGAAGTGCAGGCCTTGCTGGAACAGGCGGTTTACAAGCCGGTGCAGGGGCGCTTCAAGGTCTTCATGATCGACGAAGTTCACATGCTGACCGGCCACGCTTTCAACGCGATGCTCAAGACGCTGGAGGAGCCGCCCGACTATCTGAAGTTCGTGCTGGCCACCACCGACCCGCAGAAGGTGCCGGTGACGGTGCTGTCGCGCTGTTTACAGTTCAATCTGCGGCCGATGGCACCCGAGACCATTCGCGAGCATTTGCAGAAGGTTCTGCAGGCAGAGAACGTGCCTGCCGACACTCCATCCCTCACCTTGCTGGCGCGTGCTGCGCGGGGCTCCATGCGTGACGCCCTGAGTCTGACGGACCAGGCGATTGCCTTTGGCGCAGGGAAACTCGAAGAGGTCATGGTGCGTCAGATGCTGGGCAGCGTGGACCGCTCCTACGTGCTGCGACTGATCGAGGCGCTGGCGCTGGGTGACGGCAAGACCGTGGTCGAGACTGCAGAGGCGCTGCGCCTGAATGGCTTGAGCGCCGCTTCGACCCTGGAAGAAATGTCCGCTGTGCTGCAGCGCATGGCGGTGATTCAAACCGTTGCCGACGCAGCGCCGCCCGATGAGATGGATCCGCAAGCCGCTGATGCGCTGCGCCTGGCAGCACTGATGCCGGCCGACGAGACGCAGTTGCTCTACAGCATCTGTCTGCATGGGCGTGCTGATCTCGGGCTGGCGCCGGACGAGTATGCGGCGCTGACCATGGTGCTGCTGCGTTTGCTGGCCTTCAAGCCGGCAACGCGACCAACGGCGCAGGCTGAAAAAAAAACTCTGAAAAGTCCGGCACCTGAAGCGCCTGCGCTGCCGGTCCAGCAATTGCAAGTGCGCAGCACGCCGTTGCCTGCTCAGCCGGCGGCGGCGCGGCCGGGCGAGCCTGCACTCAGGGTGGACAGTGCGCAGGCAGCAGGCAAAGTACTGGCCGTGCCGGTACGCGTGCAAGCCGATTCCCGCGGCGAGGCGGTGGCGGGGGAGTCGGGCAATGCGGTGCTGCGGCCAACCGAAGAGGGTGATGTTTGGCACAAGGTGGTGAGTCAGCTTATCGCTGATGAGGCCATCACCGCCATGGTGCGCGAACTCGCACTGCAGTCGCAACTGGTGGCGCAGGACACCGATCAGTGGCTGCTCAGGGTAGAACGCGAGTCTCTCAACCAGGCCGGTAGCCGCGATCGTCTTGCCACGGCCTTGCAGGCTGCGGGTCACGAGGTGCGTCTGGTGGTGGAGGTGGGCCGCGTGACCGACAGTCCGGCCCGGCGCAATGTGGCACTGGTGGCTGAGCGACAGATGGCGGCCGAAAAAATCATTTTCGACGATCCCTTTGTGCAAGCCATGATGCGTGATTTTGGAGCGAAAATTGTGCCCGGCAGCATCAAGCCGGGCTGACCAACCGTTAATCAAGGAAAACCGATGTTCAACAAAGGACAACTCGCTGGCCTCATGAAGCAGGCGCAGACGATGCAGGACAACATGAAAAAGGCCCAGGACGAACTGGGTTTTGTCGAGGTCACCGGTGAGTCCGGCGCCGGGTTGGTCAAGGTCACGATGACCTGCAAACACGATGTCAAGCGCATCAGCATCGACCCCAGCCTGCTGGCCGAAGACAAGGACATGCTGGAAGATCTGGTTGCTGCCGCTTTCAATGCCGCAGTGCGCAAGGCCGAAGAAACTTCTGCCGAAAAGATGGGCAAGATCACTGCGGGGATGCCGGGCTTGCCCGGCGGCATGAAGTTCCCGTTCTGAGGATGTCCAACGCCAATTCGCTTGATGCGCTGATCCAGGCACTGCGCCGTTTGCCTGGCGTCGGGGTCAAGTCGGCTTCGCGCATGGCCTTTCATCTGCTGCAACATGACCGACCTGCCGCCTTGGCCTTATCGCATGCGCTGCAGGTCGCCGTGGAGGGGGTACGACACTGCGAGCGCTGTCATACGTTCACGCAGGACGTCATCTGCAGCACTTGCCTGGACCACAGGCGCGATGCCAGCAAGCTGTGTGTGGTGGAGACACCGGCCGATCAGTCGGCGGTGGAGCGGACCGGCGCCTACAACGGCCTGTACTTTGTGCTGATGGGAAAACTCAGTCCGCTCGATGGCATTGGCCCCAAGGAAATTGGTATCAAGGGCTTGTTTGAGCGTGCCTGTGACGGCGTGGTGCAGGAAGTGATTCTTGCGACCAACTTCACCGCTGAAGGCGAAACCACCGCCCATGTGATCAGCGAGGGCTTGAAAGCCAAGGGCTTGCGCCTGACGCGCCTGGCGCGTGGCGTTCCGGTGGGTAGCGAACTGGAGTACGTCGATCTAGGCACCATTGCGCACGCACTGGTGGACAGGCGCTAGAGCTGACGCCCTATCGCTTGACTGGCGGCTTTGGCTTGGCAACTGCCTTGCTCTGCGCCACCGGCGCGCGCGCCTTGGTCTTGCCTTGCGCTGCCGGTTTGCGGCCCTTGGTGGCGGGGCGCTTGGGTGCTGCCAATGCGGCCAGCGACAACTGGCCGTTGTCTGCCAGGTGCATGGCAACATCGGTTTCAAGATGGCTGGCCCGTGCCACCAGCAGGCTCGATCCGGCCTTGATCACAACTCCCCTGGGTGGAATATTGTTAACACCGCGCAATGCCTGCTCGGTCATGCCGACCCGTTTGGCTGCGTCGGCCGGTCTCATGGTGGTGGGTGCAAGCCAGACCGTCCAGCTCGCCAGGCGACCGCCACTGTAAGACTCAAGATTGCGCTGAAAGATTGCTGCGTTGTCCCAGGGCAGCAGTATCTGTGGTGTGCCAGCGGCCAGAATGACGGGACGGTTCGCTGATGGATTGAGTGCCTTGAAGTCTTCCAGTGGAACTTCGGCCAGCTTGGCGGCGAGCGCGACATCGATGTCACGCTTGATGTCCACGGTCTGGAAGTAGGGGTGGTTGCCGATCTGCGGCAGACTCGAATTGAAGGACTGCGGGTTGCCGACGATGTTCTTGATGGCCTGCAGCTTGGGCACATAAAAGCGGGTTTCCATCGGCATCGAGAGTTCGCTGTAGTTGGTGCCCAGGCCAGCGCGCTGGTTCTTCGCAATGGCGCGCGCCACGCTGCCCTCACCCCAGTTGTAGGCGGCCAGTGCCAGTTGCCAGTCACCAAACATGCCGTAGAGTTTTTGCAGGTAGTCGAGCGCCGCGCGGGTGGAGGCCAGCACGTCGCGTCGGTCATCGCGAAAGGCGTTCTGCTTGAGCTCGAACGTTTTCCCGGTGGCCGGCATGAATTGCCACATACCGGCGGCCTTGGCGCTGGAGACCGCCTGTGGATTGAAGGCACTCTCGACGAAGGGCAGCAGGGCCAGCTCGGTTGGCATGTTGCGCAGTTCGAGTTCTTCAACGATGTGGAACAGGTACTTGCGGGATCGCTCGGTCATGCGCAGGATGTAATCGTTGCGGCTGCTGTACCAGCGTTCGCGGTCGTGCACCAACTGGTTGTCCAGGTCCGGCATGGCGTATCCGCGCCGGATGCGCTCCCACAGGTCGGCCGGTGGCGCCAGTGGCACCACCGCGCCCGAAGCTGCGTGCTCAGCCGAGATTGGTAGCAGATCCGCACTTGCCTGCAAGCCGGGCTGTGCCCTCGATTGCGCTGCCTTGATGCCAGTGCCGCCAGGTGCGATCAGGTCGACCCGCATGGATGGCTCAGTTGCGGTGCCGCCGGGCGCGCTGGCACAGCCGGTCAGCCAGAGCGCGACGCTCAGGCAAAGAAGGGGGAGCAATTTCATTGGAATTCGTTCTTCCACTGACGCAGCGCTGCAAAGACGGCGACCTCGCCCTGGGCTGATGCGTCAAAAGCCCGCACGGCCCGGATCACGTCGGGCTGGCGGCTGCGCAGAAAGGGATTGATCCGGCGCTCCAACAGCAGGTTCGAGGGCAGGGTGCCTTGTTGAGCAGCGCGCAGGCGCTGTGCTGCAGCTGCGTAATCGCTCAGTGCAGCGTTGCCTGGCTCGACTGCGCAGGCAAACTTGAGGTTGCTCAGCGTGTACTCATGGGCGCAGCAGATTTGGGTGGCGTCGGGGAGTGCAGCCAGGCTGTCCAGTGAAGCCAGCATCTGCGCTGGCGTGCCTTCGAACAGGCGGCCACAACCGGCGGAAAACAGCGTGTCGCCACAGAACAGCAATGGCGCACCGTTCACATCAGCGCAGTAGAAGGCGATGTGACCCGCAGTGTGGCCCGGCACCTCAAGCACGTCCAACCGCAAGCCCAGGCTTTGTACTTGCGCACCCTGTCCGAGGCGCGTCAGTGGCTCCGGCATCACTTCATGCTGCGGGCCGTAAACGGTGGCACCCGTGGCCTCGCGCAGGGCAGCGACGCCGCCAGTGTGGTCGGGATGATGGTGCGTGACTAGAATGGCCTGCAACTGCAGATTGAATTTCTGCAGCGCAGCGAGCACGGGCTGGGCGTCGCCGGGGTCAACCACCAGCGCATGGCGTTCGTCGTGCAGCAGCCAGATGTAGTTGTCGCTGAAGGCGGGTAGTGGGATTAACTTCATGAACGATCAAATTATAGGTTTGCATGACTGGTTTGCGACGCCGCCCGGACGCTATCTGCTGGAGTGGGAGCGCGCGCAGCTTGATTTGGCGGTAGCCGATGTTTTTGGCTATCACGCGCTGCAACTGGGTTTGAGTGAACTCGACGCCCTGCGCACCAATCGCATGCCGCACCGCTGGCTGGCCAGCGCCACGCCGACACCGGGTGCCGCCATCGTGACAGATTTTTCAGCGCTGCCCTTCCCAGCCAGCAGTCTGGATCTGGTGGTGTTGCCCCATTCGCTGGAACTGGCCAGCGATCCGCATACCACCCTGCGAGAAGTAGAGCGCGTGCTGGTGCCCGAGGGACGCGTCGTGATCTGCGGTTTGAACCCGGTATCGCTCTGGGGTTTCAGGCAGAAGCGCGCGCGGCTGTACCGCCGTCTGGGTTTCGGCAAGAAGTTCATGCCGCAGGAGGAGTGCATTGGCTACTGGCGCTTGCGCGACTGGCTGCGCCTGCTCGGTTTTGAGGTTGAAGTGGGACATTTCGGCTGCTACCGGCCCGCACTGGCCGGTGAAACCTGGTTGCGCCGCTTTGCCTGGATGGACTGGATCGGCCAGCGCTGGTGGCCGATTTTCGGCGCGGTCTATTTTCTGGTGGCTGTCAAGCGTGTGCGGGGTGTAACGCTGCTGAGCCCGGCCTGGAGAGCGTCGAGATCGGTGGCGGCAGCGCCGGTATCGGTAGCCGGCAGCGCGACGCTCAATCGCTCTGAGACAATCATCGACGCAACGATGGGAAAGACCGATTGAATACGATAGAAATTTACACCGATGGCGCGTGCAAGGGCAACCCCGGGCCCGGCGGCTGGGGCGTGCTGCTGAAGTCAAAAGAGGCGGAGAAGGAATTGTGCGGCGGGGAGTTGGAGACAACGAACAACCGCATGGAGATGATGGCGGTGATCGAGGCCTTGTCGGCCCTGAAGCGTCCCTGTCATGTGAACCTGCACGTGGACAGCCAGTACGTGCTCAAGGGCACGACGGAGTGGCTCAACGGCTGGAAAGCCCGGGGCTGGAAGACGGCCTCCAAGCAGCCGGTGAAGAACGTGGACCTCTGGCAGCGCCTGGACGCGCTGGTTACCAACTCCGTTCACAAGATCGAGTGGCACTGGGTGCGCGGTCACGACGGCGACCCCGGTAACGAGCGTGCCGATGAACTGGCTAACCTGGGTGTGGAAAAGGCCTTGCAGCAGCGTTCTTGACCTGCCGCTGCCGTCCCCTCGCGGTCATCCCGGGCTCCGCAGCTGTCATTCCGGGCTCTGCAACCGTCATCCCAGGTTCCGCAATTGTCATCCCAGGCTCCGCAATTGTCATCCCGGACTTGATCCGGGATCCAGTTGTACCAATGCACTGGATTGCGGGTCAAGCCCGCAATGACCAATTGGGTCCGCAATGACAATACCGGCCCGCAACGACAATTCCAGCGGTCTCAAGTCAGGTCGCAGGCGACTTGCGTTTGCGCGTTGAGCGCACGCAACGCTGGCGTCTGCATAGCGCAGTTGGCGACGGCCTTCGGGCAGCGGGTTCGGAAAATGCAGCCCGACGGCGGGTTGATGGGGGAGGGCAGATCACCCTGCAGCAGTTGCAGCTTCTTGTGGCGTTCGCGCCGCGGGTCCGGTGTCGGAATGGCGCTCAGCAGGGCCTGCGTATAAGGGTGACTCGGGTGCTCGTAAATCGCCTGTTTGCCGGCGAGTTCCATGGTGCGGCCCAGGTACATCACCATCAC
>QYPX01000216.1 GCA_007280205.1 Comamonadaceae bacterium
AGCTTTAAAGGGGACGGAACCCTTTTACGTTTTATCTTTATCGCGGGCAAAAAAGGGTACCGTCCCCTTTTATCCCTTTTATCGATTGAGGTGCACTCAGGCGGCAAGGGGTTCAGACTCGCGGATCAGCACCTCAGCGGGAATATGCAGTCCCTCGCTCAGCCTGCGGATCATGTTGAGTGATAGTGAGCGCTTGTAGGACAAAACTTCGTACACGCGATTGAGCGAACCAATGTAAGGCACGAGGTCTTTCACTGTCATGCCGGACTGTTCCATGCGGAACTTGATCGCCTCAATGGGGTCAGGAGGATCAATTGGATAGTGCTTCGCTTCGTAAGCCTGAACGAGCGTACCGAGCACATCAAGTCGTTCGCCTTCAGGATCGTCGGCGGCCGGGTCAAGGTCTATCAGAGCGGACACTTCGCGCAACGCCGCTAGGTAATCGGCTTCGGTACGGATGGCTTTGATTTCCATGATCAGACTCCTTTGAACTGGTCGACGGTGGCTGCGTCAACTCTGTCGTATTCGGCATGAGTGCCAATGAACTTCACGTAGACATACTGCATCTTGTAAGCAATAGCCACAATCAGTCGGTAGTCGTTCCCCTTGATGTTGAAAACGACGCGGTTGTTTGCAACGATGCTGGCGTTCGCATATTGATTCTTCACATCCTGGGGGCACGTCCATTGCGCCAATTTGGCCTCAGCGAACCATGCCTTCAGCGCACCCTCAGCATCACTGCGGTTTGGTTGTTGCCAGTAGGATTCGAGATTGCGCAGAGCAACTATTTGCATACTTCAAGTATAGTCCCAAAATGGTACCAATGCAAGTTTCTGACTATCACTGACGGTAAAAGGGGACGGAACCCTTTTCAGTGCGGCACGTTCCACGGGTAAAAGGGGACGGAACCCTTTTCAGTGCGGCACGTTCCACGGGTTGATGACGTTCAAACCAGCGGCTTCAAATGGGCTGGTGTCGCGCGTTGCCACAATCAACCCATGTGTGATGGCCGTAGCGGCGATGTAGCCATCTGCGCTAGAGATAGCCTTGCCTTCGGCTCGTGCACGGGCTCGGAGTGTGGCGTAGGCTTGGGATGCGGCTGAATCAAAGGGCAGGATTCGACCGGCGAACAAAGGCAAGATCCGTTGCTCAAGACTGGAGTGGAGCGTGTCTCTTCGTTTGCCGGGTGGCAGCGCTGCAATGCCAAAACGCAACTCAGCCAGGCTGATTGTCGACAGAAAAAGTGTTTCGATAATCTGCGCGTCTATCCAGATCATCACGCCCGCATCACCGCTGAGTTTGAGGGGCTCAGAGAGCACATTGGTATCAAGAAGAATCATTCAAAGCTCATCGGTTCTGTGGGTGACTTCTCACGTTCGACATCAAGATCGAAGCCTCCTGCCTGCTGGCCGATTTCAGCCAACAAGGAACCTAGCTTGGTGCGGCCTTCTGGTCTTGCGGCGCTTTCGAGAATGGCGCGGACTTCGGCCTCGGTGCTTCGACCAGCCAGCGCGGCGCGCACACGCAAAGCACGGTGTGTCTCCTCGGGTATGTTACGGACAGTGATGGATGACATTGATTCTTCTATTTTAAATTGAATTCAATGATTGCATTGTACAGATGATGCAATCATTAGAAAAGGGGACGAAAAGGGGACGGTACCCTTTTCCGCACTCTGACTCACAAAATTGATTACAATTTGATGTTCCTACATTTGGAGAGAACATTATGCAGACCATCAACGTACGCCAACTCAAGTCCAACCCATCGACTGCGCTGCGTGATGCCCGCACTGAGATGGTGGTGGTGCTCAACCGCGACAAACCTGATGCGGTGATGATCGGTTTTGAGCAGCTCAATGGCTTGGCTGACTTTGTGCATGTGCGCCAGGCCATGGCAGTAAGCCTGTTTAAAGACCGTCTGATCTCGGTGGCCGGTGCTGCCCGCTTGGCCGATGAATCTACCGGTGTGATGCTGACCCGTCTGGCCCGTTTGGGTATTCCCGTGGCCGACTACAGCGCTGCCGAGCTTGCCAGTGAGGTGGCGCAGGGCACCGCTTGGCTGGCATCTGGCGCATGAAACGGCATGTCATTGCCGATGCCGGGCCGTTGATTGCGTTGGCCAGACTGGAGCGTCTGGATTTACTTCAGCGCCTGTTTGGCACTGTTTTGGTGACCGCTTGGGTGGCCGATGAGGTGTTGGCGCAACCCTGGCTGCAGACCGTGGAGCTGCAAGGCCTGACAAACCCGGACTCGCAAGCGCAGTGCCGTGACTTGATGAATCTGCACCAGATTGACATGGGCGAGGCCAGTGCCATGGTGCTGGCGCAACACTTGGCCTCACAAGGCGATGCTGCGATGCTGCTGATGGATGATTTCAGAGGGCGCAGCGCGGCACAACATTCAGGCTTTTCGTTGATCGGCACCACAGGTTTGCTGTTGCTTGGCAAACAGGTGGGTGCCATTGTGGCCGTCAAGCCTTGTCTGCTGGCGTTGCGTGAGCATGGCTACTTCTTAAGCGACCGGCTGATTGCGTCTGCGCTGGAGCAAGCGGGGGAGAATTAAGGAATTGGGGTACCCTTTTCCGCAATTTTTTTCCATGGGATGGATGCCGGGTCGGGGCCCGGCATGACGACTGTGGTGGAAAAGGGGACGGTGCCCTTTGAAAAGGGGACGGTACCCTTTTACGACACCGCTGAATGCGTTTTGAGCCAGTCTTTCAGCGCTGCATCCACCCGTGTTTGCCAGCCATCACCGGTGGCACGAAAGGCTTGGATCACGTCATTTGACAGACGGATGGTTGTGGATACCTTTGTTGGTGATTTTTGTGGGCCGCGCGCACGCATGCCCAAGGTCTTTTGCAGATTGAGCGGCAGCACCTCGGTGGCTGGCTTGAAAGCGCGCAAGTCAGCAGCTGTCAACTCGCGGGGACTTTAAAGGGGACGGAACCCTTTTATATTTACCGCAACAATGATAGTGATTACAATGATTTCATTGCAATCACTCAGGGTCAATCCATGAGCAGCCTTACCGTTAGAAACCTTGATGAATCTGTCAAAAACAGTTTGCGCCTGCGTGCAGCACGCCATGGCTGGTCCATGGAACAAGAGGTGCGGCAAATTCTTCAAAGAGTCGTTGCCCCCGAACAAGCCGCACAAGTCAGCTTTGCCGAGCGCATTAACAGCAGGTTTTGCGGGCTGCAAGCCGAGTCTTTGCCGCTACCCGAGCGACAAATCGCCCGAACACTGCCTGACCTGAATACACCATGAGCAAGGGCTTCGTGCTCGACACCAACGTGCTCTCGGAACTGATGAGAGACCGGCCTGCCGCGGTCGTGCTCGACTGGTTTACTCAGAACACAGGCAGCGCCATGCACATCAGCGCCGTCACGCAGGCCGAGATTCTGACTGGAATCGCTCTGCTACCAGAAGGCAAACGCCGCACTGCACTGGCCACGGCAGCAGATTTGATGTTTGAGCAAGACTTTGCCGACCATTGCCTTGCATTTGATGCCGTGGCGGCCAGGAACTATGCCCTCATCGTGTCTGAGCGCACACGCCACGGACACCCAATCACCACCGAAGATGCTCAAATTGCCGCCACGGCCATGACCAACGCGTTGGTCGTAGCCACCCGCAACACCGCAGATTTCAAGAACATTGACGGCCTGGAAATAGTTAACCCCTGGGAAGCCGTGGTTTAAATAAAGGGTTCCGTCCCCTTTTCTCCTTGCGTTGCGGCAATCAGTGGTGCCACAAACTGTCGCACCACTCCCATATTTTCCATCGCAACCGCCCGCATTGCCTCTGAGAGAGCAGGCGCCTTTGCAACCCGACCCCAAAATATCGAGGCCGCTTCGAACGCGTGGCGCCACACGACAGATCGTCCACCAATGGAGCCCAGCGCAGGGGCAATTGGAACCAGCGGTGGATCCATGGTGCCAACAGATGCATATTGCATCGGCAACATGTCATAAGCAGGCGCCATCGCAACCGGTGACTCAGCCTCATCAAGCATCAAGGCAATGTTCTCAAAATGCATGTCTGTGTTGCCAATGAGGCTCCCATAGGCAGCCATGGTATGAATTTGATCGGCTACGGCGGGTGTAATCATGCGCGCCTCCAGACAGCGCACTGCGAACTCTGACCAGCTGTCTCTGCAGGCAAAGAGTTCATCATCCAGTGAGCCAGCGGAAATCATCCCGCGTCGTCCAAAGCGACCCATGCGATCAAAACGCTGTACCTCCAGAAAAGTGATGCCGCCGTGTTCCAGGCATTCTGATTTTGCGGCCGATAGTGCGCAATCATTCAGAGTTGACAATGCCAAATGCTCCATTAATAGCAACTCCGCCGTGCGCGATCCAGTCTTGGCGAATTTCACAATCACGTGGCCAATTTCATCGAGTTCGCAGGTAAATTTCGGCTGTTCGCCGCCCGCACTTGAGCCAAACCCAAGCTGCGTTGCGGAATTGGCATGCTTGACATACTGGGCAAGCTTTTCCATTTTTGATACAGGCTTGAGTTTGCGCTGTTCCATCATTGAAGCCAGCGATACGTTGCCAAAGACGTAATTACCAGGCGCATCCGGCGCTGAAGTTGCCAGGTACATCACTTGATGATCATCACTCCAATTACCCAAGGAAGGAGGCACATCAAGGCGCTTTGAGACCTCAGCGGCGATCGCTTGGCCCATGAATCCAGCAGGAGCAGCGAAGGTCATAGCCGGCGGGAGTCCGACGTAAAGCCGGCCACCGCCGTGTTTTGTGTTGACATACGTACCACCACCAGACAACAACATGAAAGTTCCACTTTCTTCGACATCACCCAATTCGGTGATGCGATAGAGGTTCTGTGCCGAAGGCACCTTGGGAAGATGGCGCAGCAGTCCACACTGAGGCGTCCGAACCCCGCTTACTCGAAATGCAATGACTTCCTGCGCATTGTTCTGAATAGTTCGAGAAAGAGTTGGCTGACTAATATCAAGCGCCTTCTGCAAAGCTTCGCTTGACATCGGGCCGGCGCGCAATAGCTTACGAATTTGAGCTATACGTTCAATTGAAGCGGATGTTGAACCGGTTAAACCTTGTGACATGATCAGAGCTTTTGATGAATTTATAGATTAGTTCAATGAATAGTACGAAGCATAACAATTCCTGTCAACGTAAAAGCGGTAAAAGGGGACGGAACCCTTTTTCTCGGCTTTTTCTGCTATTCTGAATTTATGCCCAGATTACCCAGAACCGTATTTGCCGGTCTGCCGCATCATGTAACGCAGCGCGGCAATCGGCGCGCGCCGATCTTCTTTAGCGACGATGACCGCCTCGCGTATCTTTCGTGGCTCAAGGAGTATGCAGACAAGCACGAGGTTGAGGTGCTGGCTTATTGCCTGATGAGCAACCACATCCACCTGATTGCCGTGCCGGCCGCCGACGATGGCCTGCAGCGCGTGCTCAGGCCGCTGCACATGCGCTACGCCCAGCATGTGAACCTCGATCAAGGATGGAGCGGCCACCTTTGGCAAGGGCGCTTCTTTTCGTCGCCGCTGGATGATGCCTATTTGTGGACCGCCATGCGCTACGTGGAATGCAACCCGGTGCGAGCCGCCATGGTGCCGCGCGCCGAAGATTACCGCTGGTCGAGTGCGGCTGCGCACTGCACCCAGAAGCCGGACGGGGTGCTCAAACCTGAATCGAGCTGGGGCAAACGATTTGCCGCGATCCACAACTGGTCGGGCTGGCTGCAAATGGCCGATGAGGCAGAAAAGCTCGACCTGCTGAGACAAAACGCTGACAAAGGTCTGCCCTGCGGTGGCGCCGATTTTGTCCAGGCCCTTGGGGTCCAGGTTGGACGCCCATTAGAGGGCAGGCCACGAGGGCGGCCGTCAAAAATTGCGCTTGAAGCGAATTAAAGGGTTCCGTCCCCTTTTTGGACGTGATCCAGATCCGGGCGGTGCCAGGGGTCCACATGGGTCATCAGGTTCAGGACCCGATGGCGCTGCAGCACGCGCTGTCTGGCTTCCACCGCAATGTCGTGGCCCGCTTCGACCGAGATGTTGGCGTCAACTTCAATGTGCGCATCGACCACGATCATGTCGCCCATTTTGCGGGTACGCACATCGTGCACGTCGCTCACACCAGGTGTTTCCAGCAGGGTTGCCCGAATCGCCTGCACCTCCTGCTCGTCCACCGCGCGGTCCATCAGGTCATGCAAGGCGTCCCAGCTAAAGCCCCAGCCCATTCGGGTGACCATAAAACCCACAATCAGCGCGGCAATCGGGTCCAGAATGGGGTAGCCGGCCAGATTGCCGATGATGCCAATGCCCACCACCAAAGAGGACGCGGCGTCAGAGCGGGCGTGCCAGGCGTTGGCCACCAGCATGCTTGATTTGACGCGTTTGGCGACCGACAGCATGTAGCGGAACAGGAGTTCTTTGGCGATCAGGGCACCACCCGCTACCCACAAGGCCATGATATGCACGGTCTGCACGGTCTCGGGCGCTTCGAGCTTGCGTGCGGCCGACCACAGCATGCCAACACCTACCACCAGCAACAAGGTACCAAGTACCAGCGAAGCGGCGGTCTCGAAACGCTGATGTCCGTAGGGGTGATCCGCGTCAGCGTCCTTCTTGCTGTGGTGACTGGCCAGCAGCACGACAAAGTCGGCTACCAGATCCGACAGCGAATGGATACCGTCGGCGATCAAGCCCTGGGACTTGGCCAATACGCCGACGACAACCTGCGCAATCGTCAGGACCAGATTGACGCCGACGCTGACCCAGGTACTGCGCGAGGCCGCCGCCATGCGCTCGGCCGGGCTGTGTTCCGTGTCTTCTGCGTCATCGGCCAGTTCGGTGAATTTCATAATTCGCCGAGTTTAGGTCAGTACGGCAGTCAGGTCATGTGCTGACTGCCCGACACGGCGACGGTACGCTCTTCGCCAGGATGTCCGCCCAGGGAGTAGGGAATGGAGAGAAACGCAACCAGCACCACGGGCACCAGTGCGGCCAGCAGCACACCGAACAACTGGCGGATGAAAAGCAACAGCGATGAATTCATGGCAAACCTCTCTGGTAAAGTGAATCGATGCCGCGATCTTCGGCGCGGCGCCTTAAGGCAGTCTTAGGGCGCTCTTGTGTTCGTTGCGTGCGGTCTTGTGCAACCCGCTCAGCTTGTTGGCTGAGGGTGGAAGGACAAAAAAATGGTTTTACCGACGTCTGATGAGGGCTTGAGCACGGCGCAAGCGGCACAGCGCTTGCGACAGGATGGCCCCAACGTGTTGCCTGGTGAGCAGCGACGCGGTCTGCGCGCGATCGCACGCGAGACATTGCAGGAGCCGATGTTCATGCTGCTGCTGGCGGCCGGCGCGCTCTACCTGGTGCTTGGTGACCTGCAGGAGGGCTTGATCCTGTTTGGTCTGGTCTTGGTGGTGCTGGCACTGACCTTGTATCAGGAGGGTAGGACCGAGCATGCGCTGCAATCCTTGCGTGAGCTCACCAGTCCACGGGCACTGGTATTGCGCGATGGACAGCCGCAACGCATTGCCGGTGCCGATGTGGTGTCTGGCGATGTCCTTGTGCTGGCTGAGGGCGACCGGATTGCAGCCGATGCCGTGCTGCTGAGCGGCAACGACATGCAGGTTGACGAGTCGCTGCTGACGGGCGAGGCGCTGCCCGTGCCCAAGGCGATGGATTCCGCTTTGTTTTCCGGCACGCTGCTGGTCAGCGGTCACGGCACAGCGCGTGTGACAGCAACCGGTGCACGCAGCGAGATCGGCCGCATCGGCAGTGCACTGGAAACGCTGACGGGTGAGCGCTCGCCGCTGAAGAAGCAGACCGCCAGACTGGTCAAGGTATTGGCCCTGATTGCGCTGGGCGCCAGCCTGTTCATGGTTCTTGCCTACGGCTGGCTGCGCGGTGACTGGCTTGGCGCGCTGTTGGCCGGCATCGCGCTTGCCATGGCTTTGCTGCCGCAGGAATTTACCGTAGTGCTGACCGTGCTGCCGGCGCTGGGTGCCTGGCGTCTGTCCAAGCAAAAAGTGTTGACCCGGCGTATTGCAGCCATTGAAACATTGGGCGCCACCTCAGTGCTGTGCGCCGACAAGACCGGCACTCTGACCGAAAACCGCATGACAGTGGCGCAGCTCTACGTTCAGCCAGTTGAAGCGCTGGCTGGCGCACAACTCTCCGTTGATTACGCTGGCAGCGCAGCCTTGCCGGAGGCCTTTCACACGCTGGTCGAATTTTCGATTCTGGCCAGCATGGCGGAGCCGTTTGACCCGATGGAGAAGGCATTTCATCGCCTCGGACAGCACTTCCTGAGAGACACCGAGCACCTGCACCGCGACTGGACGCTGATGCAAGAGTACGGCCTGACGCCACAACTGCGCGCCATGTCGCATGTCTGGCGCGCCACCGAGGGGGACGCCCATGTGGTGGCGGGCAAGGGTGCGCCAGAGGCGATCATCGATCTGTGTCATCTCGATGCAGCCGCGCAGACGCGTGTCGCGGCGGCGGCGCAGGCGATGGCAGCGCAGGGCCTGCGTGTGCTGGGGGTGGCGCAGGCGCGCTTTGTTGGCCAGGAGTGGCCCGCCATCGAGCACGATTTTGAGTTTGAATTTGTCGGTTTGCTGGGGCTCGCCGATCCGCTGCGCCCAGAGATCAGGGAGGCGGTGGCCGAGTGCCGCAGCGCCGGCATCCGGGTCGTGATGATCACGGGTGACTATCCGGCAACGGCGCATGCCATTGCCAAGGCAGCGCAGCTTGATGTCAACCAGAGTGATCAGTTGCTGACGGGTGAGGCGATGGACGCCATGAGTGATGAGGAACTGCAACAGCGCATGAAACGGGTCAGCGTCTGCGCGCGCATTGCCCCGCAGCAAAAGTTGCGCATCGTGCAGGCACTCAAGGCCAATGGAGAGATTGTGGCCATGACGGGTGATGGCGTGAACGATGCGCCGGCCCTGAAGGCGGCGCACGTGGGCGTGGCCATGGGTGGGCGTGGCACGGACGTGGCGCGTGAGGCGGCTTCCATCGTTCTGCTGGACGACAACTTTGCCTCCATCGTGCGCGCCGTGCGGATGGGGCGGCGCATTTTTGACAACCTGCGTAAATCGATGTCCTACGTCCTGGCGGTGCACGTGCCGATTGCGGGAATGGCGTTGTTGCCGGTGCTGCTGGGCTGGCCGACAGTGCTGTTCCCCTTGCACATTGCTTTTCTGGAACTGGTGATCGACCCCGCCTGTTCCATGGTGTTCGAGAACGAGCCCTCCGAAGCGGACGTGATGCAACGTCCGCCACGGGATGCAAAGGCGCCGCTGTTTGCCGGGATGACCTTGGCACTGGCCCTGCTGCAAGGGCTCGGTGTATTGGCGGTGGTGCTCGGCGCCTACGCCTGGAGCGCGACCTGGCTGGCTGAACCGGCGGCGCGTGCCTTCGCCTTCAGCACGCTGGTGCTGGGCAATCTGGCGTTGATTTTTTCGAATCGCTCGCGCAACGTGTCTCTGTGGGCATCGTTGCGGGTACCCAATCGCACCTTGTGGACCGTCTGCGCCGTGACGCTGAGCCTGTTGCTGCTGACGCTGTACCTGCCATGGCTGAGCAAGCTGTTCTTTTTTGCGCCGTTGTCAGGCCCTGATCTGTTGGCTGCGCTTGGTCTTGGACTACTCAGCGTGTTCTGGTTTGAGGCCATCAAACTGGCGCGGCGCCTTTCAAACAGGGTAGTGCCACTGGCTTCTTGACAAAGAGTCGAAATGGCTCCAGAATGGATATAACATCCATCGTGGAGCCAATATGTCAAATATCTCAATCAAAGACGTGCCCGAGGCTTGGGCCGAAGCCCTGCGCCAGCGCGCTGCACGCAACCACCGGTCTCTGCAAGGCGAGTTGATGGCCATCATTGAGGCGGCGCTTGTCAACACCGTCCCCATGGTGCCGGTGCCAACGCCGGGCTCACAGGATGTTGTGGTGGGCTACGGCGCGGGGGGCTATCCCATTGTTCGCAAGGGCTGGAAGACGGTCCAGCAAGTGGCTGCCGAGTTGCGGGGTTTGTACCCGGAGCCGGTGACTGATGCACCGCTGGGTGTGGACATCATCCGCGAAGACCGTGATTCGCGATGAGCGGCAATGTACGCTCACTGTTTGTGGCCGAGCCGCCGGCGCAATACCTTTTGCAACCGCCATTGGTGGTCGATTGCAGTACGCTGGCTGGCCTGGTTTTCAGCGAGCACTGGCGTGACCAGGCGCTGGAGCGAATTGACGGGCGCAGTCTGAATGCCCCCTGCCTGCTGGACATTGAAATCACCACTGTGGCTTTGAAGAAGAACCGGCGCGGCGATCCAAACCTGGCCGTGGCCGGCATGCAAACCTATGCCACCATGGACATCAAGTTGCACGCCGTCAAGCCGCAAGAGGTTCTGGCCCTCGCCATCCGTTACCAGCTAAGTGCCTACGACGCGTCCTACCTCTGGCTCGCTGCCGAGCTGAAATGCCCACTGGCCACCTTTGACGAGAAACTGGCTACTGCAGCGCAAACGCACTTGAGCAGCCTGCCCTGAGACCCGCAGTCCGGGCTCAGGCTTGCACCTGCACCGGCACCCGCTGCGCCAGGGCGCACATCAACTCGTAGCCAACGGTACCGGCGCTGTGCGCCACCTCATCAATGCTCAGTACCGCGCCGTTGCCAGCGCGACCCCACAGCGTGACTTCGCTGCCAAAGCCAGCTTGCGGCAGCGCCGTCAGGTCGACCACCAGCATGTCCATGCTGACGCGCCCGACGGTGCGGCCGCGCAGGCCATCGATCAACACCGGCGTGCCGCTAGGGCAGACTCGGGGGTAGCCGTCAGCGTAGCCACAAGCGACGATGCCGATGCGCATGGCCTGGCTGGCGATAAAGGTCGAGCCGTAGCCGACGCTGTCGCCAGGCATCAGATCCTGCGTGGCGATGATCTTTGCACTCAGTGTCATGGCGGGCTGCAAGTCCCATTCTGCGGCGCTGTGCTGGGGAAAGTCCGGCGCACTGCCGTAAATGGCGATGCCCGGGCGCACCCAGTCCGACGCCAACTCGCTGTGGCGCAAGGTGGCAGCGCTGTTGCATACCGAGCGCTCACCCGGCAGGTCTGTGGTGACGGAGGCAAAGATCGCCATCTGGGCGGCCACGCCACGTTCGCCATCGGCATCGCTGAAATGCGTGATCAGTGAAATCTCATCGACCTGTGGCAGGGCGTTCAGCCGTGTCCAGGCGCTGCGGTAGCGCTCGGGCGTGAAACCAAGCCGGTTCATGCCGGAATTCATTTTCAGAAAAACGCGGTGCGGCATATTGGTCTTGTGGCTGGCCAGCATGTCGATCTGCTGATTGCAGTGCACCGTGTGCCAGAGGTCCAGCCGTGAGCACAGTTCGAGGTCGCGCAACTCAAAAACACCTTCGAGCAAAAGCACCGGGCCGCGCCAGCCCAGCGCGCGCACCCGCTGCGCTTCGTCCAGATCCAATAGCGCAAAGCCGTCGGCTGCGCGCAAGCCCTCATAGGCGCGTTCGATGCCGTGGCCGTAGGCGTTGGCCTTGACGATGGCCCAGAGCCTGGCGTCCGCGGTCTGGGCGCGACAGCGTGCCAGATTGTGACGCAGGGCGGCGGTATGAATGGTGGCAAGGATCGGGCGCGGCATGGTGCAATGGAGCATAAGGGACGGCAGCCCCGATTTTGACAGCTACAGACGTGCTATAACCCGGCATCGTTGCAAGACCTATCAAGAACCTAATAACCCCTCCATCGTGTCAGCCAAGCTGACACGCCTGTGCAGACAATGAAACGCGGTTTTTTTATCATCATGTCGGCGCAGTTTTTCAGCTCGCTGGCAGACAACGCCTTGTTTGTTGCGGCGGTTCAGTTACTCCGAACCAGCCAGGCACCGCAGTGGCAGCAGGCCGCACTGGTGCCCATGTTTGCGCTGTTCTATGTGGTGCTTGCGCCCTTTGTCGGTGCCTTTGCCGACTCCATGCCCAAGGGAAAGGTGATGCTGATCAGCAATTTCATCAAAGTGGTGGGCTGCCTGATGATGCTGTTTGGCACGCATCCGCTCATGGCGTATGCGATTGTGGGGCTCGGTGCTGCCGCCTATTCGCCCGCCAAATACGGCATCCTGACCGAGCTTTTGCCGGCCTCGCAACTGGTCAAGGCCAATGGCTGGATCGAGGGCCTGACCATCGCTTCCATCATTCTGGGCGTCTTGCTCGGCGGCCAGTTGGTCGGGCCGATGCTCTCGCCCATGCTGCTGTCATTCGATCTCCCGTTCTGCATCACCAGCGTCGACACGCCGCCTGAGGCAGCCATCAGCGTGCTGATCTTTGTGTACCTGTTGGCGGCCTGGTTCAACACCCATATTCCGCTGACCGGTGTCGAAATGCGCCCGATGCCCCAGCGCATCACGTCCCTGCTGCCCGACTTCTGGACCTGCAACGTTCGACTGTGGCGCGACAAACTGGGTCAGATTTCACTGGCTGCCACGACGCTGATCTGGGGCGTGGCCGGTAATTTGCGTTTCATCGTTTTGGCCTGGGCCGCCGCCGCGCTGGGTTATTCAGTGACACAGGCTTCGGCTCTGCAGGGGGTGGTGGCGATTGGTATGGCGGTGGGCGCCGTGGTGGCTTCGCTGCGCATGCGACTTGAAGACGGACCGCGCGTGATCACGCTGGGCATCGGCATGGGTTTGCTGATCATCATGCTGATTTTCATCACCAACGTCTGGGTTGCTGCGCCGTTCCTGATTCTGCTTGGCGCGCTGGGCGGTTTTCTGGTGGTGCCCATGAACGCCTTGCTGCAGCACCGGGGTCACAACCTGATGGGCGCCGGCCGCTCGATTGCGGTGCAGAACTTCAACGAACAAGCCTGTATTCTGGCGCTCGGTGCCGCCTACAGCCTGTCAACCGGCTTGGGCCTGCCGACCTTTGCGGCGATCACTACCTTTGGTCTGGTGATCGCCGGTTTCATGTGGCTTATCCGGCGCTGGCATCGCCGCAACTGCACTCTGTATCGCACCGAGGTTGAACACCTGCTGGACATTGCCCGCAACGACAAGCTTGAAGGCTGATGTCAAGTCGCGTCCTGGCCGCGGCGGCGCTGGTTCTTAACGCCTTTGTCTTTGGACTGTCCTGGTGGCCGTTTCGCGCATTGCAAAGCCAGGGTCTGCATCCGCTGTGGGCTACCAGCATGACGCTGGGCATGGCGCTGGTCTGTTTGTTGCTGTTGCGGCCCGCTGCCTGGCGTGGTTTTGTCAGTCACCCCCAACTCCTGGGTTTGCTGCTGGCATCGGGCTTGACCAACGTCTGCTTCAACTGGGCCATCACGATAGGCGATGTGGTGCGGGTTGTCCTGCTGTTCTATCTGATGCCGGCCTGGGTGGTCTTGCTGGCCTGGCCTTTGCTGGGTGAAAAGCCCAGCCGGGGTTCGATTCTTCGTCTGGCGCTGGCGCTCGCCGGTGTCGTGATCATTCTGAAGACGCCAGATTCGTCCTGGCCGCTCCCGCAAAGTCTGGCTGACTGGCTGGCATTGACGGGAGGTTTTTGCTTTGCGCTGACCAACATCTTGCTGCGCAAACTGAACCAGACGCCCCCCGATGGGCGCATGCTGGCCATGTTTGCCGGCGGCACCCTGATGGCCACTGGCGCTGCCTTGCTGGGTCTGAGTTGGGGTGTGGTAACGGCGCTGCCTGCGCCGGACTGGAGTTGGTCAGCGCTGGCACTGGCGACCGGTCTGGCGATGCTGGTGGCCAATCTGGCGCTGCAGTACGGTGCCGCGCATCTGAACGCCAGTACGACTTCCATCATCATGCTCTCGGAGGTGGTGTTTGCCAGCGTTTCCTCGGTGCTGCTGGGCAGCGGTGAATTGTCGGTGCGCACCTTGCTGGGTGGAGTCCTTATTGTTCTTGCGTCATTGCTGTCAGTGCTATCGTTCGGAAAACGCTGAGGAGCCACTACCCATGAGCGCTGTTTACGATTTCGAAGCCCTGCAGATCAATGGCAAACCCGTGCCCCTGAGCCAGTTCAAGGGCAAGGCGATGCTGATCGTCAACACCGCCAGTGCCTGCGGCTTCACGCCGCAGTTTGCGGGTCTGGAAGAACTGCACAAGGCCTATGGCAAGAAGGGTCTGGTGGTTCTGGGCTTTCCGTGCAACCAGTTTGGCGCGCAGGACAGCGGCTCCAACGGCGAGATCGCTGAGTTCTGCCAACTGAACTACGGCGTGAGCTTTCCCATGATGGCCAAGATCGATGTCAATGGCGCCACGGCACACCCGCTGTACCAGTGGCTCGCCGCAGAGGCGCCGGGTTTGCTGGGCAGCAAGTCAATCAAGTGGAACTTCACCAAGTTTCTGGTTGGCAAGGACGGCAGCGTGCTCAAGCGCTACGCACCAACCGATACGCCGGCGAGTCTGGCTGAGGACATCGAGGCTGCGCTGGCGGCGTGAGTCCGTATAAGTGGTGCTCGAACGACTTGTACCACCTTGGCCTGCAACCCAAAAGCCGCATCTGCTGCACCAATAGCTCTCTGTTCTCGCTCATCATTCCTTGTCGCGGTGCTACAGTGAACCCAGACGCGATTGCGTCCCTCCGCTTACCTCGTTAAGTGGGAGCCTTGTGTTCAACAACCAAGAGGCTCACTACCCCGGTCATCGTGCCGGGGTTTCTATTTCATGGCCAATGCGCGGCGACCTTGATGGTTCTCTTTGCCGCTGCTTCTCCTGACCCGTTTCATCTACGCTATCCCCCAATTGGGGGATAGGCAAGAGTTCGGTGTGCGTTGAGAATCGCTCCATCCACATTCGCGAATCCGACGCTGCAGCATCTGCAATCTTCACGATCAAGTTCTGGAGTTGTGCGTGGACAGGTTTGGAACGGGTCTATGTTGATAGTGCTTTCGTGTCAGAGCACAAAAACCTGAGAAGACCATGAGTTCCTCTTGCTTTCGACGACATCGGCGCCACCGCGACGCATGCCATGCTCTACAACTCGCCCGAACCAACGTTTGAAAGACAAGCCGCCATGACCTTGATAAATCGCAAAGCATTCTGGGCCATGCTGCTGGCACTGGCGATCGCCTCGGCTGGCACGGCCCTGTGGCTGTTCCCGCGCGCCATGCCGCTGCTCCAGCTCAATGTGAGCATGTCGCGCGACCAGGCGCTGGGCGCCGCTGAGGCACTTAAAACGCAGCGCTTTGCTGAACTCGCCACGACGCGCGCGGCGGCACGCTTTGATCATGACCTTAACCTGCAAAACTACATCGAACTGGAAGGCGGCGGCGTGGACGCCTTCAGCGCCTTGCTGGGCCAGCGCTTTGTGGCGCCCTACCACTGGACGGTGCGGCTTTTTTCCGAGTCGCAGGAGGATGAACTGAGCGTGCGCTTCACGCCCGATGGCCGTGCCTACGGATTCACACGCAAGGTGCCTGAGAAGGCGCCGGGTGCGGCGCTGACCGAGGGTGCGGCGCGTGCGCTGGCCGAGAGCGGCGCCCGCAGCCTGCTGGACGAAGCGCTGTGGACCGCCTACGCGTCGCAAAGCGCATCGCAAATCACCCGCCCCGGCGGGCGCATTGACCACAGTTTTGTCTACGAGCATCAAACCGAAAAACGGGGCGAAGCACGCTTTCGGCTCAGGTTGGTGGTGGCCGGAGACCGCCTGGCGGAAGTCACACCCTATGCTTTTGTGCCGCAGGCCTTTGCGCAGCGCTTTGCCCAGTTGCGCAGCGGCAATGAGACCATCGCCAAAGTAGCCAGCATTGCCGTGTTCGCCTTGTTCGGGCTGGGCGGGCTGCTGGGCGGCTGGTTGTGGCTGGCGCGCCGTGGCGGACTGGCCTGGCACGCTGCATTGCGTTGCGCTGGCGTCGTTGGCCTGTTGCTGGCGGCGGCCAACCTGTCCAACCTTCCGCAGAGGTGGTTTGGCTACGCCACCACCGATTCCGTCAGCAGTTTCCTGTTTCGCCATGCCGCCGCCGTATTCGGTGGCGCTATTGGCAGCATACTGCTACTGGGTCTGCTCTTTGCGGTGGCCGAGGGCTTGAGCCGGCGCGCTTTTGCCGATCAGCCGCGGCTGCTCAATTTCTGGAGTGTGGCCGCCGCAGCCAGCCCGCAGGCCGTGGGACGCACCCTGGGCGGCTACGTCTGGACCGGCTTTGAACTGCTGCTGGTGGTTGGCTTCTACCTGGTAGCGCGAACGCAGTTCGGCTGGTGGGTGCCAGCGAACTCGCTGATGGACCCCAATATCCTCTCCGCCTGGCGGCCCGCGCTGGGGCCTATTGCCCAGGCCTTGATGGCCGGCACTTCAGAAGAAGCGCTGTTTCGCGCCGTGCCGCTGGCCGGCGCCGCTTTGATCGGTCAATGGCTGGGCTGGCGGCGCAGCAGCATCGCGGTGGCGCTGGTGTTGCAGGCGCTGGTTTTTGCCGGCGGGCATGCCGGCTACCCTGGCCTGCCCAGCTACAGCCGCGTGCTGGAATTGTTTTTCCCGGCGCTGGTGTGGGGCTTGATTTTTCTGCGCTTCGGCTTGGTGCCCTGCATCGTGATGCACTTCACCTTCGACCTGACGCTGATGAGCCTGCCGCTGTTCGTAGCGACCGATTCGCGGCTGTGGCTGGACCGCGTACTGGTGCTGCTGGCGGGTCTGCTGCCCTTGTTGATGCTGGCGCGGGCCCGCTTCAAGCAGGGTTACCTGGCCCAGATGCCGCAGGCCATGCGCAACGGCGAGCCGGATGCGGCGCCCGTCGCAACGCAAATAGACAGCAAGGAGCCGAAGCTACCGTCGCACCAGCCCGTCACGGTGGCCATCGGCCGGCCCTGGTGGCTAAGCCGCACACCGCTGACGGTGGCCGCTGTGCTGGGCGCGCTGGCGCTGTGGCTATGGCAGGCACCCCAGGTGAGTACGCCAGCCTTCACCGTGGATCACGCCGGCGCTATCGCGCGTGCTGAGGGTGTGCTGGCCGAGCGGGGGGTGCGGTTGGATGCCGACTGGAAGCGGCTGGCTGTGGTGTTCCCGGTTGCCGACATCGACAGCAAGGCGGTGCGCTTTGTCTGGCGCGAAGCCGGTCCCCAAGTGTTCTCCAGGCTCTTGGACGGTGGCCAGATATCGCCACAGCACTGGCGCGTCATGTTCCGGCATGCGACTGGACCGGTCGAAGATCGCAGCGAAAATTGGGAGGTCGCCTTGACTGGTCAAGGCGAGGTACTGGCGGTGTTCCATCAACTTCCCGAGGGACGTCCCGGCGCCAGGCTCCAGCGCGCACCGGCGCAAGCGCTGGTGCGCGCTTTCATGGACAGCCAAAAAGCACTGGCAAATCGGCCGTGGGAGTTGGCCTCGGTGCAGGAGTTCGAGCGTCCGGCTCGGCGCGACTGGATCTTCCGCTGGGACGACAAGCAGGCATTGAGCGTCAAGGGCGGCAGCGCCCGTGTATCAATCAACGTCAGAGGGGATGAAATCGATGCCTGGCAACACGTGTTTGTCCCAGACGCCTGGAAGCGCGAGCAACAGGAGGCGGAGTCGGCCAAAGCGCCGTTCATGATTGTGGCGGGCATTGCAGGCGCCGCGCTGGTCTTGCTGATTCTGGGGGTGACGCTGCGCCAGGTGGTGCAGGGCACCTTGCATTGGCGGCAAGGCCTGGTCTGGGCCGCGCTCTTCCTGGTCACGACGATGGTGGAATTCGCGCTGACTTTTGATCGAAAAGCCATGATGTTCAAGATGGCGCAAGACTGGAACACGCAGTTGACCACCGGCGTGGCGATGGACGCAGCCGGCTACCTGCTGGGGGCGGCATTGCTCGGTTTGGTTGTGATGCGCCTGCACAGCCAGGAGCGCCCCGACAATGCCAGCGTCTTCGGCGACCTGCTGCGTGGCCTGGGCTTGGCGCTGGTGCTCAAGGGCGTGGCAACGGGTCTGCAACACTTTTTTCCGGAGAACAACCCCGGCTTGCCCGGCGTCGGCGCCTGGGACTCCACGCAGCCGCTATGGACCACGGCGCTGCGCGCTCCCTTGGTCATCTATGTGGCGCTGGTGATCGTGGCCATGATCCTGAGCGCGGTGCATTTTTGCCAGACAAGATGGCGCATGGTGTTGCTTGCTTCGCTTGTTGCGGTAGTGGCGGTGAGCAGCGTGCTCGGCGTGGAAACCCTGGCCACCGGCGTCGCTTTTGCAGTAGCCCCGCTGATGAGTGTGCTGGTGCTGTGGGCACTCGTGCGGCGCGGCGAAGTCGGCGTGGCGGTGGCGATGGTGGCCTTGTCCGCCCTGGCGAACTTGCCCCGGTTGCTGGCCACGCCCATCACCCATGCGGTGATGCATGCGGCACTGACCTGCGTGGTGGCTGTGGGCCTGACCTGGTGGGCCTTGCGCTACGGCCGAAGCCTGGGACGGGATTGAGCCCCCCTGGATGATGTACGAGCGCAGGAGTGGCAGACTTCGCATCAAGCAAAGAAATAGCACTTCCACCCTGGCTGGAGCATGGCTTATCGGGTGGATCGAATGGGGCTGGTTCCGCTTGGTGCTTGAAACTGTTGTTGTCACCAGCATCCCGACGGTCACTCAAATCAGTTCCAGCGACCGCCGCGCCCCGGCGTCAGGTTCGCGCACGCAGCCGCGTTGCGGCGTCGCGCAGGCAGGCTGCCGTGGTGTCCCAGCCCAGGCAGGCGTCGGTGATCGAGACGCCGTAGCGCAGGTCTTTCGGCTGCCCAAGTTTCTGGTTGCCTTCGAATAGATTGGATTCCAGCATCACACCCTTGATGGCCTGGTTGCCATCGACGATCTGGTGCACCACATCCTTCAGGACCAGGGTTTGCAGCGCGTGGTTTTTGCGCGAGTTGGCGTGGCTGCAATCGACCACGATGTTGACCGGTAGTTTGGACGTCTGCAAGGCAGACTCCGCTTCGGAAACGGCGACCGAGTCGTAGTTCGGCACCGCGCCGCCGCGCAGGATCAGGTGGCCGAAGGCGTTGCCGCGCGTCTGCGTGACGGCGACCTGGCCGTCGCCGTTGATACCCAGAAAGGCGTGCGGCTGCGCTGCCGAGAGCATGGCGTTCAGGGCCACGTCCAGATTGCCGTCGGTGCCGTTCTTGAAGCCAACCGGGCTCGACAGGCCGCTGGCAAGTTCGCGGTGCGTCTGGCTCTCGGTCGTGCGCGCGCCAATTGCGCTCCAGGCAATCAGGTCGCCCAGGTATTGCGGCGTGATCGGGTCCAGCGCCTCGGTGCCGCAGGGCAGGCCCAGATCATTCAGATCAACCAGCAGGCGCCGCGCCACGTGCAGGCCTTCGTCGATGCAAAACGAATCGTCCATGTGCGGATCGTTGATCAGGCCCTTCCAGCCGATGGTGGTTCTCGGCTTCTCAAAGTACACCCGCATCACAATGAAAAGCTGCTCCGCCAGTTCATCGGCCAGGGCCTTGAGCTTGTGCGCGTACTCCATTGCTGCTGCGGGATCGTGAATGGAGCAGGGCCCAACCACCACGAACAGGCGCCGGTCACGACCGGCCAGAATGCTGGCCATGGTGCGCCGCGCGGCGCTCACAGTCTGCGTGGCGCGCGCGCTGGCAGGGATGTCGTCGTGCAGTTGGGAGGGCGGCAGCAGCGTGAGCTGCGACAGCACGTTCAGGTTTTCAAGGGCGGTGGGAAAGGGCATGGCCCGATTTTAGTTTGCCTGTGGCAATGCCTCGTCCAGCACTTCGACCCAATGGCGCACCGGGGTGCTGGTGCCGCTTTGCAGGTGCGTGATGCAGCCCATGTTGGCCGACACAATCAGGTCCGGCGCGCTGCCGGAAAAGGTGGCTTGCAGATGGCCCAGCTTGCGATCCCGCAGTTGGTACGCCAGGTCCGGGTTGATCACCGAGTAGGTGCCGGCCGAGCCGCAGCAAAGATGGGCTTCAGCGCCCGTGACCTTGATGTCAAAACCCAGCGTCTGCAGGTGCTTCTCCACACCGCCGCGCAATTGCTGGCCGTGCTGCAGGCTGCAGGGCGGATGAAACGCCATGGCACCGGCCTGCGCCACGCTGCGCGCATCGAGCTTGCCGCTCAAACGCTCGCTGAGCTCGGGCAGCCATTCGCTCAGGTCCTTTGTGAGTGCACTGATGCGCGCCGCTTTGGCGGCATAGAGCGGCTCGTCCTGCAGCAGATGTCCGTATTCCTTGACCGTGACGCCGCAGCCCGAAGCGTTCATGAGGATGGCCTCGACGCCGTCCTGCACAGAGGGCCACCAAGCCTCGATGTTGGCGCGCATCTGGGCCTTGCCGCCCTCCTGGTCGTTCAGGTGGAACTTCACCGCGCCGCAGCAGCCGGCTTTCGGGGCTATCAGACACTGGACGCCAGCGGCGTCGAGTACACGTGCCGTGGCGCTGTTGATGTTGGGTGCCATGGCCGGTTGCACGCAGCCTGAGAGCAGCAGCACCTTGCGCGCATGCACCGTGCTCGGCCAGGTGCCTGCATCCTGCTTGGCCGGCACCTTGGCCTTCAGTGCGGCGGGCAGCAGCGGACGCAGCAGTTGGCCCAGCTTCATGGCGGGGGCAAACAGCGGCGAAGGCAGGCCCTCCTTCAGGACCCAGCGCAGCGCCTGCTCGCCCAGAGGGCGTGGCACTTTGGCTTCGACCAGCTTGCGGCCAATGTCAAGCAGCTCGCCGTAGTGCACGCCCGACGGACAAGTGCTCTCGCAGCTTCGACAAGTCAGACAGCGGTCCAGATGGGCCTGCGTCTTGCGGGTCGGAGTGACGCCTTCCAGCACCGCCTTCATCAGGTAAATACGGCCACGTGGCCCGTCGAGTTCGTCGCCCAGCAACTGGTAGGTCGGGCAGGTGGCGGTGCAAAAGCCGCAATGCACGCACTTGCGCAAAATGGCTGCCGCTGCTTTGGCATCGGCGCTGTCGTGGTACTCGGGGGCGAGATCGGTGTGCATATAAATGTTGTCATTGCGGCCTTGAGCCGCAATCCAGTTTGTGGGTACTTCTTGGTGGATCCCGGCTCAAGGCCGGGATGACAAATTTCCTCTATAGGTCTCTGTTCCTGAATAGCTCTGTGTTGCTCTATAAGTCCATGTACATGCGGCCGCGGTTGAAGATGCCAGCCGGGTCGAACTCGTGTTTTATTCGTTGGTGAATGCCGCTCAAGGCACTTTGCAAAGGGCTGAAGCGCTGGATCGCCGCGCCGTCAACGCTGGCCGGAGCGCGGAACAGCGTTGCGGTTCCACCCACCAAAGCGGCGCTCTGGCGCAGTTGGTCGAGTGCCGACAGCGGGGCCCACAACCAGCGCTGGCCACCATGCCACTCAATCAAGGTGTCAAAGGGTAACTCCAGTGCCGGTGCGGTTTGCGGCACGGACAGGCGCCACAAACCGAGTTCCGGTGCTGGCGCCCGAAAAAAGGGCAGGGTCTGGTCACGGCAGGCATTCCAGTCCGGCGTTGCCTGAGCGTTGTCCATGCGCGTTGCCTCACTACCCAGCGCCTGCAGGTCGGCAAGCATGCGCGGGCAAGCTGCCTCCACCGCCGCTGCGGTGCCGCGCAGGCGCAGGTACAAGTGTCCGCGTGGTGCGGCCGCATCGGACTCCACCAGCCAGCAACTGGCGTTCAGGGGCAGGGGCTGGCCACCCCAGCGATGCAGCAAGTCAAGAGCAGTCTGCTGATCCAGGCCAGCGCAGGAAAGGGTCGCCTCGGCCGGCGCGCGCGGCAGCACTTTGAGTGAGATTTCGGCCAGCACGCCCAGCGTCCCCATGGCACCCACCATCAGGCGCGAAACGTCGTAGCCAGCAACGTTCTTGATCACCTGGCCCCCAAAAGTCAGCAGCTCGGCACGACCATTGAGCAGCGTCACACCCAGCACAAAGTCGCGCACGGCACCGGCACTGGCGCGCGCCGGACCACTCAGACCCGCGGCCACCATACCGCCGCAGGTGGTGCCGCTGACGCCCGCAGCGTCACTGCCAAAGCAGGGCGGCTCAAAAGCCAGATGCTGACCCTTCTCGGCCAGCGTCGCCTGCAGTTCCTGCAGTGTGGTACCGGCGCGCACGGTGACCACCAGCTCGCTGGGTTCGTAGCTGATGATGCCGCGCCAGGCGCTGACGTCGAGCAGTTCTCCTTGCAGCGACTGGCCATAAAAATCCTTGGAGCCGCCACCCCGGACACGCAGCGCCGTGCCCTGCGTCAGCGCTGCGCGAACGCGCTCGGTGATCCGGCGAAGCTCTGAGTCCATGGTGTGAAGTGGTGATTAGTCGGCAAACAAGTTTACCGGCAGTCCGGGGGCCTTGACGCGCATCGAGAATATGCAACCCGACAGTGGCAGGGCTTTGAGCTCTTCTGTGCCGCGTTTCTGGCGTGCACTGGTGAGGTACAGCGTGCGCAGGTCGTCACCGCCAAAGCAGACCATGGTCGGGCACTGTGCAGGTGTTTCCCACTGGGCCAGCAAAGTGCCGTCGGGCGCGAGCTGACAGACGCGCCGACCCTCGTACAGCGCCACAAAATAGTTGCCCTCTGCGTCGACTGCAGCACCATCGGGGCGGCCACCGTAACTGGCAGAGGGGAGCGATGCAGACTTGGGCGCAAATTGATGAAAAGTGCGTTCTGCGGTCAAGGTGGCGAGCGGTGCATCAAAGTTCCAGGCGCGTACCGCGTGGCTGGACGTATCGCTCCAGTACAGTGTGCCGCCGTCCGGGCTCCAGGCCAGACCGTTGGCGGTGGTGGCCTGCCCCACTTTGCGTTCCAGCAGCGGCGCGCGGCCCTTGCGACAGTCCAGGCAGTAGAGGGCGGCATTGTGCGCCAACTTGGTCTCGTCGATGGTGCCAATCCAGAAGCGCCCCAGCGCGTCGCACTTGCCGTCGTTGGCGCGCATGTACGCCGGGTCGTAGTCGAGTGTGGCGATGCGTTCCAGCGGTCCACCCCACTGGCGGGCGCGAAACACGCCGTCGCGCAGCGCCAGCACCAGACCACCGCTGGCGGCCGGTGCAATGCAACCCGGCTCGGATGGCAGGTCCCAGGTCTCAACCATGCCCTTGGCAACATCGGTGCGCAGGACCTGGCGCGCCGGGATGTCGATCCAGTACAGCTTGTGTTCCAGCGGATGCCAGAACGGCGACTCACCCAACTGGTTAGGTTGGGTGGTGACGCATTCCCAGGGAAGAGTGGCGCGAGCGGGGCAAGCAGTGACGTTCATGGCTCAAGGTTTGATTGAGCACATTGTGCACTGCCACTGGCAGGCCCCGGTTCAATGCAGCGCGATGGTCACAAGCGGGTTGGCGACGCAGGTGGCGGAATAGGTGTAGGCCAGATTGACCGCACCCACCATGCCGCTTTGACCACTCAGCGCCTGCGACAGCGATGCGTTGCCGCTGCTGCACGAACCCGTCGCGACGCCGGTGATGCAGTAGTCCAGATTCAAGGGAACCGAGATGCCGGCGGTGGAGATGGTGCCTTTGACATTCACGCCGCAGCTGCCGGTGCCGCCGCCGACACCGGTGCCGCTGACGCCCAGCGTGCTGCCATCAAAGGTGTAGCTGATGCTGCTGCCGGGGTTCGCTGCACTGTAGGCCGTTGTAAATTTTCCGGAGAACTGTGACCATTGATCAGCCGTCCAGGCGCTGCCAATCATGCTTGACAGCGTCACTGAATTGGTCTGCAGGTATTTGGACACGGCAGCCAGCACTTTGCCGTAATCGTTCATAGTGCCGCTGACCGTCGGAACTGTGGTGGCCAGGTTGACGCCGGTGAGTTTGAACTGCGTTGCAACGCTGCTGGCCATGGTGTTGAACGCCGCCGCGGTTGGGGTTCCGGTGCTGCCAAAGGCGTAGGTGTAGGCCATCGTCGTCAGTGGCGTGACCACGCCGGTAACGGCACTGCCATTGGCCGTGATAACCACTCTAAGCGGGGTTGCCAGGGTGGTGGACTGGTTGGTTGCCTCGTCGGTGTAAGTGCCGCCGCTGACTTCCACGATCACATCTCCAGAGAAGGGCACGCTCAGGGAGTAGGTGCCTGCGGTTCCGGTAGTTGTGGTCCCAAGGACGGCGCCGGTGCCGGCATTCTTGACCGTGACCGTTGCACCCGAAACCGGACCCTTGACAGCAGAACCACTGATCGTGGTTGCGACTGTCGGTGTGGTGCTTGAAGTGCTGCCGCCACCTCCACCGCAGGCCACCAGAATGACCGCTGCCGCACTGGCAGTGATGGCGATTAGACATTTTGTGCGCATGAGATCCTCCTTTAAAAAAGAAGAAAAATAGCACCAAACTACTATTGACAAGTAGCTCGTAAACCCTTGCTTTTATTTTTCTGCGGCTGGCAAGAGCATACCTTTGGCCTCGATAAAGGCCACGACCTCGGCCAGTCCACTCAGCGTTTTCAGATTCGTCATGAGGAAGGGTTTGAGGCCCTTGGCCGTTGTGCGCATACGCGTCGTGTCGGCCTGCATCACTTCCAGGTTGGCTCCCACATAAGGTTCCAGGTCGCTCTTGGTGATGCCGGGGCTGCCCTTGCGCGGGATTTTTTCACCAGCGGCAACGTCAATTACGTAAATCGTCAGGTCCGACAGTTCGGGGCTGAAGGTGGCAGCCAGGTTGTCGCCGCCGGTCTCCACGCCCATGATGCGCTCGGCGGGCAGCGCGCCGCTGACGGTGAGCAGGCGCTGGTCTTCCTTGGTGTAGATGTCGTTGGTGATGGCCACCAGATCGTACCTGTTGCGCATCGCTTTGCACAGCATCTCCAGCATCTCCAGCAACGTGGTCTTGCCGGAGCCCACCGGGCCACCGATGCCGACGCGATCAGCAGGCACTCGCGCAGTGGCGCGCCGGTGCTGCTGGCTGCCAGTGCAAAGGCCAACCACATCAGCTGCAACAGACTGGCATCACGCATCAGTGATCTCTCCGAAATTCGAGACGGCCGCTTTCGTCATCGCGAGGGCGCAACGATTTCTCGTCATCGCGAGGGCGCAGGCCGTGGCGATCCATGCATGGATTGCTTCGCTTCGCTTTTCATGAACAGTTACACCCCTGCTTGTCATTGCGGGCCCCGACCCGCAATCCATGGCTCGCGTGGCACTGGATCCCGGGTCGAGCCCGGGATGACAGCCACCGAGCCCGGGATGACAGCCACCGAGCCCGGGATGACAGCTACCGAGCCCGGGATGACAATTTCAGGTTCAAGGTCCGTGTGCGGTATCGGGCCGGATTCCGGAAGCTCGCAATGACGAGGAAACTGGCAATGACGATCACGAGTGATCATGCTTGCAATCCGGCCCATGCACGTGGGGTGCAGCGGCCTTGATCGGGATGTTGATGGGCTTGGGCGCAGCGTGCTCATGGTTATGGCCGTTGCTGGAATAGGCGCCACCCTCAGGCTCAAAGGATGCAGTCTCTTCGGAAACCGTCAGATGCATGGCGCGCAGCAGGTCAGCCAGCACATGGTCGGGCTCGATCTTCAGGTGATCTGGCTGCAGTTCAATTGGCACATGGCGGTTACCCAGATGGTAGGCGGCGCGCGTCAGGTCAAAGGCGCTGCCGTGCTCGGTGCAGGCGGTGATCCGCAGCACCGGTTGCGCTGCGGCCAGTACCTTGATCAGCGAGCCGTCTTCGGCCACCAATACGTCACCACCCCGCACCAGCGTGCCGCGCGGCAGAAAGACGCCCAGTTGACGCCCGGCAGAGTCGGTCGCGTCGAAGCGGCTTTTCTGGCGCACATCCCAGTCCAGTTCGACCGTGCTTGCGCGTCTGATCAGCGCAGCTGCCAGGCCCTGACCCTGGGCAATGAGTTTAGAAGCTTGAATCATGCAGTGTGTCGTCCGTAAATGAGCGGGGAAACCGATGGATCGCGAGCGTTGCGGCCCTACCAGCGCCCGTAGCGTGCCACGATGCCGCGCCACAGGGCGTTGCGTTCGGCACCCATATGGGCACCGCTGGCGTCGCCCGCGGCGTCCTTGGCCGCAGCCAGATGGACCACCACCAGTTTAAGGCCAGGATCGACCATGATGGCCTGGCCGTAAACACCCAGCAGCACAAAGCGGCGCGTGCTACCGGGCAGCAGCCAGGTTTGCAGACCGTAGCCCAGGTAGGTGCTGCCCTTGTTCTGCAGGTGTCCGGGCCGGAACGCCTCTGGTTGACGGCTGGCTTCGGTCATGTTCAGCAGGTGCTCGCGCGAGACGACCGCGCGCCCGTCGCGCTGGCCGTCGTTGGCCATCAGCCAGCCCAACCGAGCGTAGTCCCTGACGGTCGCATTGAAATTGCCCGCTGCCATCTCGGTCTGGTCCAGCGGGTTGATGAGCCAGGTGGCCTGGGACTCAGCCCCCATCGGCTGCCAGATCTTCTCGCCGACATAGCGGCACAAAGTCTGTCCACTAGCGGCGCGCAGGGCCAGACCCAGCATCAAGGTCTCAGCACTGGCGTAGTTGAACACGCTGCCTTCGGGCGCGGCGCGCTGGGTGACGGTTTGTGCCGCCGCCGCGCTGCCCTGTCTTCTTGCCGCCTGGTTGAAGCGCGCCAGATCATCCCGGCCCGAGTAGTCTTCAAGGAACTGCGCGCCCGAGGCCATGCGCAACAGGTTGATCAACCTGGTGTCGCCATACAGGCTGCCCGCCAGGCGCGGCTCGTAGTCCGCTGCGCGGTCTTCCAGAGACCGGATGTGCCCTTCTTCGAGCGCCTTGCCAAACGCCAGCGCAACGATGGTTTTGGCCATCGAGTTGGACAGCATGCGCTGCTCCGGCTTGCGCTGGTAGTTGCTGCGCTCGGCCACGATCTCGCCGTCTTTCAGCACCAGCACAGCGGTAGCGCGCTGGCGCTGCATGTAGTCGTCCAGCGTCAAGGTTTGGCCATCAAAGCGGTACTGAAAAGCATGCTCGCTCGCTGCCTTGGGCAGCGGCAGGGGCTGCGCCGCAGGCTCCAGCGTGCAATGTGCTGACAGGCTGTCCATCGCGCTGAACGACCCGACCCGGTAGCGCTCCTGGAATGCTTGCGCCAGATTCGGTGCCACCGGGTAGCCGGCGGATTTTCCCAACAAATCTTCATCCGGCGCGGCGTAGCAGGCGCTGCCGATCGACAGGATGGCGCAGCACAGGGCTGACTGCCAGCGCGTCACGGGTCTGGAGGTGCTGGGCATGCTGGATTCGCTTGATGGATTCAGGGTTTCTGGATAATATAACAATTGTTATAACTTTTTAGGATCATCATGTCGGCACTCAAACTCACACAAATCGGCAATTCGGTGGGCGTCATCCTGCCCAAGGAGTTGCTCGCCCGTCTGAATGTGGCCAAGGGTGACACTGTGTTTTGGACAGAAGCCGCCAACGGAGTGAACCTGAGCGCTTACAACCCTGAATTTGAGGCGCAAATGACGGAGGCGCGGCGCATTATGAAGAAACGCCGTGCAGTCCTGCGTGAGTTGGCCAAGTGAGTTCCTCGTCCAGGAACTGGACCTGGCTTGGCAGTGAACTGGTTCTTGCCGTTCACGATGAGCAGTTGGTCGAGCATGGCGGCGGCGCTGGAGTGCGGGATTCGAACCTGCTGGAGTCCGCATTGGCGCGACCGGAACAACTGGCTTGCTACGGCACTCCCGATGCGGCCGATTTGGCCGCCAGCTATGGATTCGGTATATCACGCAACCATCCCTTCGTTGATGGCAACAAGCGCACGGCGTTCGTGGCACTTGAACTATTTCTAGCGCTCAATGGCCTTGAACTGGTGGCTGACGATGCGCAGTGCGTCGTCAACATGCTGAAACTGTCTTCCGGCGATCTGCCAGAGGCTGATTTCGCGAGCTGGATTCGAGAACACATCCAGCCGCGCAAGGCCTAGGCAAGCTGGCGTTCAAGCGTTCGCAAGTCTGCCAGGCGAACCCTGGAGGCCCAGCATGCTGCGCGTCTCTTCGGGCGTTGCAATGGATTTTTCCAATTCCGCAACGGTGCGCTTGGTTCGTTCGACAAATTCGGCATTCGATTTGGCCAGCTGACCCTTTCGGTAGAAGATGTTGTCCTCCATTCCCACCCGCACATGGCCTCCGAGCGACAAGGCTGCAAACAGGATGGGCAAGTGCCCGCGCCCGATCCCGAAGGCCGACCATGTGAAATTGCTGCCGAGGTTTTCCTTGCAGGTTTCCAACAGGAACATCATGCTTTTCACTTCGGCCGGCAGTCCGCCCGGAGCGCCCAGCACGAACTGAAAATGCGGGACGTCCTGAATCAGCCCCTTCTTCCTGTAGTACAGCACGTTGTGGATCATTCCCGCATCGAAGATCTCAAACTCCGGCTTGACCCCGCATTCATTCATGGAGACGGCCAGCTTCTCCAGAAATTTGGGGCTGTTTTCAAATACCGTGGTGTGGGCCCAATTCATGGTTCCGGCATCGAACGATGCCATCTCCGGACGCAAGGCCTGAAAAGGCTTCATGCGCTCATCATCCAACACCCCCAGACCGCCCGATGTAGTCAGGTTCAGAACAATGTCACAACGCGAACGCACCAGCTCAACGGTCTGCGCAAACTTGTCCAGACTCATGGATGGATTGCCAGCGTCATCGCGCACGTGGATGTGGGCAATCGACGCACCGGCCTCCCAGCAACGCACAATGTCATCGGCTTCTTCCTGCGGGGTCAGGGGTACGTACGGCGTATCACTTTTCTTGGGCCAGGCGCCTGTGCAGGCCACGGTCAGAATCACCTTGTCAGTGTTATCCATCAGATTCCTTTTGCATGCGTTGAGAGGTCAATGGGCGCAGCGCCGTCCGGTGCGAGGAAAGCGTCTGCTTTTCAGATCATCTCGATGGCATCAGCGCATCGTCAAAGATCGCGACCGCCCGTGTCCACCCCGCCGAGGCGCCACGGATTTTGTGCGGAAAGCAAGAAATGTAAAAACCGGTAGCAGGCAAAACTTCCAGATTGTGCAGCTTTTCGATATGGCAGTAACCGATGTCGCGACCGGCTTTGTGCCCTTCCCAGATCAACGAGGCGTCGTGGCTTTCACCGTATTTTCTCGCGGTGTGCACAAACGGGGCGTCCCAGCTCCAGGCATCGGTTCCGGTCAGGCGCACACCGCGCTCCAGCAGGTACATGGTGGCCTCGTAACCCATGCCGCAGCCGGCTGCCACATAGTCGGGGCTGCCATAACGCAAGCCAGCGCGCGTGTTGATCACGACGATCTCCAGCGGCGACAAGGTGTGGCCGATGCGCTGCAATTCCGCTTCAACGTCCGCGGCAGTGACGACATAGCCATCGCCAAAATGGCGAAAGTCCAGCTTCACGCCGGGCTGGAAGCACCACTCCAGTGGCACCTCGTCGATGGCGATGGCGGGCTTCTTCTGGCCTAGCGCCTTGTCCATGGTTGAATGAAAGTGGTACGGAGCATCCAGATGCGTCCCGTTGTGGGTGGAGAGTTGCACCCTCTCCACGGCCCAGCCTTCACCATCGGGCAGATCCTCTTTCTTGAGTCCGGGAAAGAAAGGTGCTATCTGCGCGAACGTATTCTCGTGGTTGAAGTATTCGATCTTCGGCGCAAAGGCCGGTGGATCGCTCAGTACATCGTTTTCAAGGTAGATCGAAAGGTCAACAAATTTGCGGGTCATGGGGGTGTTACTCCGGGAAATAGATCAGGACAGAGGGGGTCAGCCGTGAAACCATCGATTGGCTGGGGGTTGGTCATTTCAACAACACCAGGCTAATTCCAGGGAAAGCAATGAGCAAGCCCAGCACCGCGGTCATGGTCAGCGTGAAAGGGAAGGTGCCGCGGAAAATGTCACCCAGAGAAATATCAACCGTACGCCCCAGCGTGCTCTTGATCACGTAAACGCTCAAGCCAAAGGGCGGCGTGAGCAAGCCTATCTCAACCGCTACCACGGTCACGACACCAAACCAGATCAGGTTCAACCCGAATTGCTGGGCGATCGGCAGCATCAATGGCAGCACGATCAGCAGAATTGATGACGAATCGATGATGGTGCCCAGCAGCAGAACGACGATGACATACACCAGCATGAACATGGCCACGCCAAAACCGGCGGCTGCCATCCATTCGACCATCGCCTGCGGTGTGCCGCTCATGGCCAGCATGCGGGTGTAGATATTGGCGCAGATGATCAAGAAGCTGACCGACACCGTCACGTGTCCGGTTTCAGTCAGCACACCCCAAAAGCTTTTCAGTGTGAGCTTGCGCCGCAGCAAGGCAATCACCAGCGCCATCAAGGCGCCTACGGCTCCGGCCTCCGTGGCAGTGAAAAACCCGGCATAGATGCCCCCCAGTACCGAGCCAATCAGCAGCACGATCGGGATGATCTTGAGGGCCATTTCCCGAAGCGGCATCAAGTCCTCAAAAGCGATGTCGCGGGGTTTGGCATCCACATACACCATGCTCGGGCGAAACCAGGCCATCAGCACAATCACCACCGAAAAAGCCAGCGCCAGCACCAATCCCGGCACAATGCCCGCGGTAAACAGGTCACCGACCGACTGGTCTGCCAGAAAACCGTACAGAATCATCAACAGACTGGGTGGAATCAGCATGCCCAGCACCGAAGAGCCCGCCACCACACCGACGGCAAACTTGGGCTGGTAGCCAAAACGCAGCATCTGGGGCACAGCAACCCGGGAAAATACGGCTGCCGAAGCAATCGAGATCCCGGTGATGGCGGCAAACACCGCGTTGGCCGCGACCGTGGCCACACCCAGGCCACCACGGATGCGCCGAAATGCCTGGTTGGCAACCTCAAAGGCGTCTTTGCCAACGTCGGCATACGCCACCAGAAACCCGGTCAGCACAAACAGCGGCACCACGCCGAATATGTGGCTCGAGATCGAATCGTTCACCGCCTGCGCCAATAAATTGGCCGCAATCTGCCCATCGCCCCGGATCAACCAGACCCCAACAAAGCTCAGCAGCCCCAGCGTGATCGCCACATGCAGGCCTGCGTAAATCAGCACCAGCATCAGCACCAGCGAGCCCAGCGCAATCGAGACATTGCTCATCTGATGGTCCTCATACAGAACGCCCGGCGCGCAGCCTGGAGCGCAGGCGGCCCATGTCGATCCAGGCCAACAACAAAAAGCAAAGAGCGGTGGTACTCAAGCCGATCAAGGTGATCAGGCGAATCGGCCAGACCGACAACTGAAAGTCGCCGACCGCACCGACATACTCCTGAATCCGCACCGATTCCACCAAGGGCGCCCAACTGGCCAGCAGAATGACGACCATCAGCGCCAGGCCCACCAAATGGAAGCCCGCCTGCACGGCATCCGCCAACGCAGGGCTATTCATTTTGAGCCGATCCAGCAAGATGTCGGCACGGGTAAAACGTCCGGCGTGCAAGGTATCTGCCAGCTGCAAAAAGACAATCCCCACAATCGAGATCGACACCATCTCGGTCACACCGCGCACCGGATGG